>NZ_JBHUJW010000035.1:0-10640 GCF_042683565.1 Brevibacillus sp. GCM10020057
TGATCAAGGCGCCAAGCGCCATCCGAACCGAAACCGCCTTTTGACCGCGAAACGATTTCTTGAAGGACTTTGCATACTTGTGATCCAACCGCGCCCAAGGGATCATCTGTGCGAGCTTGTTGTCCGGATTCAGACGACCGCCGAATGGCAAGAAAAAATCGCTCGGCAGTAGCAATTGGTTTTCCTCGTTGGCGTACGGTTGGTACATGATCGTCATCCTCCATGTGCACGGTTTTTCATCATTATGAAACGATTTCCTTGCATATGAATTCGACGAAATGTGCCTCAAACCCTTGTCCCTACTGGATTTTTTGATCGTTCAGCAAGCCCTAATTACTTGACTTGTCTAGATTCAGCTATCTAGGAGATTGATACCAAAAGTAATTCAGCGAGTTTAATGAGCTATTTTCAGTGAGTTCTAGCAAAAAGAAAGAGGCTACCCCTTGAAAGGTAGATCCTTTCGACATTCTCTGTTGTTCACACGCACCAATCCCTAAAAAAAGAAAAGAGCCCAAGTAATTGGGCTCTTTTCTTAATCGCTATTAGTCAGCAATATTAACTGCTGCTGCGAGTTGTTTAATCAATGCTTTGTTACCTTTGTCGTCTTCTACAACAATGTAGGTATCAACAGATCCATTGAAGCCAGCAACAGCGGTACCATCAGACAATGTCAGTCCAGCAGTCGCAGGGATTACTTGAGCGGAACCTGCTTTAGATGCTGTCCAAGTAACCAGCTTAGTGAGGTTAGCTTCAACATCTTCTACAGTAGTCAGGTCTGCTGCACCTGCATCTGCGATGTAAACATGGTATTTAGTTACAGTATCTACTGCTGCGTTAGTAGGTGCAGTGATATTTACAGCAATTTCAGAGATGTTGTCTGTATCGCTAACTGCACCGTTATCGGTAGTAGCTACAGAACCACCTGTTACATCCGCGAACTTGTCTGTAACCGCAAGGTCATCAGCTGCAACGATTGCATCGATACCATTAGCTGTTGCTGCTTTATCTTGGAATGCACCAGCAGTTACTGTGAGCGTATCGCTAGAGAAGTCAACTGCGCCAAGTCCGCCAGCAGCCAAGGTAATTGTTACCTTATTACCAACAGAACTTACAGTTTCAGCATCGAGGTTAATTGCTACAGATCCAATGTTGAGTTCTGCTGCCCCAGTGCCGTCGCCATTAGCTACTACAGGTTCACTGAAGGTGAGTACCAAAGTGTCATCAGCAGTCGCCTCTGCAGACACAATGGTCGGCAGTTTAGTATCAGCCAAGTCAACTGTAGCACCAGTGTTAAAGTCGTTCAGGGTTGTAGTAGCTACTGCGTTTCCAGCTACGTCACGGATGTTGCTTACGATCAGAGTCGCGTTAGTAACATCAGCTGTGACCGCATCTGCTGGCAAGGTAATCAAGAACTTATCATAGTCAGTAGGTGTTGCGGATACGTTGGTAATAACTGTTCCAGCTGGCAGTGCTGCACCATTCAGGATGTAGTTGTTGAGGTTAGTTGCATCTGCCAAACGAACTTCTTCATCGAACTCAACTTGAATTGTGTTTTTACCATTCACTACAGCGGCAGCAGGGCTTGCCTTCAGAGTTACCACTGGACGTGTAGTATCAGAAGCAGCATCGGCAGTCAGGTTGAAGTTGAACGCTGCATTGCTGTTACCCACAACGTCTTGAATCAGGCCAGCTGGTACAGAGAATTGGTAAGATCCAGCTGCGAGTGCTGCCTCCAATGGCAACTTAACAAACTTAGATTGGTTTACACCTGCAGCTACAGGATCTCCACTCTCATCTACAAGTACTTGAACACCCACGTTTGTAGTGTAAGAAGAACTTACATCGGTTGCAGTAGTTGTATTGAGAGCAGTGATTTCGTTGGTGATTACTGGCAGCTGAACTGGTTCACTAAACTCAAGAATAACATCTTGCTTGTTGGTTCTATCGAGAGTAGCGGATACAAGAGTTGGTTTAGTAGTATCCTTAGTCAAGCTGATAGTTTGAGTGTAGTCAGCCATTTTGTTACCATACACATCATAGATGTTCTTAATTTTGAGTTCCGCAGATGCTGTAGTACCAGAACCGTATACAGTGTTAGCTACAGTAATCAAAACAGTCTTATTGGTGCTATCCTCTGGATCAAGTCCAATTACAGTTACATATGGAGTACCAGAACCCATCTTAGTGAGAGTCACATCGTCAGTAGCGTTGTTTACGCCCACAGACAGGTCATTCAGGCTGTCGCTAGAAATTGGTTGATCAAAGGTTACTGCGATGAATCCATATTTCTGAGTTACGCTAGTGATTGTCGGTGCAACTGCAGAAGTAGATACAGTGAATGTCTTGGATTCAGATGTGTTGATGTTGCCCTCGGAATCGCTCACACCACTTACTTGCAAGGTGTATTCTGTACCAGGAACTAAAGTTTGAGATGTTGTCAGGTTAACCACAGTGTTATCAGTACCAGACAGGGCAGCCACTGCAGGTTGACCATTTACAGAGTATGTTCCGATGTTACCGAGGTGCATCGGTTCGCTGAATTTTACCTTTACAGATTTGGTACCACTTGCTCCTGCGGATGCAGTAACAGTAGATACTGTTGGCGCTGTATTATCGCTACCGGTTACTACTTTGTTTGTTTTCGGAATTGCTGCATAGTTCTCATCTACGATATTTTGCACAGTCAATGTGAAGGAAATATCGTTGGCCAAAGCTACAGTATTTGCTTCCAGGATGACTGTTTTACCATCTTCCTGCAGCGTAGCAGTAGAACCAGCTCCACCGAACAGAGCGGATGCAGTAAGAGCAGTTCCGTTTACCAAGTAGTTAGACTCATCTTCAGCAACGGATTTTTTAACTTTTGTTCCGAATACAACTTGAACTTGAGTTGCGTTAATAGCACAAAACCCACTAAAAATTTCCAGTTCTCTGGATAGCCACAAAACCCATGCAGCTCAAGGAATCCGGCAATCGGTTTGTCAGGCAGCTTAGGAAAAGCCGAGTGAAAGCAGAGTAGTTTGTTGCAGAGCCTAGGAAAAAACGAGAGAAAGCCGAACGAGAAAAAAACCGAAAAACTCCCCGCAAAAACCGCAGAAAACCCGCAAGTGGAAACCCACCCTTTTCTTGCAGCAGATCAAAACCCCGCAATTCCCGAAAATCCCGAAAAAAAAGGTAAGAACACGAAATCCACAACCAAAATGTTCTTTCTAAAGAAGAGAAGAAAATAGCAGGACTATATAATAGGAAGAAAACCGTCAGGCAAATCATAGGAAAGGATTAGAGAACAGTCGGAAGGGCACGAAAGCCACTCGTAGAGAACTACCGTACGAGGAACCCCCCACCCCCAGAACGGTTAACTCACTATCTCCGTACTGCAGGTGGTGGTGTTTTCGCTTTTTAGGGACACCCCCTTTCGGCGCGGGAAAACGGGTATTGCGGGAAACCCTTGTCCAGACTGCAACGAAAAGCGGGGAGGTTGTACCCGCTCCCCGCTACGCTTGCAACACACTGTTCAGTTGTTCTTCGTACCCGTACTTTCGGAAAAACTCTGCCAGAGCTACCTCTATTATGTCTCTCTGGGTGACGTTGTACTCCTTGCTGAAGTCGCTTAGGAGTGTCAGCAGAGAGGTGGGAAATCCAAGTGTTTTGTTGGCTTTGGCTCCTCGGAACTTGTACCTGGGCAGGGTGCCCTCGTTTTCCGTGTCCAGAAGGGCGAACAGCTTCTCTTTTCGGGCCAACAGGTAGGCCAGCAGCTGCTGGTAGTCTTCCAGGCCCTCTACTGGCTGAGAAGCGACCTGTGACGCAGCCGTGAGCGTATCCCTCTGCTTTTTGCCGACACTCTCGCTGTAGACGTAGTTTTCTTGCTCGCTGTTCCAGACGAACCCTTGCCCTTTCATGTACTCCCCCATCTCGTCCACGGTGGCGAATCCGTTCTTGAGGGCGACCTGACGGATGTTGGCGCTGCTCTGGCTCAGCTGACGGATGATCTGCCCTGCTTTACTGTTGAGGAATCGGGCATCTTCTGTTGCCGAAGGGGTGTCCGTTTCTTCAGGAACGAACGTATTGCCGTTCCAGCGAAATCCTCTTCTGCGAAAGTACTGGTCGATCGTAAACCATCCTTTGTGGCCAAAGTATTCGGTGATCTCCTGCTTGCTTTTGCCTTGTGCCAAGAGAGCAAGCGTCGTCTTGATTTTCTCGTCTTCGTACACGCTGGGATCGAATGCCATGTCGTTTTCCTCCTTAGAAATCGATGCGATTTACGGCTTCCTGCAGGTCGGTCTGCTGGACGTGCAGGTACACCGAGGTTGTCTTGAGGCTAGCGTGTCCCAACAGGCGCTGGATCACGGCCACATGGGTATCCTTCTTGACGAGGTAGCTGGCAAAGGAATGGCGCAGGATGTGGCTGGTGACGTGTTTCTGGATGCCTACTTCCTGACACGCCTCCTTGAGCAAGCGATTGACGTACTGCTCGCTAACGGTACCCGTTTTCTTGAGCGCAAAAAAGAAGAGCGAATCGGTAGCAGGACGGTGTAGTTCCAAGTACTCCTTCATGTGTTGTACCAGCTGAGGATTCATGGGAATCCGCCGGTTTTTGCCACCCTTTCCGTTGACCACCTGGACAAAACCTTCTTCCAAGTCCACATCTTGTAGCGTGAGGTTGATGCACTCGTTGACGCGGATGCCTGTGTGAGCCATCATCATGGCAAACGCTCGAACGACAGGATGCTGAATCGCGTTTATGATGGCTTCGATCTCGTCCTTGTTGAGGTAGGTACGCTCAGATTCCGGTACCTTGACTCGCTCTACGTCCTCCACGGGATTTTCCAGAACCAGCTTCTTTTTCTTCAGGCATGTGAAGAAAGTGGAAAGAGCATTGATCTTCCGGTTGATCGTTCTCGGCTTGCTGTCTCGGTCGTTGGTCAGGTACTCCACGAACGCTTCGACATGGGTATGCCGCACTTCGTCTACAAACACAGGGCCGTTGGAGCGCTCTGCCATCCATTTCAGGAATTGGTTGACATCCATCTTGTACCCTCTCAGGGTTTCTTCTCGCATCCCTCTGGCTTTAAGCCAGTCCAAAAAGAGGGGAATGGCTTGCGAGAGCAAAAGGCTATCGGTGGCAGTCATCGTTTTCATATGAGATTCCTCCTTGTTTTTGGGTGTGAGTTTGGCAAAGGAAGGCTCCTTTGCCCTCCTTGCCTTACTCTTCTGAATCGAGAGAAATTTCCTGTGGGGGTCTACCGCTTCGGACAAGGCCCTCTAACAACTCCTTTGGTATCTTGAGACTGTACGTCGTATCTTCCAGTTTTTTCGGTGGTTTGGTACTTCCCAACCCAAGGGCTTTTTGCCGTTCTTCTTGCTCAGATTCCTCGAAAATGCGGGTACGCTTTGTCGTGCGGTCTCTTTCGGTGAGCAGCAACTGATTATCTTTCCAGTTACGCAGAACAACTTTTGGATCGTCGAAACCAAGTTCCTTGAGCTGCTGTTCCAGCACGTGTTTGAGGAAGGCGACTTCGACGTAGCTGCCTTGTGGAATCATCTTGCCCCAGCAGTTGATGGGATGGAAGTAGATCCCTTCTTTGCGGAAGTTGGCCTGATGCTGGATGATTAGTTGTACGACCAGCTGCCACGCTTTCTTGCCAATGTCGCGCTGTTCGCTGATGGTCTCTTCCTGCTTGACCAGAAACGCCAGAATCTCATCGAGTCGAAGGTTGAGGGACAAGGCGCGGTTGGCAAGCTCTGCTGCTGACAGGAGAATCGCGTACTTTTTGGCAATCCGTGTACGAAATGGAGTATCCGGCAACACTTCGGTGCAACGTTCTTGCCAATCCTTCCACGTCTGGTCGACAATGCCAAGCCCTTGATCGAACAGGTATTGGACGAACGCTTCTCCTGCGTGACCGTAGTGTTCCTGTATCACCTGCCGAATGGCATCGGCATGGGCAGCAGATTGCGTCCAGGAGATGTTGGAGAATTCGAACGTCCGAACCGTCAGGCCGACATTGTGATTCGTCCGCTCGAAAATGGACTGCTCCCCCGTGGAGAGAATCACCAAGGCCCACATGCCCTGTTTGCGCTGCTGGATGGTGTCGGTGAGACGGGCCTTTTCTTGCCCTGATGCCAGTACATACAGAACACTAGTCAGGGAGGCTGCGTTGTTCATGGACAATTCGTCGAGAACGATGGGGATGCCGAAGTTTCCACCCAACATGTTGATCAGGGAGTTGGTCGTTCCGTTCCACGATTTGCCCAGCCCTCTTTTTTTGTGCGAAGGCATGCCAAAGACGGAGACACCGAGCAGCGCTGCCGTTGTTTTGCCTTGGGTACTGTTCCCGTTCAGGTGCAGGACGAGCGTATCCACGTCGTCGTACTGGTAGGAGAGGTATCCAAGGATGGCAGATGCAAATCCAGCGGCTAGAACGGTTTCGAGCGGTGCATGGCCGACGACTTCCTGCTGAACCATGTTCACCCATGTAGCAAGGTCTCCTCTGGGTTGCAGATTGTAGAGTCCTTGTTCGTTGTCGTTGGTTGCTGTAGCGGTTGGGTCGGTGGAAATCATGCGATTGTGGCGAAACACCAGTTGATCCTGCGGGTCACGATGCCAGCCGACATGGTGGAACAATACTTTGTGCGGGGCACGTTTTTGCTGTTCCCTCAGGTAGGTGGCAATCACTTTGACAAACTCGTGGGGAATGTCTACGCCTTTGGCCATGAGTTTGATCAGCTCGCTTGGGACGAGTTGCCCCATCCCGATCGGCAGCTCTTGGTAGGCTCCCTTGAACTTGTAACACAGATCCAGATGGACGTCCTTGGTATCCAGGTTTTGTACCGTTTGTTTGACGAACAACGGCTCGCAGACCTTGAGGATCGTCTCTTTGTTCGTATCCTTGTCGATCTTCTTGAGAAAAAGGCCGTTGTGGTTCAGTTCGAAGTCGCCGATGGAGAAGGAACGGCCCTGTTTGAGTTCTTCGTGGCTGATGCGCAGACGCTTGCTGGTTTCGGTTTGCGGAGTGGTCATGGTTGTAGCTCCTTTCAGATGGAAGTGTAGAGAAGAGGAAGGCAGTGCCGCCTCCCCCCAAGGAATCTGGATGGCTTACAGGTCTCCCAGGTCGTCTGAGTTATCCATGTCGTCCATCTCTGTTGGCTCTTCTGCTACTTCCTCTTCTAGCTCTAGTTCACTGATCGGAAACACATCGACCACATTCGCGTAGGTAGTGCCACCTACATGGTTGTGACGAATCTCCACGCCGCACTCTTGGCCAATCAGATCGTTCAGGTCTACTTCTTCGTCGGCTTCGCCCAGCGTAACATTGACCAGCTTCTCGATCAGGGAAGTCGGCCCCGGAAAGATTAGCATGGACTGCGCCACTTTCATGCCGTTATTCAGTTCGAAGAAGACATTGGCAGTAGGCGTGAGGCCAAACATCGTATTTCTGGCCTTGCCTTCTCGCCAAGACAGGATCTTGGCTGCGTAGAATCCTTCCTCTGGAATTTGGAACAGTGGTTTGTTGTTTCTGGAAAATTTCATGGTACAGGTCTCCCTTCAAGGTAGGTATGGTTCGTTTTGTAGCCTTCTACTTTCCCGAACGAAGGTTTTGAAGTGTCTGTGGAGTCAGACTGGTTACCACACGGACGGTACTGCTGCTTCGTTAGGGACAAAGAATGAACAACAAAACGTTTATGGCTCTACTTTATCGAAGGGAGGAAACAAATACTCGGACAGGATTCTCCACGTTTTTTGTCCGATTTTTTCAGTAAACGAAAAAGGACTACAACCCTTAGGATTGCAGTCCACCTTTCTCTTTGATCCTTTTCGCTATTTTCTCTGCATCTTCCTTGACCATTTCGGCAATCGTTTGACGGACAAGGGGTTCCGGTATTTCCTCTGGTGAGAGGGCAAGGTCGATTCCTTCTGCGATCAGTGATTCTTCTAGTTTCTGCAGGATCGACTCTTCTCGTATGATGGCACGGACTTCCTTTCTCCATTCTGTCAACAATTTTTGGAGGAGTTCTTCATACTTCCGCATGTAGGCAATTTTTTGCTGATGGTTTTGAATGGTATCTACGAGGTCAATATCGGCTAGCATTTGCTTTCGTATGTGATCGATCCGATCTCCGAATTCGTACTCGACGTTTAGCTGCTCTAACAACAGTTTCTTTTCTTCCGATTCTGGATTCGCGTCGAGTGATTTTCGAAAAATCGCAATGAGTCTCTCCAGCTCGTCCGTGGTCAGGCTTTCATTGCCTCTTATCTTCTTGAGGTACAGCTCTCTTTCCTGCCCGTCAAAATAGAAGTGTTTGGTAGAATCGACAAAACCTTTCACGACTTCGGGAGGAATTTTCAGCCTTCCTTTTCGGTTGATTGTCTTTTGAATGTCCTCGACAATCCGATTTACTTCTCTGTAGGAACGTTCAAATTCGTCGCTATCTGCCTCTGCACCTGTTATTTCAGTTACTAAGCTGCGTACAGTGAAATACTTTCTTTCTCCATCTTTCTGACGCTTTTGGTATTTGGGACGATGTTCCCTTTTCTTTTTCGCCACAATTTCCACCTCGTGAGGTATTATACTGGATCGAGAAAGAATTCCGCTACTGTTGTAGCAAGTAGCGTCAGTCGTGTAGGGGTATCGCTGGCTGATTCATTGACGTTACCGCACACATCTGTCGCTACTTGCCAACCATTTTGCTGCTATTTTCCATACTTACTCG
This sequence comes from Brevibacillus sp. GCM10020057, assembly GCF_042683565.1. Lineage (NCBI taxonomy): Bacteria > Bacillati > Bacillota > Bacilli > Caryophanales > Paenibacillaceae > Brevibacillus > Brevibacillus sp. GCM10020057. The sequence goes on from NZ_JBHUJW010000035.1 coordinate 8,710, forward strand.
TAGCTCGGCGCATGACTGCCAGTGCTCTTATTTCTTTCCCTTTCCCAACAGAACAATGACTTCCGCAATCAAAATGACTATCTGGACAATAGTTGCTGGGTTCACCTTACCACCGCCTCAATACTCATCTGGAAGGAGCATGGTACTGTACTCCCCCGAATCCATGATCCAGACGGTGACCCCGTTGGCCAGATTCTCGGTGTGATCCACGTAGAACACTTCCTCATGGAAAGGCTGCTCCTGCCGATTTATCACCTTCTGTAACGGTTCTCCGTCCACCATCTCTGCCGAAAGTTCAAACAACTGCAAGTAGTCCAGCTGATCGCCTCGTTCCATTCTTTTCTCAAGGATGCTCCACAAGAGGAGCTGCAGCTCTACGGGAACTAGCTCATTGACTCCTCTTGTCACGTATCTTTCTGTTGAAAACAGTTTTTGTTTGCTCATGCTCACATGTCTCCTTGCTCTTTTAGGCTGTAGTAGGCTCCCTCAGTGCCGACAATGATGTGATCCAGCACTGTTATCCCCAGCATTTCTCCTGCCTGTTGTAGCATCTTCGTAACTTGAATGTCCTCTCTGCTGGGTGTAGGGTCTCCGCTGGGATGATTGTGGGCGACGATTACCGAAGCAGCATTGGAGAGGATCGCAACCTTGAACACTTCTCTTGGATGGACAATGCTTGAGTCCAGGGAGCCAATCGAAACCGTGTGAAGGGCTGTCGGCTCGTTCTTGGTGTTGAGACAAAGCAAAAAGAACTGCTCCCGATCCGTTTCGTCCAGAAACGACAGGAACAGTTCCACTACATCCCTTGCCATTTTGATTCGGCGTTGCGGGTACAACATGCTTGCTTCCCGCACCATTTTAAGCCGAACAATGTTGACCCGTTTTGCTGCTGTACTTTTCGTTTTCATTCCACATGCTCCTCCAGCCAGTTTCGGATTTCTTCGTCGTCGGCAACGACCTCGGACGGAACATAGAAAGCCATCCCGTACTCGTTGGTGTAGATCACGACTACCTTGTACCAGCATTCGCTGTTTCGCTCTACTTTCTCGACAAACTCCGGCAGGCTTCCCAGTAAGCCCCCATCCTGCCTGCTTAGACCGACTACAGACAGGTCACGCAGATTGTCTCCCTTCTCTAGCGCGACCATGAAGCCGTAGTGATCTAGCGCAAACGCTTCGTCTAGTCCGTCAAAGTCGAACGCTTCTTTGAGTCCCAGAAATTCTTCCTCCAGGTACGCCTGAAAACTTTGGGAAAAGGTTTGTGCATCCCGCAAGCATCGTACATCTGTCAAGGTTTTGATGGCTCTCATGATTCTCGTTCTCCCTTCTTGTTCATCTGGTAGGCAAGGAGTGCCTTTTGGATTTTGATGTTCAGCCATTCCTGCCGAAGTCGCTGTTCGACCTCGTGGATCAGGGTCAGGATTTCGTTGTACGTGTTTTGGCTCTGTGGTTCTCCTGTGTGGTAGAGGTTGTCCAGGAGCAGCGTGACGCACTGCTCGCAGGTCTGGATGCCAAACACGATCTTGTCCTCTTGCAAAACAAGCAGCTCGTACTGTATCGATGGTTCGCCCACGATGCTTTCCTCCTTACGATAGGTGACGAGACTTTTCCGTCTTATCTTCCTTCTTTTGCTTCTTCGGGCTGATCAGTCGGAACAGGTAGCCGATCAGTCGAAATGGCAGCGTCACGATCAGACCTGCAAACTTTGCCACATTCCAGATCAGCTTCCCGACACTGAACAAGAACCACAAAATCATCTCGATCCAAGATTTCGCGATCATCCACAGGAACGAGAGAAGGCCAAGAGCCAGTACAATCAAAATGCCAAAGAACAGAAGATCAGTCATGTGTGATTCCTCCTTGAAATGGAAAACGGCATCCTCCTTTTTGTGGGAGAATGCCTGTTTAGAGTAGGTTTACTGCCAGTTCCTT
>NZ_JBHUJW010000036.1:0-503 GCF_042683565.1 Brevibacillus sp. GCM10020057
TGGTAAGACCCCTCATAGACGATGAGGTTGATAGGTTCGGTGTGGAAGCGCGGCAACGCGTGGAGCTGACGAATACTAATCGGTCGAGGACTTATCCACACACCCTTGGCAAGCATGCATATCCAGTTTTGAAGGTGCGAATCCTTCAAAAAAGTTATTGACTTTACAAAAGAAATTTGGTAGAGTTAATAAATGTCGGCGCAAGTTGACTAACAAGCAAAATGCTCTTTGAAAACTGAACAGCGAAAGCGTTGATGAGTCTATCATTTAATGATTTGCCAGCTTGAAAAAGCGATGAACCAGAAACAAACTTTATTGGAGAGTTTGATCCTGGCTCAGGACGAACGCTGGCGGCGTGCCTAATACATGCAAGTCGAGCGAGGGTTTTCGGACCCTAGCGGCGGACGGGTGAGTAACACGTAGGCAACCTGCCTCTCAGACCGGGATAACATAGGGAAACTTATGCTAATACCGGATAGGTTTTCGGGTCGCATGATCCGGAA
>NZ_JBHUJW010000037.1:0-54165 GCF_042683565.1 Brevibacillus sp. GCM10020057
ATCCGTATAATGGATGTCCCGGGCATTCTATTGTCTTTTTTCAGGTTAGCGAATCATTCGGAAGGTGAATTCCATTCCTTACTTCAATACTAAGGCATTAGGGATTTTCACAGAAAAAAAGCACGCTCTCGCTGGTGATGAGCACGTGCTTCTTCCCGATCAGAAAGTTATACACAAGAGCATGCTGCATTCTGTGCATAACCTGTATATAAGCTGTTTATAACTGGGTGAATCTCTGCCGGCTGTGCCCCTGTCCGTCCTGTCCACGATTAGAAAAGACGGCAGCCGCAACTGGTTTCCACCTGCCGCTATTTCCCCTCTGCAGCAAGTTCCTTTGCGATTTTGGCGTGGCAATCGCAAGTAACAAGATGATCATTGACCATCCCTACAGCCTGCATAAACGCGTAGCAAATGGTCGAGCCCACGAAGGTGAAGCCCCGCTTCTTCAGGTCTTTGCTCATTTTGTCGCTCACTTCTGTCATCGCCGGCACTTCTCCCGCGGAACGGAACTGGTTCTGGATAGGCTTGCCGCCGACGAACGACCAGATGTAGTCGCGGAACGAGCCGAACTCCTCGACGACGCGAAAGTATGCCCTGGCATTGGTTACGACTGCCCTGACCTTCAACCGGTTGCGGACGATGCCTTCATTGTTCAGCAGCTCTTCGATTTTTCGCTCGTCGTAGCGGATGATTTTTTCCGGCTCGAAATTGTCAAATGCCTTGCGATAGTTTTCCCGCTTTTTCAGGATCGTGTACCAGCTAAGTCCCGCCTGCGCGCCTTCGAGATTGAGGTATTCAAACAGGAGCCGGTCGTCGTAGACGGGGACTCCCCACTCATGATCGTGATAGTCTATGTACAACGGATCTTCATTTACCCAGCCGCAGCGATTCATAACATGCATCCCCCTTATTTTTGCGAACATATATTCCTGTCTACAGAATATACGATCATAAGGGGGATGGCAAGTTTACTATTTTCCGCTTCCTTCCTGTGCGCCTGCCGAACGGGCTTTCCCGAAGCCTTCCGCTATTTCACCAGATCTGCCATTTTGACAAAGGTATACCCTCTGCTCTTCAGACCATCCAGCACAACAGGCAGCGCCTCGATCGTATGGATGTCGTCGAGCATGTGCAGGAGGATGACGCTGCCATTTTTCGTCTGGGTAAGCACGCCTTTCTCGATGTCCGCCGCGCTGTGCCGGTTGTCCCAGTCGAGTGTGGTGACGTCGTACATGGCGATGACCTTGTAGCCCGTTGCCGCAATCACCTTGCCCGTGTGATCGTCGACGACCCCTGTCGGCGGCCGGAACATCATGACGGGAGGCTGCTGGATGGCTTCGGTGATGACCTGATGGGCTTTCACAATGTCCTTTTGCAAATCCTCATCACTAAGCGTCGTGACGACGGGATGGCTGTAGGAATGGTTGGCAACGTCGTGTCCGGCCTCCACTATGGCCCGTGCCAGATTCGGATTGCTCTCGACTCCTTTGGCTCGCAGGAAAAAGGTCGCTTTTACATCATGCGCTGCCAGGATGTCCAATATTTTGGTGATCGTTTTGTCCGATCCCCAGTCGTCAAAGGTAAGGGCAACTTGCTTCTTGTCCGTCTCTGCCCTGTAGAAGAGCTTGTACTCCGCCGTTTGATCATGCAGATTCACCTTTGCCGCATCGTAGCCCGGGATCTGCTCCAACGGCTTGCGCTCCCCGCCGTTTTTCACCAGCTCGCTTAGCGTGGTGAACTTGTAGCCGATCTCCTTTGCTGCTTTGGCAATGATCGGGATGGACGGGATGACTTCCGGATTCAGGTCCGTGTTCATGGAAATGATGCCGCCGCGGGACAGGTAGCGGGCGACGTACTCGCCGATCGCCTTGGCATCCTTGGTCAGATCCCGGTCCTTCGGATTGATGTTGTAGCTGACGACCGCCTCCATCCCCAGTTGGGCTGCCGCCAATCGGACGTCGTCTGTGAAATCGCCGGATTTCGTCCGGACATAGCGGGGAGTAACTCCCGTCTCCCGCTTGATGACTTCATTGCTCAACTCGATTTCCCGATAAATCTGCTCGTAGCCAAGCTTGGTCATATCCAGCTGGTTCAGCGTGTTATTTTCAATCTCGTGTCCACGCGCGAGGATCTCCTTTGCAATGTTCGGTTCCTCGGCTACCCGCATACCCGGCAGGAAAAAGGTCGCCTTGATCTGATAGGCATCCAGTTGATCCAGCAAACGTTTCATCGTTTGTTCGTCGCCCATGCCGTTGAACGTCAGCGCAAACTCTTTGCGGGCTGTATACACGTACGGCAGCACCTTGCTTTTTTCCCCGGTGTAGCGGTCGATTTTCTGTGCGGAATGGGCTGTGCTCGTCCCGCTTTTCTCCGTAGCGCCCATGCCCGCAAACATCGAGCAGCCTGACAGAAGCACCATTGTCATAAACAGGGCGAATTTGCTGCAGATTGCACCTCTTAGGCGCGCGCTTCTTCCCATGGCCGTCCTCCTTCACTATCCATCTGAAGTATCTTCGCTGTGGCCATTCCTGGTCAGGAAATATGATAACACCAAAATTCCCCCCGGTCACAGAAAATGAGTCCCCCTAAAAGAAAAGCTAGTATCGAGGACAAAAACCACATACTATCATAGTAACAGGTACGAGCAGCCGACGAGAACTCGCCCGCTGCCTTTCCAAAGGAGGAACCTACCCGTGAAAGAGTTAGTGATTGCAGGGGCCATTATTGCCGCTATTTCTTCCATCGTTTTAAGGGCGTCGCTGGCTTCCCCTATGGATGCTCCTGACGGCATGATTGCGCTGCATGATGTGGTCGACGGAGTGTTCGTGCGAGACGGGATGCTGCTCGACTACCACTAAATAGCAGAACGGCAGCCACACCCAAAAACCCACTAAAAAACGAGACCCGCTTCACTCGGGCCTCGCTTCCTGCTTTTGTCCCTACGCCTTTCTTTTCCGACGCAGCTGGTAGTACGTCACTGCCAGAGCCAATGCCAGCACGACGCCTTTGATGATGTCGTAGGCATAGTAGGGCAGATTGAGCATGGTCATGCCGTTGAGCAGCACCCCGATGAGGATCGCTCCCACGAAGGTGCCAAAGACGTTCGGTTTCCCCGCTCCAAAGACGGAGAAGCCGACGAACGACGCTGCCACCGCATCCATCAGCATCGAGCCGCCGCTGCTGACCTGCCCGGTTCCGATCCGCGCAGAGAGCAGCATGCCGCCCAGTCCCGCGAACAAGGCCGACAGCACGTAGGCGAGTGTCCGATAGCGGTCGACCGGGATACCGGACAGGCGCGCCGCTTCGAGATTACCCCCGGTCATGTAGAGCATCCGCCCTTGACGGGTATAGGTCAAATAGACGTGCGTAATCGCCACGAGCAGGAAGGTCAAAATCACCGGCACGGGAACGGATGCAATCTCCCCCTGGCCCAGCCACAGGAACCAGTCCTGGAATTTCCCCGGTGCGGTCGTGCCATCTTCCAACGGCATGTTTGCGTAGATGGAATACCCTTTGGAGTATGTCATATGAATCCCGTTTACAATATAGAGCATCGCCAGCGTCGCGAGCAAGTCCGGAATGCGGATCTTGACCACGAGCAGCGCGTTGATGAGCCCTACCAGAAGGCTCAGTGCGATCGGTACGACCAGCGTCAGCAACGGACCTTGTTCGTACCACACCATCATCGAAGCCGCCGCGACCGTCGTCAGAGACACCGTCGATCCTACCGAGAGATCGAAGCCGCCGACAATCAAGGAAAAGGTCACCCCGATGGCCACGAAGGTCACGATCGAAATGGACCGCAAAATATCGGTAATGTTGTCATAGGTAAAGAAATACGGGTTGGTCAGGCTGAAGAGGAGCATGACGAGGACAATCACCGCGACCGTCCCATACTTGTATACAAAATCAAAAAGACTGGATTTCTTTCCTTCCAAACTACTCACCTCCGCTTGCGTAGTACATGATCAATTCCTGGGTAGCCTGCTCGCGGTCCAGCTCCTTCACGATCTGCCCCTCGAACATGACGAGAATCCGGTCCGCGATCCCGATGACCTCCTGAAACTCGCAGGAGAAGTAGAGAACCCCTTTTCGCTGCTCGACCAGTTTCCCGATCAGGCGGTAAATGTCGCTTTTCGCGCCGATGTCCACGCCTTTTGTCGGCTCGTCGAACATAAAGACGCTGGCGTCCGTATCCAGCCATTTGCCGATGGCGACCTTCTGCTGGTTGCCCCCGCTCAGGAAGCCGACCAGCTGGCTGATGTCCGCCGTCTTGACCCCAAGGCGCTGAACCAGTTCTTTTGCTTGTCCTGCTTCCAGTCCGCTGCGGATAAAGCCAAGGGGCGACCATTTGGCAATCGTCGCGACAGACAGGTTGTTTTTGACCGATTCCTCGACGAAAATGCCCTCCTTGCGCCGCTCCTCCGGGACGAGCACAATACCCGCGTCCACCGCGTCTTTCGGGCTGCAAATCCGCAGCTGCGCCCCCTTCAGCCTGATCTCTCCCGCTTCAGCCTCATCGGCTCCGAACAACAGCCGGGCCAGCTCGGTTTTCCCGGCCCCGACCAAGCCGACGACACCGACGATCTCTCCCTCGCGCACCGACAGATCGGCGTGGCGCACCTTGCCGCCTTTTGCCCCGGTTACCTCGAGCAGCGTTTCCCCGATGGGGACATGCGCTTTCGGAAACTCCTCCGCAAAGCTTTTGCCGAGCATGTGCCCGATGACCTCATCCATGTTCGTCCTGGCCGTCTCGGTCGTAATCACATGCTGGCCGTCCCGCATGATCGTGATCCGGTCACAAATCTCGAAAATCTCCGGCAGGCGATGGGATATGTAGATGATGCCGACGCCCGCTTTTTTCAGCTGGTCGATGATCTGGAACAGCCGCTCGCATTCCTTGGTGCTAAGCGGCGCGGTCGGCTCGTCGAAAATGACGAACTTCGCCTTTTGCACGGTCGCACGCGCAATCAAAATCAGCTGCTTCTCCGAAAGCGAGCACTCCTCGACCGTCATCCTCACCGGGATGGAAAAGCCAAAGCCGCGCAAAAGCTCCTCCGACTCCGCGTACAACTGCTGCCAGCGAATCAGGCCTGCTCCCTTCGACTGAACGAGTCTGTCGAGCAAAATGTTTTCCGCTACGCTGAGGTATGGAATCAGCGCCGTATCCACTTCCTGGTATACGCATTGGATGCCCAGCGCCTTGGCGTCCTGCGGCGATTGGATGGAGACCTGCCGTCCGTCGATGGAGATGGTGCCTCCGTCCGCCTGATAAGCACCTGTAAGAATTTTCATCAGGGTGCTTTTCCCGGCCCCGTTTGCTCCGAGCAAGGCGTGAACTTCCCCTGCCTTCACCTCGAAGCTGACGCTTTTAAGTGCAGGCACACCGGAAAACTGCTTCTCGATTCCTTGCATGCGCAATACAGACATTATGTACACCCCCTATAGAAAGGAAGATTCCCGTTGAGCGTTCAACGGGAATAGCCAACCATCCGATCCGAGCTTACTTGCCCCAGTCTTTTACGTATTGGGGAAGATCAGCCATCGTCACTTTTTTGTCCTTTGGCAAATCTTCTTGTTTCACGAGCACAGGGTTCAGGTTGACCAGATCAGGCACTTGTTCCCCTTTGATCTTTTTGAACACGGTCTCAGCCTGCAGGCGGCCGATATTGGACGGGTCTACCGCTGCCGTTGCAGCCCAAGGAGAATTCGCTTCCTGGATCATTTGCAGGTCTTCGTCGCTCAAGTCAATGGAATACACTTTGATCTCCGTGCGTCCCGCTTGCTGGATCGCGCGGGTCGCACCTTTGGCGAATTCGTCCCATGATGCCCAGACTGCAGTGATGTCGCCCTTGTTCGGATATTTTTTCAGAATCGCTTCCATTTGCGATTGCGTGTCAAGGGCCGTGTTGTTGGTCGCCGATCCGAACGCCGCGATTTCTTTAATATCCGGGTATTTTTTCTGGAACGCCTCATAGGTGATCTGGCGCTTTTCCATCGGCGCAAAGCCCGCAACCCAGATTTTCACGATGTTTCCTTTGCCGCCGCCGTCCGCAGCCAGTTTTTCCAGGCTAAGTTCAGCCAGCTTCTGGTCATCCTGGGCAACTGTCGGAACGCCCGGGATACTGATGTCGGTGTCGAACAGGACGACCGGGATCTTTTTGTCTACGGCCTTTTGCGTACCTTGCTGCAGCGCTTCTGCTGTACCGTGGTCGATCAGGATGCCGTCAAAGTGCTGGTTGATGGCTGCATCGAGGTTGGACGCCATTTTCGCGAGGTCGGTATCCGCGTTGAAGACAGTCAGTTCGCCGCCGTTTTTCTCCACTTCGGTCTTGACGCCGTTAATGTACTGGGCCGAGAAAGTCCCAACATTCTGCCGCATGATGAGCGCGATTTTCTTTTTCTCGCCGCCGGATGCGCCTCCGGAAGCAGCTGTTCCGGCTCCCCCGCCGTTGCCGCAGGCGGTCAGGGCGAGTGATGCTGTCAGGGCAAGTGTGACCAACAGGCCAAATTTCTTTTTCATGGTTGTTCCCCCTTGGTAATCAGCTCGTCGCAGAAAAGGGCTCGTTCTTTGCCAATGAGAAAAGCCTCTTCCCACCAGAAAGAGGCTAAAATCAGCGATTTTCCGCCTCTCATCTGTCAGGTATCGCTACCTGTTGGAGTTAGCACCTTGGCGCGGGAGAAATCCATCTCGCGTGCTAGGTTGCCGGGCTTCATAGGGCCAGTCCCTCAGCCTTCTCTGGATAAGAGTAGTAATTGTTTTCCATACGTTTGCTTGAATATATACAGACTATAATCAATGTATTTCCATCTGTCAACTAGGTTTTTTGTAAAATCCAGTTCTTTTATGGCAAATTCCCCTCCAAACTGGAAGGGATTGGCGCAGGAGATGTCGAAATTACGGGAGGTGATTGAGAGTCAGCTCGCGGTGGAGATGCTTGATGAATTTATTAAAAGATGTAATTCTTCAGCTTTTCTTTGTTCTGATTCCGTTTGTCTTCTTCAATATTTATTATCGTGACAAAATGCGAAACTACAGCCGTGCCTTCATACTTGTCACCAGTTCGATCAGCTTGTTCCTCGGCATGACTTTTGCAGCCAGTGTAAAAGAGGGCGTCATCTTTGACGTTCGGTACGTCATCATGTTTTTCGGCCTTGTTCACGGCGGTATCCGGACAGGCTTGATCCTGCTTGGCGAATTTGCCGTTTACCGGCTCTACCTGGGAGGGGAGGGAACGCTGGTCGCCCTGATCAATTCGATATGCTCCTTTTCGGTGTCTCTCCTCATGTACAAAACCTACAAGCTTACTCACCGGAAATCGTTGTTCGTCCTGATGACCGGCTTCATTTTTTCCATCAACGCCCTTGCCCTTACCTATGCTTACTTTCCCCTCTATTTTGTAAAAAACCTGACGTACCACCTGGTAGTCATCACGACGCAAAATTCTCTCGGCATCTGGATTCTGATGTCCCTGTTCAGCAAAGCGATCTCCGACAAGGAGCTTTTCATCCGGCACGCACAGAACGAAAAAATCGAAACGATGAGCCACGTCGCCGCATCCCTCGCCCACGAGGTGCGCAATCCGCTCACCGCTGTCAAAGGCTTTCTGCGCCTGATGCAGGAGAACCCGACGGACCTCGCCAAGAGCCAGCAGTACATGAATATTTGCATGGACGAAATCCAGCGGACGGAAATGATCCTCTCCGAATACCTCGCCATCTCCAAGCCGCTGACCATTCGGCACGAGAGTGTGGACGTCGTTGAGCTGCTCAAGGTCATGCGCGAGGTGATGTCGCCCTTCGCCATCCTGCACAACGTCGAGCTGGAGGTGCGCACGCCGGAGTTGTCTGTCAACATAATGGCCAATCCGGACGAAATCAAGCAGGTGCTCGTCAACTTCATCAAAAACGCGATCGAAGCCTGCGCCAATGTGCGCAAAGGACGGGTGCATCTCGCGCTGTCCGTCGAGGAAGGCAAAGCGGTCCTGGTCATCAAGGACAACGGCGTAGGAATGGACGAAGGGCAAATCAAGCGACTGGGTTCTATCTACTTTTCTACCAAGTCTAGCGGGACCGGGCTTGGGCTGACCTATTCCTACCACGTGATCCACACGCTCGGCGGGACCGTGAGCGTGAACAGCAAGCCGAACGTCGGCACGAAATTTTCCATCACGTTTCCTTATCTGGAACAATAAATCATCCCCATACCCGGCTGGCGGAGGTATGGGGATTTTCGTGCGGTGCCGGAATCCGTAAATGAGCAAAATATCGAGTCTGCCTTCGAGACGATGAAAACGTCCGACAGCCCGTTAGGCTATCGGCTCCAGCGCTCTGTTCTGCTTGCCCTCTCCCTCACGGCCAAAAACAAAAAGCCGCCTACCCGTGCAATCCTCCCTGCAGCCTGGGACGATGCCGATAAGGCCCGACCGGAATTTGGATCAGACTCGTTTCTCCCCGCGGGGTAAGCCGATAAAGCTCGTCGCAGGCGTGCGAATCGTAGCCGAGCAGCGGGTGGCCACCCAGCTCTGCGGCTGCGCTCGCCAAAAGCAGCCGCTGGACGAGCATTCCCGCCTCCATCTGCTGGATGCGGTATCCCCGATAGCCCCATAACTCCCGCAGGTGCCCGCGATCCCCCGCCACGTGGAAGCAGAGCGGCACTTGCAGCAGGTTTACATTATCCAGCGACATGGCGTATTGCAGCCGCAGCCGGTGATCTCCCGTCCGGACCGCGCAAAGTGCATGTACTGCCGGATCGTAGCGGTATGCGCCGTCCGCGATGCCATCTACGCAATGCAGGCAGCCGTACAATTTGACACGCCAAGCAGCAGCGGACTGGTTTGCGTCCAGGTCGTTCCGATAAGAAAAGGACGCGGCCGCCTCGTGGAGCAGAGCCGAGAGCTGCAACAAGCTGATCTTGCCCATGCAAAAGTCCAGCTCTGGCGAAAAGCGCCTCCTGCAAGCGGCGGCCATGTCGTACGCCATTCTTGGCACGCGTGGCAGCGCGATGGTCTCCCCTGCACGGGAGTCCGCGTCCGCAGTCGCTTCCTGCGTACGGAACGAGCGCGGTGACTCCAGCTGCGCCGCTGCGTTTATGCGAATCAGCTGCGGATACGGTTTGATCGTTCGCGAGCGGACGTAGTGTTCGTGCGCCAGTGCGGGCAGCTGCCGACACAACTCATCGGCAGTCGCTCCCGCTCCTTCGCCGCCGCTGCTCTGCCACGCGCGCCCGCCGCGATCAACCGACAGCGGCAGGACAGCGTAGACGCTCTCCTCCTGTTCCGACAGCCCGAGCAAATGATGGACCGCCCGATCGAGAAACTGGAAGTACACGCCCGTTTCATAGCCGAACCGTTTGGCCACTTCCAACAGCTGGCCGATGACGACTCCCGCATCCAGCCCCTGCAGCCGGTAGGCGAAGTTGTGGTATTTGAAAAAGTTTTTCCAGTACATCGTCGACACGAACACGGTGGCAAAGCAAGCCGAAAGGTCGCAGCGCCCCCCCAAAGCTGCCCCTACATACTCGTCAAACTGTCCTTCGCGCAGAAAGACCAGACGGTGATGCGCCGAATCGTAATGGTAGATGCCGCGCCGCCCCTCCTCCCGCAAATAGACGTACAGCTCGCAAGGGTACAGCCCCCCGCCGGAAGGAACGAACCGTCTGACCGACTGCAGCAGCGCCCCGCCGCCCTGACCATGCGCCCCCTCTCCCAACACCGTCTGCGTGAAATGGGCGAGGCCGTACACATACCAGAGAAAATGGCCGATTTCCTGCAAGCCAGGCTGAACGGACACCTGCCGATCTGCCAGCGTGAGAGGCACCTCCAGAGACAGCGGCAGCGTCGGCAAACCCCGATACAGCTTATACGGCAGCGGCGCGTCTGCCCAGTCCACCGCATAATCCGGCGGCTTCAGCCGTTCCGAGTCAAAGTGCAGCTCGCGCAAAAAGTCCGTCAGCTCCATCCCTTCTCCTCCTCGCGCGCGGCTCATGGAAACGGGTGCGGGTGCGGATTGAGCTGCCCGTATGTCAACGGCTCTGTCCGATACCCCAGCTCCACCGGCACACGCAGCACCCTCTCCAGTCCGGATACGCGCGTCAAATGATGTCCGAACGTCATCGGCAGCATCCCCGGAATCAGCACCTTGACACAGTGCAGGCCGTTCCGCGATATTTCCGGCGTCGTCTGGTCCACCACGATGACGTCGAGATTGCACGCAGCGAGCTTGCCCACAAGCCCCTGCAAATCGTCGGTCAGGTCGGCATTCCACTCCTGCGGCCTGAATTCCTCGGCAAACTTGCGCAGCGGCCGGCGGTCATCGAGCAAGAAGCGCAGCCGTTCCTCGGCTTCCGGCAGCGCGTACAGCATCGAATGATCGTCCATTTTACGCACCTTGTCCGGGTCGTGGAGCATCTGCACATACTCCTGCCGATTTGCTTCCCATTTGTCGGTCAGCGTCAGGACCATCGCGGCCACCTCGTAGAGCGAGCTTTTCACCGCCCGCACCGGGTCCGGGTGCGCGCCGCCTGCACAAATCACGTTCAGCCCGCTCTCCCGCGTGTTTTTCGCGAGCGTCCACACACTCGGGATTCCGTTTTCCATGGTCGCATTGAACAGATGCACCTCATATCCCGCCACCGCCAGCAGCCGCTCCAGCATCAGGTTCAATTCGCGGTCGCCGGCAGAATACGGATCGAGGCGCGGGAGTCCGAGCTGCGCATACCACGTCAGCAGAAACGAATCCCGCTCCACCACTTCCAAAATCCCGTAGAAGATCGCCTCCTCCAGGCTGCCCCCGAGCGCGCAGCCGTTGGACGTTTCAAAGACGAAGCCGTCTCCATGGCCCAGACTGTAATAGGCAAGCAGCTCCGGCACCAGAATCGGCCTCTTTTGCAAAAAGGAGTAGCCCCATACCCAGTTCAACGGACGGTCGGGATGAAAGGGGCGAAACGGATAGCCGGGCCTGTCGTACTGCTCCTTGGCGTGCAGTCCGACCGTGACCGGATCGAGCGCCTGCTGCCCGAGCCTGCGGTACGTGTCCCGGATGACGGTCCGTTTGCCCCGCGGCGCCATGCCGCAATACCGCTCCAGCCCTTCCAGGATGGCCGTCATTTCGCTCTCCGCATAGGAATGCGTCCGCCCGGCAGTCGCTTCGTCTCCCCGGAACAACGGCAAATTCACGCTCACGTCGGCGAACGGAGACACGAGGTCCGTCATTTTGCCGTTCAAAAAACCTGTCCGCGAGTCCAGATAGTCTCTGCGAAGCACGTTCTGCAGCTCCTCCAGCTTGCGGCAGCGATAACTGCCCGCACTAATTTTCGGGCTGGGCTGCAAGGAAATAACCGCCCGATCCGCGCTGTCCTCGGGAAGGTGCCCGCATATTTGGCAGGACGGATCGGGCAGGATGAAATGACGGGAGCTTTTGAGCGTCTTCAGGTTGAGCAAGTACACATGCCCCTCTGTGCTCGCCCGCTCTCCCGCCAGAATACGCTGTGTCTCCGCAGCCAGCAGGTGAGCCATCTGCAAAAGCGCGCTGCGCGAGGACCAGACATCCCGCTCCGTCCCGCCCCGCTCGTGGAGCCGCTGCTGCAGCCCCCACATCTCTTTGCGGTCACGCCCGCCCATGAGCATCCGCAGCTGCGCGCACCCGGAGCACCCCGACACGCCCGGACGCACCAGCGGCCCAATCACCCCTTCCCCGAAAGAAACGTACGCGCCAAGCCAAGGAATGCCGGCCGGCTGCAGCCGTTTTGCCGCTTCTGCAAGCAGAGCGGGCTGCCAGCCATCGTGCAGGACGAGAACCAAATCGGCTGCTGCGGGAGTGCCCCCCTGCCATCCCGACACCCGCACGACCTGGCAGGCGGCTGTCAGTTCCTCGCTCACCATGTCTGCCAGCAGTCCGGCTCCTGCGACCATCACCTTCGCGCTCACCCGGATTCCTCCTCTCGCAATACCGCGCCATAGACGCCGCCCAGCTCTCCTTGCCAGACAGGCTCCAGTGCCAGCTCCCAGAGAAAAAACCGCTTGCCGTGCTGCTGCAGCGTCTGCAAGGCGCGAAGTACCGCCTCCCTGTGCCAGCCTTCCTCACAAGCCGGAATGTCCAGGTGCAGCGACGCACGCTCCGCCCAGCGCAAAGCGGACGTCTTGCCCGCATACAGCGCGCTGCCCATCTCCCCGTTTTGCTCCCGCAGCAAGGCAAGCTGCAGCGCCTTTTTCAAAGCATCCGTGACGCTTACTCCTGCGCTGCCGCAGCCGATCCCGCCCACCTCCACCCAGACGACGGGCAGACCGTACAGCTCCGCTCCCAGACCGACTTTCGGCGCTGCCTGCATGGTCGCGAGCGCCTGCAAATAATACCGGCAAGCCGCATCCTCCACCCGCTCCAGCAGTACAGGCAAGACCAGCGGAATCTGCCCCTGCAGCTGTTTCTGCCATTCTGCCGCCAAACATTGCTGCAGCGCCCGGCACACGCCCTCTGCCGCTGTTTCCCCCGCGCCTACGCCGACGAATTCGCCCGGCTCTGCTGCGAGATACCGCCCCCTCGTTTCCGCGCATCTCTCCGCCCGCATCGCCTCCACCAGCCGTGCGGCATACGCCTCGATCCCGGCGAGTCCTGCTTCCGTGCGCGCCTCCTCATGTGTCATGCCGCTATAGATCCGCTCCGGCAACAGGTCTGCCGGACCGTCCCCCAGCGGGTCCACCGCCTGAATGAAGCATTGGGACAGCGGCAGCTGAATCAACTCCCCCTCCTCCCAGCGATGAAATACACCCGTCACCTGCGACACAAGCGTGCTGAAAAAAGGAATCAGCCCGCCCGGCTCCCGCTTTTGCCCGTCTGCTTCCAGATGCAGCCCGATGTCTGCAACTGGCGTGGCGGGCGGCAGACCGACTGCAAGCGGATGCGGCAAATACGTATGCCAGCTGCCCTCCAGCGTCTCCATATCCAGCACGAACAAAGAAGGCTCCCCCTCCTGTGCGGTCACACCCGCTGCCTTTTTCAGCCATTCAAAGGCGGCGACATTCGCCAGCATCGCCAAAGCCGTAGCCGAAGGGCCGCACAGCTGCTGGTCTTTACCCGCGAGCACAGACCGATGAAGCCGCCGCCACGCCGACTCCCAGCTCCCTGCCGAATCTGGCCCCGCGAGCGGTCCGACCAGCCCTGCCTGCGCGAAGGCAACGGCCGGCAGAAACTGCTTGCCCTCCTCGCGGCAATCGGCCTGCAGCTGCCGCACCAATTCCACGTTCCCGGTCTGGGAAACGTACAGGATCGCCTCAAAGGGCCTCACAGCCTCCCGCCAAAAACCTTCCCGCTCCGGCCGCCACGCCAGCTCCTCCACCGCCACCTCCGGGTCCCTGCTCCGGGCATGGGCGATCAGCTCTGCCACACGCTTCCGGTTCGTCGGCTGCTCCTCGGTGATCAGCAGGTGAAAGCGGGACAAGCCGGAGTCGAGCAGCGCCCCCACGAGCGCGACCAAAAACGGGCCAGCCCCCGCCGCCACTACCTTCGACTGGCGGAAGCGCATAAACCGGTACGCCCCCGAATCAGCCAGATTGCCCAAAAACTCGATTTGCGGCCCGTACTGCGCGCAGACCTCGTCCGTCAAGGAATGCGGCCGGTCACCGCTCACGTCCCGGGCAAAGCCGTTGCGAAGCAAGCTTTCCGCAATCTCGAACACCCGGTCGCGGTACTCGTCCGGCAAGCCGTCTGTCAACTCCCCGAGCGTGTACTCCCCCGTAAACATCGGCAGCAGCTTCTCGATCCACTGATCGATCATGCCGCCCTCCATGCGAAACGAGCCCGTGTTGTTCCGGAAATATACGCTGCCATCGGGAGACGGGAGATAAAACGTGTCCCGCTTCACCTTCGGCCGCAAAGAAGGGTTCCTTTCTGCCATGTCGCTCCTCCTTAACGAAAAGCCGTTCTCCTGCCCTGCCAGGTCGCCTCTCACCGTAATTGTATGTCCGGCAATTTGTCCGTCATGCCAACCCGGCACCCGCCAAAAAGGAGAACGCCCCTGCGGCTTGTGTCTGCCGCTGCAGGGGCGCTCTCGAATGGGCAGGAGATCGCGCAGCAGTCTACCCGGGAAAACGGGGACAATCAGATAAAGCAGTTGAAAAAGCAAGGGAAGAAACAGCTGCACGAACAGCTGCATGAGCATACGCAGGAACACGAGCAGCTACACGAGCAACTGCACGAGCAACTGCACGAGCAGCGATGACCGCACCGGCCACAGCCGCCGCACCTCCCGCGAACCATCATCGCCTCATTCTGGTTCCCGCTGTCCCATGGCTGTACTTCGCTTTCCTTGAATTTATCCACCTTCAGCTTTTTCAGCTCATTTTTGAATTCGTCCATGTTTACCACCTCCAGCATGAAACGATTGGGTACGAATGTCTTCTACTCGAATACCCATCGCCGTTTATACCATAGGTGTATGTGGCATCCACTGCCAGTGGTGACTCCTGCGCCCGCCTATTTTTTCTCCTCCAGGTAACAAGCCCTCTTGCGGGAAGGGCTGGCCGACACGAAGCTGACAGCGTGGAAGAAACCCGGCAGCAAAAAACAGCGGCTGGTCCCGGACCGGAAACGAACGTCCAGGACAGCCGCTGCTTTCTTTGCAGACTCTTTTCCGATTAATGAAACAGGGCAACGATTTTCCCCAAAATAATTCCGACAACCCCGAAGTCCGCGTCCCCGAAAGTGGTTCCTTCAAACCCAAGGGAGCCAAGGACTGGCAGCAGCATCGCTGGCAGAAAGCTGATCATAAGGCCGTTTACGAATGCCCCGGCAACGGCGCCGCGGCGTCCGCCTGTCGCATTCCCGAATACCCCGGCTGCAGCACCCGTAAAGAAGTGCGGGACGAGGCCGGGCACGATGACTTTCAGTCCGAACAGCGGCAGCAGGAACATGGAGACCAGCCCTGCCACGAAGCTGGCGAAAAATCCGATGACCACCGCATTGGACGCGAACGGGAAGACCGTCGGGCAATCCAGCGCCGGAATCGCGTTTGGCACTACTTTGTCCGCAATCCCTTTGAAGGCCGGGACGATCTCCGCGAGCAGGATGCGTACCCCCGCCAGGACGATGTATACGCCCGCCGCGAATGTAATCGCTTGCAGCACCGCGTAAACCAGATAGTTTTGGCCTGCGCTCAGCTTCTCTTCCACATAGCCGGGACCTGCCGCGAGTGCTACGATGATAAACAGGATCGTCATGGTCAGCGAGACGGACACCGACGTATCCCGCAAAAAGCCAAGCGATTTGGGCACTTTGATATCTTCCGTCGATTTTTCCGGATTCCCGGCGACTTTACCGATATACCCCGCGACCAGATAGCCGATGGAACCGAAGTGACCCATGGCGATGTCATTGGTGCCTGTAATTTTCCTCATGAACGGCTGCAGCATGGCAGGAGACAGAACCATCAAAGCTCCGAGAATAATCGATCCGATGAGTACCAGAGGGAAGCCTTTGACACCGCCAGTGGACAGGATGACGGCAATCAGGCACGCCATAAACATGGTGTGATGGCCTGTCAGGAAAATGTACCTGAAGGGCGTAAAACGAGCCAGCAAAATGTTGACGATCATACCGAACAGCATAATCATGGCGGTTTCCGCGCCGAAGGTTTGCTGTGCCAGCGCTACGATGGCTTCGTTGTTGGGAATGACGCCCTGAATCTGGAACGCCTTGTCGAACATGCTCCCGAATGAGCCGAGTGCGCCAACCAGAATTCCGGCACCGGCACCGAGGATCAGGAACCCCATGATCGTCTTCAAGGTTCCCGATACGACATCAGCGATGCCTTTCCTTTGCAGCAGGAGCCCAACCAAGGCAAACAAACCTACCAGAATCGAGGGAGTTCCCAAAATATCTTTCATGATCACGTCGAGCATCGCTCATCATTCCTTCGTGAAATATTTTTGGAGTGCTTCCTTGATTTCGGACTGATTCAGGATGTTTTGCAGGCCGATCACATACCGTTTGCCGTCTTCCAGCTGGCCGACAATGTCTTTCGAGCCAAGGTACACGTCAGCGTGCTCGGTTTTGCTGGTAGCCAGGTCGGTATGGGATACTTCTGCCTGGATTCCCAGTTCTCCCAAAATCTTTTTGACGTTCATCTCCACGATGAAACTGCTGCCCAAACCATTTCCGCAAACGACCAAAATTTTTGTCATGCCTCAATCCCCCTGTTCCTGGAATACGTTGTGATGTAGCGAAGGATGGTTTCCTTATCCGCGGCGGCGATCAAGCTGTCGATGTTGTTTTCTTCCGAGAGCATCATGGACAGCTGCGACAACGCTTGCAGATGGGTTTCATTATCGACAGCCGCCAGTACGATGATCAACTGCGCCTCCCGCTGTTCCGTTTCTGAAAAAGACACCGGCTGTTTCAAACGCAGCAGGCTCATGCCAACGCGCTGGACCCCTTGCTCCGGTCTGGCATGCGGCAAGGCCACTTTGGGCGCGATGACGATATAGGGACCGTTTTCCTCCACATTGGCGATCATCGCCTGCACATACGCCTCTGTGATGGAGCGGCTGTTCAGCAGCGGTTCGGATGCGATGCGGATCGCTTCCCGCCAATCGCGCACACTGTCCTTCAGCTGGATACATTCGTCTTGCAGCAACTCGTCAAGCATTGGTTTTCTCTCCCTCTTCAGCTGTTTCTGCTGTTGCAGCACTTGTCGGATTTCCTCTGCCAGCTGCCCTTCTTTCTCTACTACCGCATATTTTTTGACGATGTCTACAATCGTCTGCGCGGTAATGTGGGCGGGTGTTCTGCCCGAAGCTGCTTCCATTTGATGGAGCAATTGAACCTTGTCCCGATCTGTCAAAATCGGGTTGACCAAAATAATGCGATGGCGCGGATTCGCGATTTTCGTAGTAGAGACAACGAGGTCGACTTCATCCTGAAACTGCTCATACTGCCGCAGGGTAATCGGCCCGAGCAGATCGATATTGGAAAACAGCCCTTCCAGCTGCTGGGCCAATATCCGCGACGTGCCCACGCCATTCGCGCACACCAGCAGCACCCGCCTGAGCACAGTCGCGGTGATCCCTTGCCAGCGCATCCAGCCCCCGAAGTGAACCGCGATATAGGCGATCTCATCGTCGCTGATCGTCTTGCCGACCAGCTTTTCCAAAGGCTGCACGCTTTTTTTCGTCAACTCGTAAATATCGCGGTACTGGCGCTGAATCACTTCTTTTAACGGATTGGTCGCGTCCATGTCGTACAGGAAGCGATAATAGGCCGGCTGCAGATGGAGATACAGATTGTGCTCCAACTGCGCGCGCTGGTCAAACACGACACACGCGCGGACCTCAAACAGATCGACCATTTCCGCAATCGCCTGCCGCAGTGCGGGAATCCCGTTCGTCTCCGCTGCCTGCCCGAATTCGTTGACCTTGGCACTCAGCAGCAGCATGGTCAGGTAGCAGATTTCATCCGGCGGCAGCTCGAGCGGCAAGGTGCGCTCCAGTGTCTGGACGGCCTCGTAATGCCTCGTCTCCACGATCGGCCTGACTTGCCCCCGGGAAAAAGCAACCGTATGCCCGTACGCGATCCTTTTTATGTAGTAGGGAAAGAGATAGCTCAGAGGCTTCGTCGCATCCTCGGCAAACTGTACCTCCAATTGCCTTTCGCAATCGCTTAACCATTGCAGGATGGCGTCGGGATTCGGGATGTCTTTCTCCCCTCCGAGCAGTTCCTTGAGCAGCGGCTCCTGTCCATCATGCAGCAGGGAGTGGACATGGTGGCTGAGCAGGTTGCGGATCGCCAGCTCATCCCCGGTGATTTCGTACCCGTCTGTATAGGAGTATGCGAACTGCAGGCCGTGCTTTTCCACGTCTTCTTTCACGCTTTTCAAATCGTGCAAAATCGTGTTGCGGCTGACTCCCGTTTTCTCCATGCACTCGTGCGTGGTAATCCTCTCGTCTGCGAGCAGCACGTACAGCAGCAAGTAGACTTGCCTGTCTGCCGCGCGCAGTGCCTGCACATTCGGCTTGTTTTCCCCGATGATCCGGGCCGCTGCCTGCCTACTCGTCTCGTCCAGGTAAAATCCTTTCGCATAGATGTACTGGACCTGCAAAAGCCCTGCCTGTTTGAGCCAGTCATTGATTTTCCGGATATCGTAGTACAATGTTCTTCGTGAAATCGAGAACTGCTCCATCAACTCTTTGACGGACAAGGTATGATGGGACTGCACAAAAAGCTGCAACATTTGCATTGCTCTTTTGTCTAACATGGCGGCCACCTTTAGCACAAGATCATGCACAATTGCTGCACCAGACGTTGTCTTGCCTCGTCTTGATGCCTTTACTTTACAACAGAATCTTTTTGGACAGTTAGACCGAATTTGCCCCATAGAGTTGTGCAAAAAATGTGCTCGGGAGAACCTGTCCGGATTCACTTGTGTAGAGTAGAAATTAACGGCTTGCTGGGCACGCCTGCATGAGAAAACCCCGCACACGGGATTCCGTGACGCGGGGCGCTTGCCTCCGGTATTATGCCGACAGCGGCGATCTTAGCTTTGTATCTGTCTCTTTTCCTCGCCTGCGTGCTCGCGCTTTCAATTGCCAGATGACGACGCCCGTAATCATGAGCACGAGTGGCGTCATGCCAAACAGGAAGCTAAGCCATTTCAGCTCCTCTCCTCCCCAGGTAGCGAAGTGCAGCCCTTTTCTCCATGCGTTGTACAGGTTGATCGCCAAGTTCGGGTTGGTTTTGTACAACACTTCTCCATCTGCCGCATCGATATATACGGTGCTGTTGCTTTTTTCGGAAGCACCGAAGCCTTCTTTCAGGCCGACTTGGTAGTTCTGACCCGGCTTCAGCGGAATCTGAATGTTAACTACCTTACTATTTGGGTATGATTGATGGATGCGGCTGACAATCTGGTCGACCGGCAAAATCGTTCCGGTCTTCTGCTTGGGCGCCATGGCCGACTTCGGCACTTCCTCCTTTGCTTTGAAGCCTACCCATACCGGAATGGATTTTTCAAAAGCATTGATCACCCCAGTCCCCGCGAACACGAGCAGAACCGGAATGGAAATGATCCCGATCGTTTTGTGCAGCCCCATGTTGTGCAGCAGCTTGCCTCGATTGCGGACGATGCGGAACCCGCTTGCCAGCTTGCGTATCCCGGGCCACCAGAGGTACGCACCAGAGAGCAAAATGACCAGCATCCCTACCCCCAGGATTCCTACCACCCAGGCAGCAGGCTGTTTCCCGATGACCGGGGTCAGCAAAAAGTAGCGATGCAGGTTGTAAATCGTCTGAAATGGCTCTTTGCGCTCCTCTGCTATCTGTCCAAAAATCTCGCCTGTCCCGGGATCGGCATAAACCAGTTTGCCTTCCTTGCCATTGGCATCTGCCTTGGAGAGATGGACATGATAAAAACCGTCCTCGCCAGGGAAGTCGATCCGATCCGTTTTCAGGTCAGGACTGACCGCATCCCCATGCTGCTTGATCACAGCCACCCCGACATCGCCTGGAGTCGGCGTCCTGTCAATCGGATTCATCCAGCGCTCGATCGCAGGCTCCAGCATGAGCAGGCTCCCCGTCGTGCAGGTCGTGACGATAAACACCCCCAAAATCAAGCTAAGAAACAAATGGATACGTAAAATGGCCTTTCGCATGCGTAGACACCTCTGGACTTTTGTGATTGACACATGATCGATAATGAATATCACTATCGAAAACACGATAATAAGAATGATAATCAGAATCACTATTTCCGTCAATCGTTTTATGGTCCCGGTTATGAGCAGCCCACTTTGTAACGAATCGTGCGCACTACGCTTTTTCCTTGTGAGGCCGGTTGGCAGAGAGCATGCTGGCATTGCCGGGCCAGGGGCAGACTGGCCGCTTTCCCTACGGATCAATGTATCAGTCCGATTCTACTTGCTGCCCGCTTTTTTTCACGACAAAAAGCCCTGGCCTTACGGCTGCAGGGCTTTGCGCACAAGACGGCTCACACGCTGTCGGTCCTATTCTTCATGAAACCGGTCCAGCATGGAGATCGTGTCGATCATATGGTTGTTGAAGATTTGCCGCGCGACAGCCAAAAGCTCCGTGATCATCGGATCGCGCAGCGAATAGACGACCTTGTTCCCATCCTTCGTGCCGGAGACGATGTTTTTGTTGCGCAGAATCGCAAGCTGTTGGGACACCGCCGATCCTTCACTGCCGATCAACTCCTGCAGCTCATTGACGTTCTTGTCCCCCTCGGACAGCAGCTCCAGAATGCGAATCCGCAGCGGATGTCCCAGCGCCTTGAAAAATTCCGCTTTAAACTTTTGTAGCTCCAGATCCAAAGAGTACTCCCCCATTCTTCAGGTGTGCGGGCACTCCTTCCGACAAAAGCGCACATTCCCGGAAGGCATAATGACGGCAACCCAGGCACTTGTTCTGCTCCAAATGCTTCAGAGCGCAATCGATCGCATCCCCCGTATGTTCAAAAAACTGCCCGTGACCAATCGCCTCGTACAGCCCTGTTCGGGTAATGACCTCCTTGGGCTGCTCCTGAATGCCCGAGATGAACACCATCCCGCCGCGCGACTGAAACTCGCTTACCAGTCCGGCAAGCTTTGACGCACCTGTCGTATCCATGAACGGCACCTTCGCCATTCGCAGTATCAGTATTTTAGGACAAAGAGGAACGGTTTGCCTGATGCAATGCTCAAAATAGGTGGCCGCACCGAAAAAGAGCGCGCCTTCCACGGTGAAGATGCTGATTTGCGGGCAGTCATGCCCTTCCGTGACCATATACGGCTTGACCTTCCCGTGTCTGGCCGCCGGATCGGGGAGAACCTTGGATACCCGCAAGATGTCGCTCATCCGTTTTACGAACAGAACGACGGTCAGCAGCAACCCGATCTCCACGGCCGTCGTCAGCGTCGTCAACACCGTGAGCAGGAACGTCACCAGCAGCACAACAGAATCGCCTGTCCTGGTCTTGAGCAGGTGGGCAAATTCCTTGCGCTCGCTCATGTTCCACGCAACGACCATCAGGATGGGTGCCATGCTGGCAAGCGGGATGTCCGAAGCCAAAGGAGCAAACAGCATCAGAATGACCAGCACGACCAGCCCGTGGATCATGCCGGACATGGGAGAGACCGCACCGTTCTTGATGTTCGTCGCCGTCCTGGCAATGGCGCCGGTGGCCGGAATCCCGCCAAACAAAGGCGTAACGATATTTGCGATCCCTTGCCCGATCAGCTCCCGGTTGCTGTTATGCCGCTGCCCCGTCATCCCGTCTGCCACGACCGCAGACAGGAGCGATTCGATTCCGCCGAGCAAGGCAATGACAAAAGCGGGCGCCAGCAAATTCGCCAGATGCTCCCAGGAAAGATCCGGAACACGAAAACTCGGCAAAGCGCTCGGAATCGGGCCGAACGTAGACCCGATCGTCGGTACCTTGCCCGCAAAAAAGAGCGAGGCGACGACACTGGAAACGACCAGCCCCACGAGCGAACCAGGCACCTTCGGCAACACCCGTGGCGTAATCAGGATCATGGCCAGGCACAGGCAAGACGTTATCAGGCTGTATCCATTGACAGTCGACAGGTGCATCCCGATCTCCTTTATGTTGGAGAGGAAATCTTCATGCTTCTCGATGTTGCTCAGTCCCAGAAAGTTGGCAATCTGTCCCACAAAGATTATAACAGCGATTCCCGTAGTAAATCCAATCGTGACCGGCTTCGGAATGTATTTGATCAGGATGCCGAGCTTGAACACCCCGAGCAGCACCAGCATGATCCCTGCCATAATCCCTGCGACGAGCAAATTTTCATACCCGTACTGCATCACGATCGAAAACAAAATCGGGATAAACGCCCCTGTCGGCCCGCCAATCTGAAACTTCGAGCCACCAAACATGGAAATCAGAATCCCCGCAACGATCGTCGTATAAATCCCGTACTCCGGCCGCACTCCCGATGCAATAGCAAACGCCATCCCCAACGGAATGGCGATAATCCCTACAATCACCCCGGAAATGCAGTCTTTCTGAAAGGATTTCATACTGTACCCCTCAAACCGTCCCGTCCATTTCATGTTTAACCCTTCTTCTTCTAAATATTTGATTATTTGAATATACGTAAAGATTATTCCCAGGGCAGGGGCGGTGTCAATGGGGTAGTTTTGGTGGGGGTGAACTTCCACGGTGCATGAAGTTTGACAGCACAGGACGAAAAAAGCCGGCCCCACCTTGAGACGGTGAAACCGGACTTGCCCACCCTGCTAATTCTCAGGGGTGCTCACGATCGATTCCTTTTTCGCATGCTTGACGACTCCCCAAAACAGCAAAATCCCCGCGATCAGGAAAATATACATCCCCGTGGAAGCGACATTGATCGATTTCCCAAAAATCTCAATCGTTTTCGACATCATAAAACCGATAATGCCCACGATGGAGAGAACAGAACAAATCAAGCCAATCGTTTTGTTGATGCGCTTGTTCTGGATGGCTTGTGCAAAAGGATACAGAAAAAGAAGCAAGAAAAGATACCCTTGTTGTTGAAACCCATTCACGGCTACAATCCCTGCGTCGATCCAATTAAAAAATAAGGACAAAAATGCTACTGCAGTTGCAACCACTACCATTTTACTCCCGCTATCCAATTCCCGGAAATTCACAATCCCCCTCCTAGCATAGTAAATTTTATACAAGACTATTATACTGCATTCTACCAAAAATTGTTAGGCTAATTTGTCGAAAGAGAGAGTCTCGCCCCGAAAACTGACGTACGCATGCACAATGATTTCTGCCAGACCTTCCATGCGTGAATGTGCCATTTTACCCTCCTCCCTTCACCTTGACCAGTTTTGCCCGCATCTGCTGCCTTTGTGCAGCGACGAACATCGGCATCGCGAGCAGCGTCATCATCATCAACAGGCCAAAAACGATTCCGCCTTGCGAAAAGCCAAAAGACTCAAGCAGCACGCCGCCAAACCAAGGCCCTATGCTTTGCCCAATAAACTGAAATCCGCTTGCTCCGAAATACGTGCCGCGCAGATGCTCCGGCGCAATCTCCTGAATCACCACTTCTGCCATTACAAAACTCAGCAATTCCCCTATCGTGAACAAGACCATGGACAGAATGAGCAGGAAAAGGGAATGAAACACGCCGAACCCAAGCATAGCCAAGGCAAGACATACGCTGCCGGCCTGCATGCAAGCCATGGAAGAAAATTTGCGAGCGAGCCGCATAACCGGCACTTGCAACAGCATGACGGCAACCGTGTTCGTCGTGACCAGCACAGAGAAAAGCTGTACCCCGTTCACAAATCCCGGTGCGTTTCCCATGTACTGGACCAAGGTCGATTCCATCTGGGCGTACGCGGCAGTCAGGAACATCATGCCGATCAAGAAGCAGCGGAATACGCCGTCCCGAAGTACGACACCGAACGCCTGCCGTAGACCAATGCGCTCCGGCTGAACGCGATTGGCGGACGCGAGCGGATACATTCCTTTCAGGAGCAAGACCAGTACGAGGAACAAGGCATAGGTGCCTGCCGTAAGAAAAAAGGGCGCTGTCGACTCGGCGCTTCCCAGATAGACACCGGCAATCGGCCCAAGTGCCGCCCCGGCATTGATGGCAAAATACCGGGCATTGAATACGGCCAGCTGATCTTCCGGCTTCGTAATATCGGAAAGCAGCGCCTTGGACGCAGGCTCGAAAATATTCCGGAAAAATCCGTTCAGTCCACTGATCAAAAAGAAGCTGGTGACGGACTCCGCAAATGCATATCCAGCGAATGTCATGCACCATCCCAGCAAGGAAAGAATCATGACGGGATAACGCCCGTACCTGTCAGACCAGACTCCTCCCAGAAAACTGCTAAAGGTCCCGACCAGGAAGCTCACGCCAATAATCGCTCCCGTAATATCCGCCTCGATGCCCCTGCTTTTGTATAAATAAATCGCCAAAAAGGGCATCGTCATGTACGTCGCCGCCCTGGACAAAAACGTTCCGGCGATCATACACCAGACGATCGGATGAAACCGCGCCACATGAACCACCTGCTCTCTTTCTCCAAGGGATATTTGCAATTCCCCCGTTACTATAGCGCAATATTTTGAGCAGGACTCCCCAAGAATTGAAGGCGAACGGAAGCAATAATTGATAGGCAATAAAAAAAGCAGTTTCATGGATCTCTCCATCAAAATGCTTCTTGGCCAAAATGCTATTTGTTTCAATCAGACGCCTTTTCTGAATTCGCTCGCGGACATGCCGTACTTCTTTTTAAACAGCCGCTCAAACGTGCTCAAGCTGCCAAACCCTGCTTCAAACGCAATATCCGTTACTTCATAGGGAGTTGTTCGCAGCAGCAGTTCCGCTTGCCGAAGCCGCAAGTCCGCAATGTACTGGCTGGGCGTCTGTCCAACATGCTCTCGGAACAGGCGGATTAAATAATATTTGCTGATTCCCGCCGCCCTTGACAATGTATCGAGGTCCAGCTCTTTGGCAAAGTCGTCGTGGATGTAATCCATGGCTTTGCGCAGCGAAGGGTGGTCCGTATACGCTGCCGCGCTTCCCCAGGCATCGGAGTGAGCCCCCTTGGCATGCGAAAAGAGCAAGGAGGCCAGTTCGTACTCAAACTCTTGCAGCTCTTCCAGCTGAAGCGAGCTGTCCAGCGTATGCTTCATCACATGGGCAGCGATCTTTTTGAAGCCTTCCACCGAGCTTTCCACCCAGGGCGCAAATTCGAGCCGATCCGCCTTCCCCTCCAGCCGCTCTGCCAGCACCCTCTCCAAAAATGACCGTTGCAAGTTGATCAGCAGCAGTCTCGACCCTTCTTCATTTGAATAATGGTAGTGTGTTTCACCGGGAGAAGTAATGCACCAGCGTCGCTCTTCAAACTTTCGCTCGTGGTTGTTGATTTGAATATACGGAGTCCCGATCAGCGGAATGCTCAACTGAAAATCCGACCCATGGCCGTGAACTTCGGGATCAGCCGTTTTCGGTGAAAATTGAATCATCATCAGCTTGCTCTGTCCCAAATTCAGTTCAAACACTTTCACGGTGACTCCCCCAGCCCTACCCTTTATCGCTCACCAAGACCTTGGTCATAACCTCTCTCAATTCCGACTCGTCCCGGTGCGAAAGAATCATTGCCCTTCGTATTTGGTTTCTCTCAACTCTGGTCCAATCTATCTGGTATCCGGCTTGCAAAGCCAGGCAGCGGATAAACTCACGCTGTGTTCTGCCGTTTCCATCCCGAAACGGGTGCAGGACATTCAGCTCTGTTACGTAATAGGTTAACCTGTCCACAAAATGGTCATAGGCTAAATCTTTCAGGTCATTTTCCTGTTTCAGTTTGTGCAGCAACTCGTCTGTTTGTTCATGTAAAAAGCGGGCTGAGGCAAAACGAAAATTCCCCTTTGAAATATTTTCATCACGCAATTTACCTGCGAAGGGGTAAACATCGCCAAAAATAAACTTGTGGATGTCGCATAAATGCTTTTTATCGAATGTTCCCTTCAATGGTTTCAGATACAGCAACCGCAAACGCTCGGCCGTCACCATCCGCTCAAACGCATCGAGCTGCTCCTGCTTTTTGAAACCAGGAATATTTATGAAAACTTCACTGCCGGGATAACAATACCTGGACTGTTCTGATTCAAACATTTCTCGCAATTTCCTTCGCACGTGCCAAAAATTCGCTATACGTCATGCTTCCATTCGCCCGCTCCAACAACAACCGATCCTCTTGCTCGATTAAAAAGAGATCTTCCATCGCCAAAGTTGCTTTCACATATTTTAGCGCGCGACTTTCCTGTTGCTGTGAGTATTTTCTCAAGTTCGTCACCCTTTTTCGATTGGCAAACTTTTTTTCGTGTAAACTCAATACATGTATATGCAGCGAAGTTTGTCCCGCTTGCCTTTTGAAAATACCCTTGGTTCTATTATAGCAAAATCACATTGGTGATGGTTTCCACAGGATTTTGGTATGACGAGGCTTGCAGCTTGAGCATGAAAAACTGCACCTCCAGCTGTTGAGTATGTCCAGCAATTGGGTTGCAGTCCGGAAGCGGGTAAACACCTCTAAAGCCCTGTCACTTACTCAAGTAGGTTCTATTCAATAAAGAACATTAACCGCCGGTGTCCCCGTTTTCATTATTCATTTTTTCTCAGACTCACCATTCCGGGCGAATATCCCTCGTAAACCAAACGAGCCCCAATTATTTTGTCATTAACCTCATAGATGTGAAAATAAATCTTTCCATGTTCTTGCCGTTCCCGCAAAAGATAAATGAACTCTTTAATTTGCGAGTCAGTATAAGGGGTTATATCCAAACCGACGCTTTTTAGCAGCGTCAGTCTCTCCCCGTTGTAAAAGCCTTTCTCATGCAGTATGGAATCAATTCGTTTCTCAACGTGCCAATTATATGAAGTGATATAATCCTGATGTGCTTTCGGTACTTGCACATCATTACCCGCTTCTGAAGTGCACCCCATCAAGCCAGGTAATATCAACATCAACAATGACAGTATCAAAACATTGACACGGGAAAAAAACATGTGTCTCCACCTCGTGAGGTAAGTGTAGCGGCAACTAATGATGCAACCACATTCAGTTTTCCCTAGGATGTAGCCCAATTTTTTAGATCATGTCAAGGTTACTTGACCAATATTAACATTACATTATGTCTGAACAGTTATATCAAGCCATTTTAGAGCTAAAAAATAATTGACAATTATTAGAGGGAATGATACATTTTTGTGAACAAAGTTCACATTTCATACGTTTTTTTGTGAACAAAATTTGAGGTGATACTTTATGGCTATGATCAATTCCCAAAATATTGTCGGGACAAAGGAGATTGCAGATTTATTTGGAATAAGTTCTTCGGCAGTTGTAAACTTGCAAAACCGTTATACAGATTTCCCCCCTCCAATAAAGAGATTAGAGTCCGGCCCAATATTCAATTTACTGGAAATCCAAGAGTGGGGGGGGAAACACAACCGTATTCCCATTAGAAATACAGTTCCGATTGAAGCTGGAGATCATAAGTCTATAGCAATCGTAGGGCTTCCTAGAACAGGGAAAAGCTACACATCATCGGTGTTTGTAGCAGAACATGAGTGTTTTGTCCTTCGTCGTGCTTTCAGTGGAGCTGGTGATGACTTTACACAATGTGCGGTAAAAATCATTGTTTCCCCAAAAATCTTAGAGCCATATGCTCAATTCAATACAGACAATGAAGAAGAACGTAAATATTCGCGAATAGATGAAAAAAGGCTAATAAATTTTGTTGCTGAAACCAATGACTACTTAAAACAAAAACGAGAGTCTGGCAAAGAGATTTCACCATCTGAATATATTGAAATATTTGTACAGCCAAGCCAACTAGCATCAGAAATCATGAACGAAAACAAATTGTCCTACTTGATTATCACCGATACACCAGGTGTATCAGCTTCTTATGAACTGGTACAAATAGCAGAAGCACATCTTGTAATGCTTGTTTTATCAGACAGCGGTGGCGACACTGCACGGACGGGATTCAAAAAAATCGTAGAAGGCATAGCCCCATTAGTAGCTGCCGGAGATGCTTGTTTTCTATACAATTTAAAAAAACCTTGCGATGATGAGGAAGAATATGCCGATATGCAGCGTGAAGCCGAAAAAGCCATGCAAAGCTTTGAAGCGGATTTCGCACCACTTAGGAAGAGTGTTATCGATACCTCAATGAATATTCTTCATCCTTCTAAATCTGTGTTAGGGATACCAGGAATGAAGGACAGAAGAATAAACTTTGCAGAAGAAACGTTCAGGCAAGAACTAAAAGAAGTCATTAACCGTTCTTTTAAAGGCGAGGGGCTAGATCTAATTGTCAAAGAGTTTCACGACTCGCTAAAAGAAGTTCTCTCAGCCGATGAACGGCATACCGAAGAGCACATATGCAGAGAGTTGGTTAACTTCCTGACGAATGTTCTATCGGATATACCACGCTTGACAAGTGATATTACCAAGGCTGACCATTTCCAAACATTTAAAACTAAAAACCATGCCCGAGTAAAAACTCAGGACGGCTACAGGATCGATAATGCCGTAAAAATAGAACGTAAAAATTTATTGCAAAAACTTTATCACTCATTTAGTGCATACACAGTTGAAAACACTCCAGATATCTTGAAACAAGCTGGAATAAAGCTCTTTTACAGACTTGTCACAGAGGAGCTAAAAAGTGATTCTGGTATCGGTATTGGAGTACACCCTTGGGAGGATTACCCTCCTGTAACAATGCGTGCAATTGAGTATATTTTAGCAATGGAACTAGAAAATGCCTTTCAAAAAGAAACTAATGATCCCGCGAAAACTTATTGTGACACTATGAAGAAGAACGGAATTGTCAGCAAATCATGGAACTGTGTTCGCGTCGATATGAACAACCTATATTTACTATCAATCCTGAATAATAGCGGTGTTTTATCAATGCACTCTTCTAATCTTACGGAACTTGTACGCAATCGATACATTGGTGGGCTTAGAAAAATCGGAGAGTTCAAAGCATGGAAGCTGTGTTTATCAGCTTTCGATGCGAAGATCACAACAAATTATCCCCCAAATACTCTTGTAAGGTTAACAGGAATCTAATGATTCACCTTGCAACAGCCGTAGCCGGCTGTTGCACTCACTTTTTCTCTCTCTATTTCATCCCTTCGCTACAAGAAACTCACCAAAAATTGTTATCTATAAAAAATAATACCTACAATTGTTTGAATGCCTGAAAAGCTCAAAACCAGCTAATAGTTTGTCAATGCTGCTATTGGTTGACCTATAAAAATTTGTTATCCTTATTTAAGGGCTTACCAAATAAACCTCCAGAAACTGGAGGCTTATGGCTTATTTACGATTATACGGTGTAGGGCGACCCGCTTTTTAGCATAGCGTAGACGTGATGGAGTAACTTGTTGGCGCAAGCAATCACTGCCACTTTATGGGGCTTGCCCTCACTTTTTTTCTTGTCGTAATACTCTCGTGTTCGATGGTTAAGCCCTCCTCTTAAACCACAGACTACTGCCAAATAAGTGGCGCGCCTCAATCTTTTGGAGCCTCGTTTCGTAATTCTGTTATCGCTTGCAGTGAATCACCAGAACTACATACACTCGGATCAAGCCCTGTGAAGGCAACAAGTTGTTTCCGATTGCTGATCTGCGAATCATCCCCAATTTCGGCTACAATTGCTGTCGCCAGCTTCGTGGTGAATCGTGGAAACTGATGTACGATCCGATACTTGCTACAGCTATTCTGGATCGAATCTTACACCATTCTCACATCGTCAACATTAGAGGGAATAGTTACCGCCTTCGTAAAAAGTTGAGGACCGGGGCCTACGTCTCCCCCTCTACTACCTAACCAACAAAAAACCGGTGGGTGGGTCCATTCTAAACCGGCGATGGTGGGTCAAAATAAAAACGGTATTGACAGGATATCATCTGCAAACCGCCTGAGTAATTGGCTTTCATAAAAAACAAAAGCGAGAGTCAATAAAGATGACGCTCGCTTTTGTTGAGTAGTTTAGCCAATGTAGTGGTTTTCCCTCTTCATACAAGAATGATGCCTTTGTCAAACTCCATCACAATGGCAATTTCAAAAGGTCGAACCGATTATGCAGCGACCTGCTCTTCTTGTTTTTCAATTTTCCGTTTTTTCAACCAACCCGCCAAAATAACACCCGCAGTAATCACAATGACCCCTACGATTCCTACAGTATCCGGAATATATTCATCCAATCTACGATCATGAACCATCATATCACCAGCTGTGTATGCAAGAATACCTGAACCAACATAGGTAATAATCGGGAATTTCTCGATAGCTTTCAAAATGATGGCCGAACCCAAGAGGATAATTGGAATAGAAACGATAACCCCAATCGCAATCAACAGAATATCCCCATGGCCGACACCAGCAACAGCGATTACATTATCCAGACTCATCAAAACGTCAGAATAAATGATTGTTCCAACAGCTGCGAGAAGGGTCGTACCACCTTTTACCTCTCCATCCCCCTCTTCTTCCACCAGAAGCTTATAAGCGACGTGAAGCAAAAGGAGCCCGCCGACAGCTTGGAGGTATGGTATTTTAATGAGCCATACAACGAGCGCAGCAAAAAGAATTCGCATACAAATCGCACCGAATGTGCCAAGAAAAATAGCCTTGCCTTGTTTATTTTTCGGAAGGTTTCGAGCAGCCATCGCGATAACCACTGCGTTGTCACCACTTAAGATCATATCAATTACAATAATGGAAAGAAGTGCTCCCCATGAGTTAACAAAAAACTGGATTATTGCATCCATTTTTTACATGTCCTCCTATAAGTAAGATTATTATTTGCTGCCAGCTTCCCAGCGCATGCCCCAGCCATAGTGTCGATCCATTTCTCTATGACCGTTGAAGTATTCGACCAACCTGCTTATCTTAAATGAGTCTCCATCCCGCTCAATCATCGCGACGGCACACATGATTTTACGAGGGTCATGTACGTCCATTTTCACAACGATATCGGGATTATCGGCTTGCTTAATGGTAACCACACCATCAGTTTCCGCCCATTTCGCTACACCTTCATAGATATAGGCATAGATAAGAATGCGCTTAAACTCTCGAATTTGGCCACCATTGATCCGAAGATTCTCCCCTTCCGAAATAGAGCCTGTCCGATCATCGCCATCCAGAGAAATATAAGGGAAGTAATTATATTCCCCGAAGGCTTCGCCGAGGGCTTGTACACACCCCTTGTATCCATCCGTCATTTCATAAAGACATCCCAGATCAAGATCGATATTACTGGTACGTCCAAAACCTAAAAATCCTATACCGCCAGTCTGCGACGTTTTTTGATTCCAGTTTAAGTTAACAGTGATTTCCCCAAGAGAACCCGAAGATTTTTTCAGACTTATGGATTCACCTTTCTTTTTCAACTCAATTTTTGAAAGGTTGATCGGAGGTGCTGGCGGAACGGGTGGTGGTACCGCAGGGGGTTGGTGTTGGTTTACAGGTGTCGTAGATTGCTCCTGGGAAACTTGCACACCGAAATTTTCGCAAAGTGCAGCTAGTCCACCATGGAAACCGCTTCCGATTGCATTAAACTTCCATTCACCATTATGACGGTAGAGTTCACCTGTAACGATCGCATTCTCCACAGTAAAATTCTCTATAGGAAAGCGTATCAGTTCTGTACCGTTCATTCCATGCAGAATTCTAAGATACAAATTGGATGTTTGTGCAAAAGTTTGTCTTCGTGCAACTGCATCGTAAATGGTTATCGTGAAGGCGATTTTTTCAACTTTAGTAGGCAACCTAGAGAAATCGATTTCAAACCTTTGTTGATCCCCTGCCCCATCTTGCAAAAGCAGCGCACCTTCTTGGGAACGAGGATTTCCATAGAAGATAAAATCCTCTTCTTTATTTACTTTGCCGGTTGAACCGAGTTGAAATGCCGATGCATCTAATTCCATTCCATTGCCAGCATTCCACCCAAGCCCAACAATTACCTTGGTTAAGCCGGGTGTTGTTTTCGTTACATCAACTTTTTGACCTTTTACAACCGTCAACGCCACGTTTATCACCTGCATTAATAATTGGTAAGAAAAAAGTGCTAGCCCTTGCAGCAACTAGCACTTTTACGTTAATAATTAGCTAACTTGCAGTCCAAAATTCTGGCAAAGTGCTTTGAGACCACCCGAGAAACCACTGCCTACCGCCGAAAACTTCCATTCACCTTGATATCGATAAATTTCGCAAACGACAATGGCAGTTTCAACGGAGAAGTCTTCACCAAGATCATAGCGAAGTACCTCACGACCTGTTACCTCATCAACAACACGTACGAATGCATTAGAAACCTGACCGAAGTTTTGTTTTCTGATATCTGCATCGTGAATGGTGATAGTAATGGCGATCTTCTCAATTTCATTTGGAATGCGAGCAAGGTCTATCTTAATCTGCTCATCATCACCATCGCCTTCACCAGTCAGGTTATCACCGGTATGAATGACCGAATCATTAGCGCCTTTAAGGTTATTGTAAAATACAAAATCTTGAATGCCTGTAGCCTTTCCGCCTGCACGAAGAAGAAAAGCAGCAGCATCGAGGTCAAAATCATTACCGCCAGAGTATTTATTGGTATCCCATCCGAGCCCAACAACCAATTTAGAAAGATTGGTACCTTTCGTAAGATCGATTTTTTGGCCTTTCGTTAAGCTAATAACGGACATCTATGCTCATCCTTTCAGGAAAATGTGTAAGGGACTCCTGAAAGAAGTTCCTTCAGGAGTGCCACAGCTATCCTTAACCGATGTTTACGCCAAAATCACGGCACAGGCCTGCAAGCCCATCTTTATAGCCTGCACCAACAGCATTGAATTTCCATTCAGATCCATGGCGATAGAGCTCAGCAACGACCAACGCGGTTTCTACGGAGTAATCCTCACCGAGATCGTAACGAATCAGTTCTTCACCGGTTGCCTTGTTCAAAACGCGTACGTATGCGTTGGAAACTTGACCAAAGTTTTGGCCACGCTCAGCAGCCTCATAAATGGTAATAGTGAAAGAAACCTTTTCCGCTTCAGCTGGAAGGTTAGCCAGTTTCACTTCAATTGTTTCATCATCCCCATCACCTACTCCAGTACGGTTATCTCCTGAGTGTAATACAGAAGCGCTTGCGTTTTGTTTGTTGCCGTAGAAAACGAAGTCAGAATCTGCCGCAACTTTACCTTGTCCATTCAGAACAAATGCAGAGGCATCCAAATCGAAGTCTTTTCCGCCATCGTATTTATTGGTATCCCATCCCAAACCGATAACGACTTCAGTAAGACCAGGATTTGTTTTGGTGAGATCTACCTTTTGACCTTTTTGCAATGAAACTGCCATTTGAAATACCTCCCATAATTATGATTTGTATAAGTTTTAATTACTACCGAAACATTGCCACATTTGACCTAGTAGCGTCTTGCAAGTTGGCTGATAGATGTATCCGACGTACCTTCCCCAATTGCAGAAAACTTCCATTCTCCGTCATGTCGGTACAATTCCCCGACTATCAAAGAGGTTTTTCCGGAGTAGTTTTCTGTCAGGTTAAACTTGCAAAGTTCTTGATTATTGGTGGGATTAACAACCCGGATGTAGGCATTTCCAATCATACCAAAGTCTTGGCGTCTGCTTACACAATCATAGATGTTTACGACGAACACGAGCCTATGTACATCATTTGGCACCCTGGAGAGATCCACTCGAATTTGCTCGTCATCTCCGTCGCCATCTCCAGTCAAATTATCACCGGTATGTTGAACGCTGCCGCAAGGACTGGTCTTGTTTCCAAAGTAAACGAGATTGTTATTCTTTGACAACTTCCCGTTTTGGTCTAACAAAAAGACGGATGCATCGCAGTCAATATCTGCTTGTCCGCCAAACAAGCCTTTCAAGAATCCGCCACCGGACTTATTAACTGGGTCCCAGCCAAGCCCAACAAGCAACTTAGTTAACCCAGCGTTACCTTTTGTGAGGTCAATTTTCTGGCCCTTTTGTAAGCTAATGACAGACATAGACACCCTCCTGATCTATCAGGAATAATCTCTAAGAACTATCCCTAAAACAAAATTATATAATTACTGTATTCTTCCATTATTCCATATATCTACAAAGATGGCTACAAAATTTTTCATTTTTCGCTAAAATTGTCCAAAATCGAAACGATATGGCATTTAAAATATATGAAAAAACCGAAAAATTCTATCAGCGACTCTATTTAACAAGTCTTTCCTTCAAAACATAATTCAATATTTCTTCTGATGCCAACATCCCGTTGCTCTTTGTAAAGATGACGCGTTTAACAGTCCTTATCTTCGAGGACTGCCTATAAAGTTCTCCGTGATTGGGTGCAATGGCTATATCAGCTATTAACAGCAACGGGAGATCTAACAATGAATCTCCGGCAGCGATGATCATCTCTTCGTTTTCACGCTCGGCGATGAACTGAATCGCATCACCTTTATTTATTCCATTCGGCACAAGATACAGTTTTCTACCTTGAATAGACATGCTCCAATTTCGTTCTTCAACCCAGTTTCCAAACTCTTCTATTTTTTGCAAAGGCAATTTGTCCCGATCAATAATGTAATAAAAGAAAAGATCTTCAGCCATTTTTAACGAGAGAATCCATGTATCATCCCCAAAGATCTGTTTAAATCTCCCATTGATTTCTTTATACGATGCACTTTCATTTTGAATTCGTTTTTCTATAATTTTCTTCCACGACTTGACAATTTCCCCGTTATGCATGATTACACCACCATTACTCATCACGGCATACTGTGGTTGTATGTCATTATGAAATAGGGAAATACGTTGATATTGCTCTACAGTTCTGGTAGTTACTGGAATAAACATGTGTTGTTCATTGATTTTCTTCAGCAAGTCAAATGATTTACACGAAACAAATGAGATTTCTCTGCCTTCATATAATTCAATTGGTTTTACGAAGTAATGATACTCTCCTAAGAACTTGGTTGAATAAATAAGGGTTTGATCAAGATCGCTTGCGAAAATCATGATTCTCCCCCTAATACTGGTTTAATGATACCGCAACACGAGTAAGACAACCCAGGATACTCAATGACTGGCACACCTCTATCTTCTGCCAGTAATAGGATGTGCTTAAGATTTGGATTATCGATTCGATCCACAAGAATCTGCCAAGGGACCCTACGAAGCAAAACTCTGGTTGTCTCGCCAACCCCAGGCTTTATCATGTTAATATCGCAAATGCTGTAGTCGTGTTGGATTCTCTGGATATCCTGAAAACCCTTCCAAGTCGGAGCACTTTCCCCAATCACCAGATGAAGCCGAGCTGCAGCTTTGGCTTCTTCTTCGATGTCTTTAAAATACTTTGAAATCGTATCGACGAATATACGGGAAACATCTTCCTCAAACCATTCTTTGTAGAATTTCGCTCCATGAAAGTCATACTCTCCTACTAAATCACTTCGATGTACCGTTCTACTTATCAATCCTGAAACCGTGGAATTTAAACATGCGCTCGGAATCAAGAAGTCTTCCCTAGTACCAAAAGTGCTAACACAATGACCGGGGTCAGCCAGAACAGCTAAGTCATCGTTTAGTCGAATTCCATATTTATGATCAAACTGGATAACCGCCTCTTGAAGAACTTTCGTAATAGCCCCCTTTCCCGTCCAACCATCAACAAACTGAATCTCAGAGTCAGGGTGATTGGTCAAAATATAAATGAGTGCATTTTCGTCTATACCTTTACCTCGAATGATTGAAATACTATAATGCTTTGCTTCAATTTGATGGATTTGCTTTAAATATCGCCGAATCAATATACCGATCGGTGTACCCGCCCGTGCCAAAGATGCCAGAATGACATTTGACCCTCGCTTTGCTTTAATCAATTCACCAACGATCCCAGTTGCTAGCGCAACTTTTTTTGCGGTACTCTTCAACATTTTGTGAAAGAGATCCAAATATTCGTTAGTGGGTTTATATTCAATGGGCAACATCTCTGAATAATGCACCCCTGACTGAATATTTTTCTCACGATCTTGCGTAGAGGTTTCTTTCATTTTAGCGCCCAACTCTTTTAATAGAAATGTAACGTCCTCTTCAGCATAGCTACCCATCGGAACTGGTGGTTGGATACGCAGAGTCCATAAAGGCTTGGATGTATTTTCCATAGTTACTTCCCCCGTTCTCCCGAGAAAAAAAAGGCAATTTTATTCGGAATGCCAAACTTACTTATTGCTTGATAAAACGACTTTAGACTAATATGATCCGTCTTTCTTTCGATGAATACAAAAAGATCATCATAGTATCCCTCAGGAATGTTGTAAAAATAATTGGTAACTGCAGGATCATCTGGGCAAATAAAAGAGGCTTTATTTTTCACAGCGTATCCTTCGCAATCCGCTGGATGAATTGGACTCCTCGTCGTAGATTGATACCATACTTCTTCTCCCATATAAGCGGATAGCATCATTGGAACGTACATAAATTCTCCGGTCCCCATACATAGCGTTTTACCTGTTCTGTACTTTTGCAAAAAAGTTCCCAGCGCTTCACTCTCAAATTCGAATTTTCTCTGATCTGATACGCACAAGCCAAACCGTCCTGTCGCTTGAAGATAAGGCGTATAATTTACTGATCCAGTAGAATTAATCGAAGGGAAAGCGATCCTTTTCATTCCCACTGTATTTAAATTGATCTCCTTTACGCACTCTACGTCATCACTAGTAAAATACTCAGTTGTATCACTTTCACTTCCAACAGGCGAACCACTTACTTGGATCTCTCCTTTTAAAAGGGATACCGAAGTGATTTGAATCCCCAATTCTTCCTCAGTCTCTTTATATCGCAAACAATCTTCTTTCGATCTCCAATCTAACAGAGAAACCACCGCATAGTGTTTCCTTGGGTACTTTGATTGAATTTCACGAATGATATTCAGTGCAGTTCTACCAGTTGTTATTTCATCATCGATGAGAACAATCGGTGATGTAGATCTTAGTACCTCCAAGTCGATTGGATAAAAACGATGGGCCACAGCGTGAGAATGCTCTTCCTCAAATGTAATGACCGGTTCAATTCCCTCAATTATTTCCCTCGTTGTATGAACATATGTCGCTTGGCTTTGAAAGCGTGAGAAAACGCTATGACCTAAAGCTGTTGCCGTTTCTGCAAAACCAATAAATATTACTGGCTCGGGCAAAGACAGCAACTGACCAGATACTTCTTTAAATACAGAGTTACTTAGATCCGTTTTCACTAAACCCTCAATAATCGCGGAGATTTCAGAAGGTCTCTGATAAAAGACTTCCATGAACCTTGCCGCCAAAGCTGCTCCGCTCAATAAAGAGGTCGATGGTTTGACAGGGATATGTTTACCTAACACTTTGCTTACAAAAAGAAATCCTCTCTTCTTATTAATCCTTGCTGCCATTTCAAACAATGAGTTGAGAGGGATATTATAGGGGTTCTCTTGTATCTGTATAGATACATGTAAGTCACCGAGAATACTGTAGTTGTATATTGGCTGTTCTTGCGAGAAGGTTGATAAAGTTATTGTGTTCATGATAGACTCCAAATAATTTTGACTTAATAAGCACTTTCCTGGCCCAAGAAGTATGGGGTTTTACCTCGTTCATTTTATTAGAGTAGTTACTTTTAAGAACTCCGTTGGATTTACTATGCAAAATGCTCACCGCGTCTTCATATTCTTCATGGCTAACTACAGATAACGAATGAACGATTTTAATGTGACTTGGATGAATGATCGTCTTGCCTGTTAAACCATTTTCCTTGTCTAATAGAACTTCCTTTATGAGGCCATCTTGCCACTGTTTCAACAGTTGCTGCCTGAGGTTTCTCCCAAATGCACCACCCAGTTGTTTTTCAAAAGGAGATTGGCGAAGTTGTGGTTTAAGCAACCGATCACCATTGATAAAATACTCCCATACTGGACCAGAAACAACAAAATTGCTTCCCTCACGAGTGAAGATATTTACAATATCCGCAATACAGTCTCGAATCGTAGAAATGTCATAAATGGTGACGTCTGGCCCTCTCCTAATGCCAAATAAACTGGAGAAATCTGTCGCTCCTATTCTTACGTTTAGAACCAGGTGCCGATATTCTTCCAGAATCTTATGTATACGTAATAGTTCATCTATTCGACTTTCCTTGAAAATTACTTCTGCCGACTCCAAGATCGGCATCCCATATACTATAAATTGATGACGATCGTTACATTCCTGAAGAGCTCGAAAGTACTGCTCACCATTATTACCCGTAAACTTCGGGAATACGAATCCTGTCAGAACACAGAGTGATTCCTCAAGTTTTTGAATAATTATATTCATCTGATTAACATTTCGTATTCGCACAAAAATTAGAGGGATATCAGTAATACTAAGTACACCTTTGCAGATCAGCTGATAAACTTCTCTAATTTGCTCCACTAACTTACCCTCTGCTTCAACTATTTCATGATCTCCAATAGAGTCCTCCAGACAAATGACAGTTGAAATAAGACCCTCGTATTTCTTTGAAAGAATGTCTGATAAGATCGTAGTTTTTGTTGCAGGCGTATACAAACTTGCGCCTAATGCATATGAAAGAATCTCTCTTTCTGTGTTGCGATTTATAGAAATTGGCTTCTGGTAGAAGAGTTCATCCATTTCATCATGTGTCAAATAGTCGAAATGTCTCATGAAGTAAAATTGTCCCTCCCTTGTATTTTCACTTCGCCAGTAAAGCGGGACGAGTAAACCTCTTTTCTTTTGGTTGCTGATAAAATGCTTTATTTCCTCGTAAGGAAAGTTCTCTTCCGTACTTACAAAGAATGTCCGTGTCCAGAGACTGGGCAAGTGATTAAGATGTTCAAACTCATCTCTTAGATGTCGAGAAGTGACACCTTTCAATTTAGTCATAATGTCCTCTGGAGTTGGCAGACTGTGTAGAAGAATACCCATTCCGGTTGAATACTGATTCCAACAACTGCCCAACTATTCTCGTTGCACATCACTAAAACCAATTCTCGTAATCTCGGTCCCACTTGATCCACCAAAATTTTTCTTTAATAGCGAGTGCAAAAAGCAAAACAGTAAGAAATATAGGAAACTAGCGCATTATTTACCTTGTAATCTTTTTCCAACCTAATTCTATCAGTATGTAATATTGGCCGCAACTTGAATTGAGATAATTCTCCCCAATTTAGTAAATACTCAATATTTTACTACAAAAAAAGGAGGTAGACCTAATAACCACTTCCATAAGAATCATTCTTATCGTGAAAAGTGTTGAATTATCTCATCTAAACAATGTGATAGATGACGTCAACAAGAGAGGAGCATCAAAGAACATCTGGTAGCGATCCAGCGAAAATACCCATTTTATGGATATACGCGGATGCAAATTGCTTTGAGAAAGGGCAAGTTCTGTTTCTTGTCAGCGATACAGGATCTTTTCAACAAGGAGATAGTGGCTTGGAAGGTCTCCAAGAGGAACGCTCTTCCATTGGTCATGGACACCGTAGAAAAACTAAACAAGGAAAGAAACGTGCAAGGTGCCATTCTCCAATCATGAACGCTTCCAAAAACGACTAAACCAGTGTGCTCCTGTGTTTGGCAATCTTAAAGTGCCGAATATTGCCGTATATTCATACGGAAAATACACCGTTTATGCGGTGGCTTGACATGGAGCCTAGTATAGTAATGTTATCTCCCCTTCATGTTTGAGATACAATGCTCGTATAAAGGTCGGGGAGCCACGTATGGAGCCTTGGGACAAGATCCCGCTCAGAGAGTGTGGTCCCCGAACTTACGAGTATATACGAATGAGCTGGATGTGGCTTGACCACGAATATCGAACTAGGTTGTATCTCGTAAGTTTCTGCGGGTCCGACCACGAGGGGAGAAAAAATAATGTTTTACTTGGGAATTGATATTAGTAAACGCAGCCATGAAGCTTGCTTAATTGATTCAACTGGAAAACCAGTAGGAAAAACGTTGAAATTTACAAATAGCCAAGCTGGTGGGCAAAAACTTTTACAATGGATTCGTACACATGTACCTTCTAGTGAGGGTGTACTCATTGGCATGGAAGCAACAGGACATTACTGGCTTGCATTACAT
This sequence comes from Brevibacillus sp. GCM10020057, assembly GCF_042683565.1. Lineage (NCBI taxonomy): Bacteria > Bacillati > Bacillota > Bacilli > Caryophanales > Paenibacillaceae > Brevibacillus > Brevibacillus sp. GCM10020057. The sequence continues at coordinate 39,666 of NZ_JBHUJW010000037.1, forward strand.
TCATTTTTACGCAAACAAGGATACACGATCGACATTTTAAACCCGATCCAATCAGATGCCCTACGTAACCTGTATATTCGTCAGACCAAAACAGACTCTAAAGACGCCTTCCTCATTGCAGAACTTGTTCGCATTGGCCGGTACACAAAGACCAAAGTTGCTGAAGAGGGAATGATTGGTCTTCGTCAACTTACACGATTTCGTTTTAGCTTTGTCGATTCGATTAGTGATTTGAAGCGCCAGGTCATTTCGGTTTTGGATACGATTTTTCCAGAATATGAGCAGTTGTTCAGCGATATATTTGGTAGAGCCTCTACCGAGTTACTTATGACTTATACAACTCCAGAGGAATTATTACATGTAGACACTGAAGAGCTGGCTAAACTATTAGCGGAACATAGCAAAAACCGATTGGGCAAACCAAAAGCTGAAAGGATTCAGGAGGCCGCACGGCAATCTTTTGGTGCTGATCTGGCTATTGATGCTTATTTCTTTCAATTGCGAATGATTATGGAACAGATTCGCTTTATGGAGGGACAACTTCAGCGCTTGGAAGAAGAAATCGCCGAACGACTTTCTGAATTCGATCATCATTTGTTAACAATTCCTGGCATTGGTCCAGTGTTAGCTGCTAGCATATTGGCGGAGATTGGAGATATCACGCGCTTTCAAACTCCGAAGCAACTTGCGGCCTTTGCGGGTCTTGATCCTGCTGTTCGGCAATCCGGACAGTTTACCGGAACTACTAATCATATATCAAAGAGGGGTTCTGTCTATTTACGACGAGCTCTCTGGCTTGGAGCTAATTCGGCACGCTTGTACGATCCTGTATTTAAATCGTTTTATGATGATAAAATTTCCCGAGGTAAGCATGGCAAAGCAGCTCTCGGTGCAGTTAGCCGTAAGTTATCGGCTGTAATTTTTGCAATTTTACGGGATAATCAACCCTATGCGCCAGACTTGGCCACAAAGTAACTCTTAGAAATCTGGAGTCAGTCTGTCAAGGCATGCCTTTTGCCTTGACAGATGAGATATTCCACCCACACTCGTTCCCTTCTCCAGCATGCATTGCTGGAGCTGCCTCACGGCGAGTGACGGGGTGCAGGGGGTGTGCCCCCTGCGTAGTCAATTAAAAGAATCATCCATGAAGGGGTATTGACATTGCATAGCTGGTCTCTACGGGTATGATACAGGCTGAAAGGGCGATATCAATATGATTTCGCTTGGCGATTCAGCCTATCATACCCGCCTCTCCATGTAAAGCCACGATTGTATAAATGCATTGCAAAACTCAGCACTTTTAAATTGAAATAAACAGTATGATACCTTGTGCTTTTCGCCCCGCTCCTTCCCGTTTTCCGCCTCTGGAGATGTCCGTCACCTCTATGATTTAAGTTACTCGTATCATAACTTGATGTTTGGACTTTTGAATTAGGTAACTTTAATCTGATGGAGAAAAGTACGGATATAAAATAAAAAGCCCAAGCCATGTTTCGCTTGAGCCAAAAATTCGGAATATTATAAATCACGATATGTTAAAGAACAAATTTATCTTCTAATGTTTCTATAATTTCTTCAATACTATCATATTGTCCATCGATCCCAGAATAATGCTTGTCTAATTCAAACTTAAAACTAATTTTGTCTTTATCTGCTATTAGTCTTAAGATCTCCTTTTTATTCCTCTCTAGTTTATCAATTTGTTCTTGAGCAAATTCGATACTGCTGTTATCCTTTATTTTATCGACTAACAATTGCTTGTATTGACCTTCGAATTCTTTAGCCATTTGCAAACTGAAAACCTTACAATCACGAAGATCTCGACCAATGTAGAAATGAATACTGTATGCATACCCTTCATTTGAAGTAAATGTTATCTTAATATCATTGTAGGTTGCTTCCAATTTCGAAGCATTTCCTGTTACATTGAATCCTTTATTGAGAAAATAATTTTCAAATCTTTTAATTGCTTTTGCTTCTAATGAATCTTTTGCATCAGTTGTTTCCACGTCAAACTGCAAATAGTATCTAGTACACTCAATATCCAATTCTTCCCAACGCTTTTTTAATTCCATAATCGTCTTTTCATTATCTTTTCTTTGATCTGACTTGTGTTTAAGGTTATCCCAATCCATATCCACTATACCTTCTCTCATTTAAAGTTTCTAAAGCATTTTTTAGGTTGAGTTAAACAATATGCGATAAATTATGGGATAATAGTACCACAATTCTATATCATTTGACATGCGTTTATATGTCTTATAATGTTCACCACTATAAACTTCGAACTATACTGTCACATCTCAGGCATTGTAAACCATCAATATTAGACACTCCACATGTATGGGCTGCGTAAAATGGACAGATTTAGATATGGAATTCGCTAATGTGTTTTTGGATTTCTCAGAAAAGAAATGGTAATTTCACATGAGTCTTCACAACAGTTTCGGAAGCGAAGAAACTTTTATTAAATTCTATTCGAAAAGCTTTGTTTTCAAAGTTTATGTATTTATTTTTGAACACTTCATTTACAAAAACCATATTTATTTCAAAGAAGTCAATCGGATTTTGAACAATGAAAAGGTCAGCATATTTCTCATTTCGATTTACAACCAACAAATAAATATAATAACTACTCTTGTACTGGTTTGCTTTGTTAAGTTCATTGCGTGTAATATAAACTGCACTATCGAAGGACTGAACAGTTTTAACCTCTATTCTTAGTGTTACATTCGCTAAATCAACGACTTTGAAATCATATCCCTCTGCATCCTTGACTTTTTCTACTGAATTATATTGTTTTGATAGGTAATTAAGAACAGTTGCTTCTCCTTCTTTCCCAAACTCTTCGGCAACCTTCCACCACTCATAGTTCCTCAGCATTTTTTCATTACTATTCTCATAATCAGAAGTCTGAGGTTGTATAGGGTTCCCAGAATTGTTCTCTATAGTGGCATAGTATACTGGTAGTAAATCAAATAATGAAAATATCTTTGCCATCAATATCCCTCGCCACATTCAAATCGACAAACAAGCCATAACGAACCTTCCGGTTCAAATTGTTTTAGACACCAATTATCTGCAATAGCTTCATAAGTATTGCCGCAACCAACACATTTATAATGGGTAACTTCCTCAACCGTTTTCCAAATATCACTAGGCTTAAAACTTGCCTTTCTAATTCCACTTCCAATAATATCCTGCCTCATGCTTTTTATTAACTCGTTATAATCCCTCGATACATTAAAATATTCAGTATCCCCTTTAATATTCTCGATTATCGGAAGTAGAGAGCTAGGTACTGAAATACGTCTATTTTTTAATACAAACTCCAAAGATGAATTGTTAAAATTAGAGTAATTACACTCTTTTAGTTCTTCCAATATAATATCAGTTTGATACAACATCTCAAAACAAAAAAGTTTAATATATTGGTTTTTGAAAAGCTTTCGTATACTCTCAATTTCCGTAATAGTTAGTGCGACAGCAGGATTAGTCTTATCAATTTCTTCTTTTCGAGGTATCAAATAAAACGCAATTGGGTTTGGCAATTTTATAAAGTCAAACAGTTTCTGAACATAACTGATTCGAGAATTATATGTTTGAGGTTTTTCAACTTCATATTTTCTCCTGAAATATGATTCTACGTCTGCTTGAGATATTTCAGTTAGTGACTTGGAGTTGATTTCATCGTCTAATAAGAAATCAAGAATTTTTGAACGATAGCCCTTATAGCTTACAAAATCCTCTTCGCCCTCAATGATCTTTGAATAAAAGTAATTATGGAACTCAATAAACACTTTACGATTATGGATGTTCAGGCTTTTAATTTTTGTGATAGTTGGCTTTCCCGTTACAACTTTCCCATTATAAGTTTCAGTTAATAGCCTACTATACTCTGATTCAAAGTCCATGGACACACCTCCAATTGTCACTAGGATAATACTACCATTTTTCCGGGCATTGTTGACAGACTTTTTAGATTCTGGTGTTATTTGTACAACACTGAGTATCTACATGAGCCTTGTTTTTTTTATTGCGTCACATCGCCAATTCGAAAAAATTTAGTACGACGTGGGTAAACTTTGCCGCGACATCAAAAAGCGATTCATTCGTTAGTGGATGGGTTCTATTTTGAGACATTTAAGCAATACAGAAGGCTTCTAAACAAGCAAAAGAGCCGCCCTTTGGGTGGATCTCTTGATTTAGTCCTTATAAAGCCCTTCTACAGCTTGTAGCTTGTATTCTTCTATCGTCTTCGAGTATCGCATAATCATATTTGCCGAACTGTGTCCGCTGAGTGTTTGTATGAGGGAGAAATCATGGTTAGACCGCACATGTTCCGTAATGAAGGTATGCCGTAATTGGCAGGGATGGATGTCTTATTGGGATTGATAAGGAGTTGTTCAACGCTTGTTGTGGGGCGATAAAGAATGAACGTCAAGTATTGGAGGAACGAAAATCCCGGCTCGAATCGGAAATAGCCATTGAACATGAAACGGAATCGAGGATTACAGCGTTTAAGAGAGAATTAATGAGATTCGCCACCCTAGATGTGAGTAATGAGGAAATCCTTCGGGAAATGATTCACAAGATGATTAAACGAATTGACGTTCAAACTGACGGTTCTATCGAAATCAGTTACAACTTCCAAAATCCATTGAAGAAGGGGGCATAAGCCGTTTAGGATTGCCCCCTCAATTTCATCAATATTACACACTCCACATGAGCGAAGAGTGTCAAAAAACGATAATTAAAAGCAGCATCTTTACCTTTAAAGTATAGGTATTGCTGGAGAATAGGGCTCGACACACAACACATTCATATGTTGAAAAAACTTGTTACGATTTAGTTGTAGACAACTCGTCTACAAGATTTACAGAAATCCGACTCTTTCAAGGCTCTTGTCTACGAGACGTCTACAAATTCGCACATAAGAAAAGCCCAGACCGCATAAGGTCAATATTTTTATGGTGGAGGCGGGGGGATTCGAACCCCCGTCCGAAAACAGCGATACATGAGCATCTCCGAAAGTGGTCACGGTTTTGATATCACCGCAAAAACGCCCCGGTATCGACTTCGATTGCGGTCAGCCTAATTGTCTCTTCAGTTCAGCTAACCCTATGCGGAGAATAGAGGACGAAACCCAATAAAGTTTAAGGTTCACCAAACGAGTTACAGGTTATTTTCACAGTCAACGCAAAATGCTCCAGCCAACTCCCCTTTTTCAAAGAATAATCCACAGTTTGGGCAAACTTCATAACTGGAAGAGCAGTTTTCACAAATCGGATCGCCATTAGATAATTGATGGGAAGGATTTTTACGATTACAAATAACACATTTTTCTTCCCAGCCATCATCCTCTGGTGTATATTGGACACTATCAATTTCAAAACCACCCACTGAAATATGCACTGTATCTTCAATAATGTTATTATCAAACTGCCCTTCTAAATCAATATCAAACTCGAGCGTAATACTTCCACGTATACATATTACAGCATCCGAGGAATAATCATGATCACTGAAGGCAGATTCCGATATTGAAGCCTCAACAGTAATAGAAAATGTTCCCTCCATTACAACAGAAGATTCTTCTGAATCTACATAATCAATCTCCAATTGTGCATTAGAGAATTCGTATGGTTCAACATCAGAAATGGGGTCAGAAACATATTCCTGCAGTTCCCCGCTATGTATAAGATACCTTGTTAAATCTCCATCCCCATTTAAAACGAGGTCCCATCCTTCTTTCTCTATCAAGTCTTCAGCAACGCTTGTTGCGTTTAATTCGAGATATGACAGTGTATTTTCCTTATTGATGATTTTGCTAACATGTTGGTCAAATTCTGCAAGACTGACCATCGTAAACGTTTGGTTGCTATAATCACGAAATTCCTCCAAAAGTTCTGTTCTTGGGCGAATCGGATTGCCGTCTCCATCAAGCTCCCACCAATCCTCTTTCTTATCTTTTGAGATAAATAGAATTGGACGCTGAGATTGCCGAGCGTATTCTAAAATTTGCTTCCAAACGAATAAATCGCCGAATTTCTGCGTAAGGGTATTATCCTTTTTATCCTTTTTAATGTCCATGTAACCCGGAGGTATTTTGCGGGCATACCTAGCATCACCTTCTGCGTATAGAGACATTTTCTCTGAATAAGTAAAGGCTCTGCCGACTTTTCCATTTTCAACCATTTGGTCCATGAATTTTTTTACTTTATCCTCTTGAATCATACGTTCGTTATTTTCGATTTCATCCCTAATCTGATTCCCAAACTCTTTAGCCTGAACTTCGATTTCTGATATTTTTGTATTGATAAAAGCCTCCAACTCGTTGATTTTGGGGAACCGAAACCCACTATATCTAGTTAATTGCTTAGCTACTTCATTTCTAGCCTTTTGAATAATAGTTTGGATTTTTTCTGTTACGTCACCGTACTTTTTTAGAGCGTTGGCTTTTACCTCTCGGTAGTTCTTCACGTATTCCGCCAAAACTTGATGCGGTATCCAGATCTGATCTTGAATCTCTTGGAGCAACTCTAAAATGTGCTCGCATGTGTGAGATGAAAACCTGTATAAATCGAGGATTATATTTGTGTCAGGAATAACTACTGGTCTCTCTTCCCATCGCTCGATGAAATCTTCAAAAGAAAAAACAACACTCAAAACAAACCCACCTTCGTGAAAAATCAAATTTATATGTGAATTGATTATGCTAAGAAACTACTTAATTTCATCCTATATTCTGTTTAATATTTTTATACGATCAAAACGTCCCATCTTCACTGCATGAATTCATCTTCTAACTAATTTATTCAGTAATTTATTAATAAAATCCTTCAAAATTAAATTACTGGTGCAACGCGTATTAAGAAAACGTCGCACCAGTTTGGAAGAAGTAAACCCCATTAATAGCTACATTAAAGAATCCCACTCAGCAACAATCATCTTCTGATACAATACTTGCTCCCCATACTTGAGATGCATTGCTATTTGCACCATCCTTGTCTCCCTTTGAATCATCACACTAGAGACAAATTTGCCGACATACTCATTAAGCAGTTGAGGATTCGGCACCTCTTCATTAAGCAAGTTTATCAGGTTTCTGATGTCATGCTTGATTGAGTCTATGGCCGTTTCAGGAAGTATCAGCTCTTGATATAAATTCTTCTTGTGAGCATACTCAGCTTCCTTCTCTTTCAACTCTGCCTGCATTTCATTGATGACATCCGCATAGTACGCTTTTCCACCACCTGTTTGAAGTTCGTGCCGCATTTGCTCAATCTTCTTCTTCAGAAAACTGATTTCCGTTTCCAATCCTGTTAATGACGCGGTAATGTGTTTATTTGAGTCTCTATGGTACTGGTGAATCTCCCCTTCAATCTGATCATCAAAAGTCAGTCGGAGCAATGCACTTCGTAGTTTATTAGCAACGATTTTCTCTATCTGTTCTTTCCGCCAACCAACGTAAGGGCAAAAATCCTTACCTTTTCGCATATACCCACCGCAGATGTAATACTTTTGTCCGCCGTATTTCCTGGTTGTCGATGTCGAATGGCCGACCATCCGTGAGTTGCATTGGTCGCAGTAAAAGATTCCCCTGAGCCAGAATGGAGAGTTAGGCTTCGTTTGGAACGGCTTATGCGTTTCACCCCCGCCGTTGTTCCTTTCTTTCGCTCTCTTTTGGCATAGATTAAACAACTCCTCAGTGATGACGGCCGGATGTGCATTTTCGGTTACGATCCATTCAGAGCGGTCTTTCCACTTCTTCCCCTTCGTTTGATAGTCTTGTTTGTTCCACACTTTCCGGCCAATATACGATTCATTGAAGATAATAGCCCGAATTGTGCTTGCCGACCATTTCCCGCCTTTCTGTGTGGGTACTCCTTTCTCATTAAGTGTATTGGCGATTTTCTTGTACCCTGAACCTTCGTAAGCATACTGATGGAAAATCCAACGAACAATATCAATCTCTTCCCGCGGGCCGAGTACCCATACCGCTTTTGTTTTGCTGGCTCCCAACGCAATATGTTCGGTACGGTATCCGTAGGGAGGTGTACCACCGTTGTTGTATCCTTGCTTCGCGTTTTGCGTCATTCCCTTTTTGACCTCAGATGCAAGATTCGCGTTGTAGAATTCACTGATTACCTCAAGCATCCCTTCCAAAAGCAAATCCTGTGGAGTTTCCGCCTCTGTCTGTTCGGTAACGGATATCACCTTAACGCCGCACTTGTTAAGTAACGCTTTGTAGATAACGTGATCATCCCGTTTACGCGAAAAGCGATCAAACTTGTGAACTACAATTGTATCAAAAGGTCTGTTTGGCCTCTTCGCTAATGCGATCATCTTCTGAAACTCAGGGCGATTATCAGTCTTTGCTGACTTCGCCTTCTCAATGTACTCACCAACTATGATCCAGCCTTTCTCCTGACAATATTGCTGGATGGCTTTCAATTGAGCGGGAATAGACAATTCCTTTTCTGCTTGACGCTCCGACGATACACGAACATAAGCAACTACTTTCATTGATCAACCTCTCCTTGTATGTTGATTTTTGGGCATAAAAAAAGCAGGTACACCGTTGTTTGGCATACCTGCATGAAAACGATATTTGGTCACTTGCATAACTTACGTGTCATTAGAGATGATTGAGCGGCGTTCCAGAGATCCTGATCAATAATGGCTGGATGACTCTTCTCTGTAACAATCCACTTACCTTGATCATTTGGACGACCGTCAGACCTCTTATTCCACACGCGACGACCGAGATACGCTTCATTGCTGAGAATGGAAAGTACGGTTGAAGGGCTCCACTTTTTTTCTTGTGGTTGCGATCGCTGATTCAACAGACGTGCAATTTTCTTGCCTCCCATGCCCTCTGCGGCCATGCTGAATATTTGTTTAACAGTCTGCACCTCATGTTCTGGCCCAAGTTCGTATGTCACTCTGTTTCCAATCTTACACAAACGATAACCATAGGGGGCACGACCACCGCAGTGAAAACCTTGCAATGCGTTTTCTCGTAGACCCTTCAGTGTTTCATGCTTCAGGTTGACGTTATAAAACTCGCTGATAACCTCCAGCATTCCTTCAAGCAAGATGCCATGTGGGGTTTCCGGGTCAGTTGGTTCGGTTACAGAAAGCACAACAATACCCTGCTTTTTTAGCAGGGCTTTGTAGATAATATGATCTTCACGTCTTCGGCAGAAGCGGTCAAACTTGTGCACGAGAATCGCGTCGAACGGTTTGTCAGGCTTTTGAGCCAAAGCAATCATTCTTTGAAAAGCAGGGCGATCCGCCGTCTTCGCCGATTTTGCTTCGTCAACGAATTCTTCAACGATATTCCATCCTTTTGCATCAGCGTAGGCCTTCAACGCCTCTCTCTGTGCCGGAATGGACAATTCACGGTTTGCCTGTTGTTCTGATGAAACTCTTAAATACGTGGCAACATTCATATTGACTACTCCTTCCGGTATTCTTTCATCCGTTGATTAAATGAGATTGCAAGAGATACGTCACTATACAAGCTTATGTCTTCACCTCCTCTCTGCTGTTCAACGCCTCTCACCGTTGATTTTTCGCTGTAAATAAAAAAGCACTCATCACATTGGTTAATGTGACAAGCGCGATAGATAGTATCATCTAGCATTCAGTAATCTCTATTAAATGTTCATACTTTGGTCTACATCAAAGAACGGTTTAACCTTAGAGCCTCAAGGATTTTACTGCTCTCGGTCGTGTATACATCTATTGCAAGACAATCAATGTACTACTCTGTTGATGCCCTTGTACTGGTTGTTTGTACAAATGAATAGCGTTTACCTCCTCCTCGTTAACTCCGAGATACCAAAGGATCGGCAAATAAACCCTAGCCATGTTATCGATGTCCATACCCGCAACCTTTCCACCGATGAACGTCATATTCACTTGAAGGGGGCCGCCAACTCCTGAAAGTTGCATTCCATCGTTCTGTAGGGCCTCCGCCACGTCTTTTTGCAAATCCCAATTGTATGGCTCCCAACGTGTGTCATTGTCGAAGTCGATTAAAAGCGGCTCTTCCTTCGGGACAATATAAATAGGAACATCAAAAAAACTAACCACAGGTGAACCTGTATTCGCACTCAATGGATAAATCCTAACTGACAGATTATCCAAAGGTTGCGTAGAACGACTTTGAACATTTTGGGGCCCGGCGTTTGTGATGCAACATTCATAAATACTGCGGTCATTCCCGATAATCTCTTTGTTGATTCCATCAACAACCGATTTCATTACTTCGATTAATGGCAACTCCTTCTTCGGCCTTCTGGAAACAACATCAATTTCAACACGATACCTTTCAGCAGGAAGCGGGGGAAGCATACCCATCCTCTTCAATTCCGCCCGTAACAGCATTGCGACCTTTGCCTGAAAATCCATCATTTGAATGGATTGTAGAATCCCTTCTTCCTTTGTTGAATCATATTCAATCGACTGAGAATGAGGCTCCCCCAAAATCTCTATTGTAGATGATCCATCATGAAGAACATCAACCATTTCGGTTGCCACCTTTACTTTCAACTTCCTCCATGTTGTCGTCATATTTCCATATACCCCTTTTTAGATTTCATAACATCGGTTTCGACTTGATGAAGAATTAAATGAGTCGGGCGTAACACAATTCGTTCAACGACTTTTGCATTTGAATTCGGTTGATATGTTCCTACATCACCCGTGTATATCCCTTCCTCAAACCAACACCTAACTGGAATAAATAAACCATCCTTTATCAAAGAAATAACCGTTCTCGATATCACTGTGGTCGAACCTTTTAACGCATAACAGAAGCCTGGATTAAGATCAACTTTACCTTGCTGATCGATCTGCACGATTCTCGGATCGATTCCCCCGTAAAATTCAAGCCAACAATATGCGTACAGTAGCAAAATTGTTTTCAACTTAGTGATTGTCCACTGACGTTTGGCAAGGGTTGTGTCAGCCAGCATTTTTTCTGTTAATACTGTTTTTGGCACCATAATGTAGCCTTTGTTATGTGCTTTTAACTCATCAAAATCAAAGTTCAGTTCATGACAAGAATAGAATTTTTGTTGACCGTAGTGGTAATCTGGAGCGACAAGAATAGTGGAGCGGAACCACTGCTGTTTTCCACTAACACGTTTAATAAAACCTTCTCGCTCAAGCCAGGCTAATGCATTCTGAACCTTCCTTGAATACTTCGGTCTATGTGCAGTTGGCAAGTTATACTTCAGATCCTTGTGAATTGTATCAATGCATCGATATGTCTTTTTGGATGTGTAGTCAAAATGTTTACACAAATATAGATAGATAACAAAAGCGTCACGGTCTTTAAAATCACCATATACCTCGCTTAATATCTGTCTTTGAAAAGGGAACCACGATGGAGAAAGAATAATCTTATTCCCCGCACCGGTGTTTCTGAAATAGCTCTGAAAGTTAGGTATCTGCACAGCAACTTCCTCCAGTCAATTCCTATACTTTAATTTAAACAGAATAGACTCAACATGACCACTTCAGGCCTACTAGTCGTTATGGGAATGGGAGCCAGTTACCTTATAACGACTCCCATACCACCAATACTTCTTATGCCCACCCTCTATCCTTGAAGCTGAGATACTCTGAATTTGTCATATGGATTACATCAAGAATTGCTATCCCACACACATTCCCGGTCTCAGCAATCGTTTTGGCCACTGTGATTTGTTCAGGAGTTGGATAAAGGTTGCCCTCCTTTAGAATTTGTACCAGTATCCCTGTAGCGGCGTTCCGCAATATGAGTTCGCGGAAGATAAATCGCTGGCAAGTGGGGATGTCGGCCATCACTTTCTCATCAATAGTAGTTTGGCTCAGGACATGATTCTTGGTCGTTAATGCCAGCAGTACCGTTCGACCATCGCCGACCATCTCAAACTTTTCCTTGCAATACTGGTAGGCATCTCTAGGCATGCGGATAACGAACCTATCCTGCCTGCCGGGGTTAGAAAGTAAATGTGCAAGTTTCAGGGTAGCATGAAGCTGTTTTCCTTCCGCAGATGAACTGACTATTTCAGATAAATCCTCTGGAGATAGCCCTTTAAGTTGATTCGGGTGATCATAGTGATGTAACAATGCTTGAATCGTCAACAAATCGCTCTCCCGTAGTATGTGGGAGCTTACTAGGTTTTTGATGAGTTTCGCCATGCTTTCCGCCTCCTGACTAGATTTACATAAATCCCTGCTCAGCTAAAGAGCAGTACGAATTCATGCCGCAAACAATCGAATCGAGAACTTCCACGCCAATGATTTCTCCTACTTTCTTGAGAGTATTGCTTATGGTTATATCTTCCCTTGATGGAGTAGGATCACCTGAAGGATGGTTGTGCACGAATATTGCCTTCTCTACTTGTGAATGCTTTAACAATGGAAGGAAGGTCTGTCTCGGCGTAACTATTGCCGCATCGAGGCTTCCTACACTAACTATCTTCCAGAACAAAATCCGATTCCGCTTGTCTAATCCGACAACAACAAAGTGCTCTTGGGGTAAGTAAATCATGTCAGCCTTGAGAAAGTCGTAAATTTCCTTGGCCGAACGAACAACATGCGGACGAGATATTTCAGTGCAGAGAGTTCGAGCACTAGCTAAAGCGGCCATAATTTTTCTCGCCTTAACTACACCGATGCGAGGAAGGGCTCTAAAATCCTCTTCTGTGGCCTGAAGCAAATCATAGAGTGTTGGAAAGCTGGTCAGTAAAGTGCGAATGGTGTGGCTGTCAGGCTTCTCCCGCAAAATCTGTGCGAAGATATCAGCCAGAGCAGGCTTGTTGTCATATCTATCAGTCACCGTAAATTACCTCCGTGAAATGAAAATAAGGAGGGCGGTGAACCCTCCTTGTGTTGGTGAAGTCAAATCCTGTACAATACAATCAGCTAAGTTGTTTGGTGTGATCCTTCAAGGTCGCACCTCTTTTTGTTTCTCTAACTGCTCCAGCTTCATTTCAACGAGCACCAGCTTGACAAGTATCCGTGCATAAAGCCGCCCCCAATCAGGACGCAACTTCTTGACACTTCTCAGATGTTTCAGTGCCGCCAGTAACCACTGCCTCTTTTCATATAGATCAACGTGTCTCTTCATCAGCCTCACCTCCCACCAAGGACATAAAAATAGCCCTCCTGCCATTAATCAGTGCAGAAGAGCCGCTCAGTTCCGATGTCTTCTCTTTTTCACATACCACTGTAACTGCTTTGGATAATGCTTTTCAAAGTAGCAAATGACGAATCTGGTTGCATCATCCCTCTCCATCTTCCAGAAGCGGATCAGGTATGCGTGCAAGACGTGACCGGCCATTCGAATGTCTCCGTTCAGAGCCAACCTATTTAACAACACTACAAGGTCATCAGACAGATTCATTTTGTTCTGTTGCATGTGTTACAGCTCCTTTCTTATTGGTTTCGAGTTCAATCGACCGCAGGATGTCGATCATATCCAATTTAATTTGCAGGGTTTTAAGCTCCTCCCGAACCTGTTGTAGGCTGAACATGTTTCTTGGGTGGTTCATGTCAGAGTTTCTCAGCAACCGTTCCCTGACAAGCAGATCGGCCTGTTTCAACTCCAGCCTTTTCAACAAATCCCTCATAGTCATCTCACCTCCTTTCATCGTCCCGTTGTCTTGCAACCCGTCGTTTTCGCTTTTTTCGCAACGACAAATAACCCGCTTTGATTCAAGCAGGCACCATTACACAAATCCTTGTTACAAATGAACGGCGTGATTAAGAATGCGGGCGGACGGCAACTCTCAGCTCGTAATTCATGTACCAACCGTCCATCTTCAAATCTCTGGCGATACTTTCATAATCGATGTAGCAACTTAGTGAGGAAGGAACGGAACCAAAGCAACCTTCATCGATCATTTCAGCCGCGACATCACATAAGTTGTCTACGTCAAAATACACACTGTAGTCGCCGCTCTCCAACAGCCGCACAACCTCTTCCACGTTGTCCACGCATTCACAAAGAGCGATAACAACCCTGCTGTCGTATCGAGCCAAAACGGCGGCGGCTTCATTGATCGCAAACACATTGTCATACTCGCTTATGGAGAATGGTGCTTCGTAATCATGAATGGCGTATTCTTCATCCTCGCCCAGAATCTGCTTTAGCCGTTCCTCTAACTCTTCACTTCTCAGCGGCAGTGTTAGCCACATGCCAACCAATTTACCTTCGTTGTACTTCGCCAGATTGGCAACGTAAATTCTAACCTCCATACAGACTCCCTCCGATTTACCGAAATTTGTTTACCAAAAAAGTCACGACAATAACCACACTGCTTCTTTCATTCAAAACAACACTGCCTGATTATCCAGATTCACCTCCTCTCTGTGTGGTGTTTATTGCACAATAGAAATGCCTAATATTGCAGCGTAAAAATGCTCAAGGCAAATACAAAAAAGGCACTTGTCAGCACCCATATTTCCTCCTACCGTTAGGTTTGCGACAACTTAG
>NZ_JBHUJW010000038.1:0-9870 GCF_042683565.1 Brevibacillus sp. GCM10020057
AGCGTCAAGCTGGTAAGACCCCTCATAGACGATGAGGTTGATAGGTTCGGTGTGGAAGCGCGGCAACGCGTGGAGCTGACGAATACTAATCGGTCGAGGACTTATCCACACACGCTTGGTAAGCATGCAGATCCAGTTTTCAGCGAACGAACGAATAAAGCTGTATTCCTGATTACTTGCGAAAGTAATGGCGAATACAGCTTTTTTTTTGTAATCAGTGGGAGTGATCTGTGGCCAGTGATTATTTCGATGAATCGGGAGGAACGCGCTTACGCCATCTGTTTCCCGGAAAATGTAATCGTGAAAGCTTGCTGGAGACAAACAACGGGGCTGTCCCAAAAGTCGATTATTTGACTTGGGAACGCCCCTTTTGCTGTTCAAAACGTTAAAAAAATATTGGACAGCCCTGTTAGCTTTGTGCCAAGGGGCGCAGAGGGAGGTTTAGGCGAAAAATGGCACCGGCGACAACGCCGTTACGCACTTCGATGGTTCCCCCTGACCGCTCCACGATGGCACGGGAGATCGCCAGCCCCAGCCCGACTTCCCCCTGTTTTCCTTTTACAAAGCGATGGAACAGATGGGGAAGCAAATCGTCGGGAATGCCCTCCCCATCGTCGATCACTTCAATGATAGCGTGTCGTTTTTCTGTAACCAGTCTGATTTCGATATGCTCCTTTGCATGACGCAGAGCATTGCCTACGATATTGAGCAGTGCCTGCAAAACCTTGTCTGCATCGACATACAGAACGGGGTCTGCCCCTTGGCAGTGCACGGAGATGGTCACGTTTTGCTGCAAGCGGATGGGATGCAGGCGTTCTACCGCTTGTTCCACCAGCTTGGTAGCGGAATGATAGGCAGGGTGAAAAAGGTTATCCTCGCTCTCCAGTTTGGCGAGCAGGATGATTTCCGTCACGATATGCTTCAGACGGTTAGTTTCGGCGACGATGATGTCCAGGCCTTGTTTGGCAGCCTGATCCTGAAAGACGCCGTCCCGGATTCCTTCCGCATACCCCTGGATGGACATTAGGGGGGTTTTCAGCTCATGCGAAGCATTTTGCAGAAACTGGCGCTGGATCTCGTGGAAGCGGTCAAGCTCTTGCGCCATGGAATAGACGCTCTCGGACACTTCCGCGATTTCCCCTCGGGCTGGAATTCGGCGAACCTCGGAAAAGCGGCGAAACTGCACCTTTTTAATCTCCTTGACCAACTGATTCAGCGGGTGCACTATGCTCTTCGTCATAAAAAAGCTCAGCAAAATAGTCGAAGCAACGCCAATGAGCAGGATGAAAATAATGTTCCGCGTCAGTTCCAGTCGTACTTCCTTGAGTCCACGCACGGGAGAGGCGAGAATGAGCCGCTGTTTATCCGTGTTATTGAACGGCAAGTTGACCACCACGTAGTCATCGCCGCCGACGATCCAGATGTTTTTGTCTTTTCGTTTTTCCACTTTTCGCTCCAAAGCGTCCATCCAGCCGTTCAAGCTGGCGGAAGGGAGCGTGGTGAACAGCACCTGCCTCTTTTTACCCAGCAGCAAGACTTCTACTTTCCGATTGGAAACAAACAGCCGGGCGAGCTCCGCGATTGATTCCGGCTGAATGGAGCCGGCAGAATCCTTGTTTTTGTCGATCCACGCCTGCCCCTTGACGATAAGCTCTTTCCTCTGCTGCTCAATCAAGTTGTCCAGCAAAAAGGAGTGAATCAGCATCATGGATATGCCCGTGAGTACGACCAAAAGCAAACTGAACATCAGCGTGATGCGCGCTAGCAGACTCATCCTTCAGCGGTCCTCTCCGGCGAGCGCAAGCGGTACCCAAACCCCCAAACGGTCTCAAGCGGAATTTTATCCAGCTTTTTGCGAATTCGTCTGATCAGATCATCTACGACCCGGTCACTTCCGAAATAATCCTCTCCCCATACGAGAGTGAGCAGTTCATCTCGTGAAAAGGCGCGATTGGGATGCTCCGAAAGCAGGCACAGAATCTGAAATTCCTTTGACGTTACTTCCACTTCCTCGCCAAGGGAATAGACGAGCCGCTTTTCTTTATCCAAAACAAGCAGGTCGCCCAACAGCTGATGGCCAGCTGCCGCGTCTTCAACGGGAGAATGCCGCTCGCCACGCTGTTTCATTTGTTCCCAGCGGCGAAGTGCCCGGTTGACTCGTGCGACCAATTCTCGGGGGCTGAACGGCTTGGTCAAATAATCGTCGCTGCCTAGCTCGAGACCCAAAATTTTGTCCACTTCCTCGTCGCGTGCCGAGATCATGATGATCGGCGCCTCTGTCTCCTTGCGAATGCGCCGGCAAAATTCATAGCCGTTCATACCTGGCAGCATGATGTCCAAAACCCACAGATCGGGTGGCTCCGTCTCCTTGAGGTGCAGTGCCTCTTCTGCAGATTGAACACTTCGGGTCAGATAGCCTTCCTTTTGCAGGTAAGCTTCTACGATCTGCCTGATATTCGGATCATCGTCTACAATGGCAATGGAAAAGGGCTTCATGTGGATTCCTCCAGGGCCTTTTATTCAATTGCTATTGTACAACAGATCGTGGACCAGTCAGGTTATTCCAGAAATTTTCCCACACTTTTCCCATATTTTTCGGAAAGTAATCCGCAGGACTGTTCGATTATTTCTCCCAAAGCTCGACAAGTCGACCTTCAGGATCTTCAATCCAAGCAAACTTTCCAAATTCATTGGCTTCTTTTTCCTTTGCAAGAGGTACACCGATTTGTTCAAGATGCTTAATCGTCTCGTTTAAATTATGAACTTGAAAATTTAGCATGACTTGTTGTTCCCTTGGAAAATAACTGTCATCCTCGGTAAAGAAAGAAAAGATAGTCTCATTTCCCAAATCGGGTTTTATCACAGCGCCATTCCAATTTTCTATTTCAATCTTCAACACTTCACTGTACCATTTTTTTGTCGCTTCAAGATTCTTCGTCCTCCAAAATATCCCTCCGAAACCTTTTATCATCGTATTTCCCCTGTCTGTCATCAAATTTTTAGCTATCCGATTACACGAGATATTCGAGATAGAAATTTGAGTTCCTTTTCCAACTGTACTGCCCGTTCGTTTAGCGTGGCTCTAGCCTAATACTTTTATGAACAACAAGGAAAAAGACAGCCCCGGCAGAGCAGAGCTGTCCTTTTGCAACAGTAGAGAGCGAAGTGCTACTGCAGGGCCTCATAGATCGAGACCTTCTGCGACAAGATTTCCGACTTCAAATCATTCAGTTGCTTCATCAGATCGATGGCCTCGTTCAGGGAAGACTGCCAGGCTGGATCGCCGTTTTTATAGGCTTCTTTAGCGGATGCGAGAGCAGCGTGAACGCCTTGCTTGACTTGCTTTGCCTGCTCCCTGTTCGCTTTCTTGGCATCGCGGATCGGCTTGACTTCGGCTAAAGGCTCTTTCAGGTTTTGGCGGCCTTCTTTCACTTGCGCCACTTCATTTGCGATCGGGGCAAGCCTGGCTTCGATCTTCTGGTGGTTGGCTTCCAGCTGGGCTTTGAGCGAGGCGATTTTTTCCTTGTCTTTGGCCTGCTTTGCGGCTTTCAGCTCGGCAGTGAGCGCCTTGTTCTCCTCACGCACCGGCTTGAGCTCTGCCATCGCTGCTTTGACGGTATCGCGCACTTCTTGAGGAATATTCCCGCGGAGAGAATCCCAGACTGCCTTGTTTTTCTCGCTTTGTGCCTTGAGCTGGCTATTGAGTTGTTTCGATTGCTCCTGGAGGGTTTGCAGCTGCTGGAATTCAGCGGTTTGCTTCCAGCCAGGGTCCTTTACCGGTTTTTCCTCGGCATGGATGATGCCTGCGCTGCTGGCCAGCAAGCCAGTGGTCAGCAAAGATACGGACAGCAACTTTTTCATGGCTTTTCACTCCTGTCAGGTATTGGTTGGTGGCAGTTTCTATGGTAGAGGGGAAATGTGAGAAATGTATGGGATAAGCGAGGGGAAAAGTTCAAAAAAGGCGGAGGGGAAGTGCAAAGGTGCAAAGAGCACATTATGGGGAACGTGAGGATTGACATAAATAAATATTCTAAATAATAATGTATATAAAATAATGATGCCAAGGGATGTGAGAACTTGAACGAAGGTCAGTCGCTATGGACCAAGAACTTTGTCATTCTCGCCTTGTCCAACTTCATGTTGTTCGTTGCCTTTCAGATGTTGGTGCCGACAATGCCGGTGTATATAACTAAATTGGGCGGGGATCAATTGGCGGTGGGGCTTGTCGTCAGTCTGTTCACCGTCTCGGCTTTGCTCGTCCGCCCTGTTACCGGGAAAGTTCTCGATTCGATGGGGAGGCGGCCCGTTCTTTTAAGCGGTCTGGCGATTTTTTTGCTGGCGGTTTGCGGCTATTACTGGATGGCCAGCGTTTTTCTGGTGCTGTCTCTGCGCTTTGTGCACGGTATCGGGTGGGGGATTGTCACGACGACCTACGGGACGATCGCCTCGGATATTATCCCGGCAGAGCGTCGGGGAGAAGGCATGGGCTATTTCGGGATGTTTACCAACCTGGCTATGGCTGTCGGACCGTTAATCGGGCTGTGGCTGTCGCAGAGCTGGGGGTACAGCTGGCTGTTTGCCATCTCCGGCGGTTTGACGGTGTTCGCGATGGTTTTGTCCAGGCTGGTCGAGATCAAGGCGCCTGTCGGGAGCACGCGGCCGGCCGGGGCAGGAAGCGGAGGGCTGTTGGAGAAAAAAGCGCTGTTTCCTGCGCTGCTTGCCTTGCTCACCGGGGTGATGTACGGCGGAGTCGCCAGCTTTATCACCTTGTTCGGGCAGGAAGCGGGAATCGCTAACGTCGGGCTGTTTTTCCTGTTTAACGCGACCTCGCTGATGCTCGTTCGGCCGTTGTCCGGGAAAATTTTTGACAAGAGAGGTCCCCTCTGGGTGCTGTTGCCCGGCGGAGTCATCACAGGGATTGCCGTGCTGGTGCTGTCCTACAGTACGACGCAGACCGGATTGATAGCGTCGGCCATCTTGTTTGGCATCGGAGCGGGAGCGGTACAGCCTTCTTTGCAGGCGTGGACCATCCAGCGGGTAGACCCTTCCCGGCGAGGTGCGGCTATCGGCACGTTCTTTTCCGCGTTTGACCTGGGGATCGGCGGCGGGGCCATGATTCTCGGAGCGATCGCCAAACAGACCGGGTTTGCGCTGATGTATCGGTATTCGGTGATTTTCATGGTTCTCTATGTCGCTATTTATTTGGACTACGTGCTGCGCCAATCGAAAAAGACTTCTACCCCCAAAGCGGTCTCCTCGTGAGCTGCCTTGGGTTTTTTCTTGTAAGCCTTCTCTGTAAATTGCATAATATTTTTGGGAATATATAGGCAGATTCCAAGGAACGCGGACAGAGTGGGTGGAACGGCTGAAAATCAGGCAGCTCGGGGAATCTGGGGTGGATTTTTTGGACGTCTCTTCTTTCTATATGGTATAATGAAGTATTGTGATAACCAGTTGGAGGTTTACTCTTTATGGCAGAAGAAACTGCTCGGTTTCCCAAAGTCGATATTAGCCAAGAGATGAAAGCGTCGTTCATCAGCTATGCGATGAGCGTTATCGTCAGTCGGGCTTTGCCTGATGTTCGAGACGGTCTCAAGCCTGTTCACAGGCGTATTTTGTATGCGATGCATGACATGGGCCTCACACCTGACAAACCGTTCCGGAAATCGGCCAATACGGTCGGGGAAGTAATGGCCAACTACCATCCACACGGTGACTCTTCGATCTACGAAGCGATGGTCCGGATGGCACAAGACTTTAACATGCGCTACATGCTGGTAGAAGGTCAAGGGAACTTCGGTTCGGTTGACGGTGACCCGGCAGCGGCTATGCGTTATACGGAATCGCGTTTTTCCAAAATCGCTCTGGAGCTTTTGCGTGATATTGATAAAGAAACGGTGGACTTTGCGCCGAACTACGATGGACGCAAAGAAGAGCCGGTCGTCTTGCCTTCCCGGTTCCCGAACCTGATGGTCAACGGATCGGGCGGGATTGCCGTAGGGATGGCGACGAACATTCCACCGCACAACCTGTCGGAAGTGATCGATGGCGTCACAGCCATGATCGACAATCCGAACATCACCGTTCCTGAACTGATGAAGATCATCAAAGGTCCGGACTTCCCGACCGCCGGGGAAATTATCGGCTACAGCGGGATTCGCCGTGCTTATGAGACAGGCCGCGGCTCGATCATCATGCGCGCCAAGACTTTGATTGAAGAAGAAAAAGGGAAACCGCGCATTATTGTGACGGAAATTCCTTATCAGGTCAACAAAGCCAGACTCGTGGAAAAGATCGCCGAGCTGGTGCGCGAAAAGAAAATCGATGGCATTACCGACCTGCGCGACGAGTCTGACCGCAAAGGGATGCGGATCGTCATGGAACTGCGCCGCGACGTGATTCCAAAGGTCGTTCTGAACAACCTGTTCAAACATACGCAAATGCAGATGACGTTCGGTGTGAACATGCTGGCGCTCGTGGACGGTCGTCCGCGCGTCCTGAATTTGCGCGACATGCTGTTCTACTATCTGGAGCATCAGCGTGTAATTATCCGCAGACGTACCGAGTATGATCTGAAGCAAGCAGAAGCGCGCGCCCATATCCTGGAAGGGTTGCGTATCGCGCTCGACCATATCGACGAGATCATCAGCCTGATTCGCGCATCCCAGACGACGGACGAAGCCCGCGAAGGTCTGATGACCAACTACAGCCTCAGCTACGAGCAGGCCCAGGCGATTCTCGACATGCGCCTGCAGCGTCTGACCGGGTTGGAGCGGGAAAAAATCGAGAACGAATACCAGGAACTGATGGCAAAAATCGCCGAGCTGCGTTCGATTCTCGCAGACGAAGGCAAAATCTACGGGATTATCCGTGATGAGCTGAATGAAATTAAAGAGAAGTTCGGAGATGAACGCCGCACCGTCATTACGGTTGACGAAAATCATATCGAAGACGCCGACTTGATTCCGGAAGAAGATGTGGTCATCACTCTGACCCATGATGGATATATCAAGCGCCTGCCGGTTTCCACCTATCGCGCCCAAAAACGCGGAGGACGGGGAGTTCAGGGCCTTGGCACCAAGGACGACGATTTTGTCGAACATCTGTACATCACGAATTCCCATGACTACATCATGTTCTTTACGAGCAAGGGCAAGGTGTATCGTCTGAAGGGCTTCGAGATTCCGGATCTTAGCCGGACAGCCAAAGGCACGCCGATCATCAACTTGATCCAGATCGAAAAAGGAGAGCGTGTGAGTGCGGTCATTCCGGTGAAGGAGTTTGACCACGATCGCTTCTTGTTCTTTGCCACCAAGAAAGGGATCATTAAAAAGACGACGCTCGAGTCGTTCGAGAACATTCGCAAAGGCGGGCTGATTGCCGTGAACCTGCGCGAGGATGACGAGCTGATTGGCGTGCGTCTGACGGATGGCAATCAGGAGATCATCATGGGTACGAAGAATGGCATGTCGGTTCGCTTCAAGGAAAGCGATGTCCGCACGATGGGGCGCAACGCTACCGGGGTAAAAGGCATCACCTTGGACGATGATGACGATGTGATCGACATGGATGTGGTCAAGCCGGGCGCAGAGGTGCTGATCGTTACCGCCAACGGATACGGAAAGCGCACACCAATTGATGAATACCGGATTCAGTCGCGTGGCGGCAAAGGAATCAAGACGCACAATGTAACCGAGCGCAGCGGCCATGTCGTCGGCCTGAAAGTAGTAGAACCGGAAGAAGATCTGATGATCATTACGACTTCGGGTATCATTATTCGCACGGAGATGAAAGGCATTTCCGTCATGGGCCGATATACGCAAGGGGTTAAATTGATTCGTTTGGGTGAAAATGAGCAGGTTGGTTCTGTCGCCAAGTGCCCGCCGAACGAAGAAGATGAAGGCCAGGAAGATCATGAAGACAATCAGGACGAAGATCGTATGAATGATGGAGCTACAGATCCTGATGCCAACGATGAAGCCTAATCAAAGGAGGCGTTCCGTCTTTTGGTGGAGCGTCTTTTTTGTGCCGATTGGCATGACTGTTTTGCGGGGAGAGTAGTTCGTTAAAAAGGATTTTTTCCCTTTTAAGGTTCGAGTTGGTATAAAATTGAGTATAGAGACTAATTCATTTATCATGATGGATCGGATGGTGACCAGTGTGCCCATCGTGGACGTAAAGCAACTGAGTATTGGAGCAAGATTGGCGGAAGAAGTCCATACGCCGTTGGGGGGCCTGCTTTTTGCAAAAGGGACGGTTCTTCATGAAAAGGACATTGAAATTTTGAATGTCTTTTTCATCAATCAAGTATCTGTTGAAAATCAGGAAGAAGTGGCCAGGAGCGAGTCGGCAGAGCAAAAGGCGGCCGAACGGCAGGTAGCGGCAGCGAAGGCGCCGTTGGAGAAAGCGGAAGCGTTTCAGAAGTCTTTTGATCAAGCAGTGACGACATTGAAAAACCTGTTGATTCGCGTGCAAGGCGGCGACAATATTCCGGTCATGGAAGTAAGGGAAGTCGTGGCCCCTATCCTCGCCCAATTTCAGTCGCAGCCGCAAATCCTGCTGTCCCTGCGGCATTTTGCGCGGATGGACAGTTACGCGTACGAGCATGCCATCTCAGTCGGGATCATTTCGTATATGATTGCAAAATGGATCAAGGTTCCTGAAAAGGAGTGGATGCAGGTAGCACTGGCAGGGACGTTGCACGATGTGGGCAAAATGAAAATTGATCGGCGAATCCTGCAAAAACCGGGCAAGCTGACGCCAGAAGAATTTGAAGAGATCAAAAAGCATACGGTTTACGGGTATCAAATCATCAAGGCATCACATGGACTCAGTGAAGGGGTGGCATTGGCTGCACTCCAGCATCATGAGCGGGAGGATGGCTCCGGCTATCCGTTGGGGCTGCCCGGGAGTAAGCTGCATCTGTACAGCAAAATTGTCGCTGTCGCGGATGTGTATCACGCCATGAGCTCGGATCGGATCTATCAGAAAGCGCAATCCCCGTACGTGGTGGTCGAACAGCTGATGCAAGACAGCTTCGGAAAGCTCGATCCATTTATCGTTCGGGCGTTCATAGACGGCATTACGCAGTTTGCAGCGGGTACGATCGTCGAACTTAGCGATGGCACGCTAGGCAAGATCGTGTTTACCGATCGCAATCAGCCTACACGGCCAATGGTGGAGGTCGGGGGGAAAATCATCAACCTGGTTGATGCCCGGCATTTATCTATTGTGCAAGTGCTGGAAAAGTAAACAGTGGGACTACCTCTTGGCTCATGCATCGGCAACCGCGCAGTTGATCCGATGCATGAGCCAAGGGGTTTTTTGTGCCTTCTAGAGTGGCGGTAAAGGCTGCTCTCTCATGAGAAAGCAAAGTCCCGCTTTCTTTTGGACAAATCGGGGGTAGGGACGAAGGTGATATTATTTGAAAAAAGTTCATTTGAAATAAAATTTTCTCTTGTGTTTCTTTACTGGACGTGGTACGATATTTCTTGTCGCTTGAGAGTAGCAGACAAGACATACAGATTGGTTAAAAAGAAGTTGTTGACTTGCTGATGATTGTCTGATAAAGTATTGAATTGTCGCTGCTGAGCGAAAAAGAAGTTCAAAAAACTTCTTGCAAAAGCTAGTGTGATGATGTATACTAGAAAAGTCGCTCAACAAGAGTTTGACAAACAAACAAAATGCTCTTTGAAAACTGAACAGCGAAAGCGTTGATGAGTCTATCATTTAATGATTTGCCAGCTTGAAGAAGCGATGAACCAGAAACAAACTTTATTGGAGAGTTTGATCCTGGCTCAGGACGAACGCTGGCGGCGTGCCTAATACATGCAAGTCGAGCGAGTCTCTTCGGAGGCTAGCGGCGGACGG
>NZ_JBHUJW010000039.1:0-6058 GCF_042683565.1 Brevibacillus sp. GCM10020057
CATCCGTATAATGGATGTCCCGGGCATTCTATTGTCTTTTTTCAGGTTAGCGAATCATTCGGAAGGTGAATTCCATTCCTTACTTCAATACTAAGGCATTAGGGATTTTCACAGAAAAAGGCAAAACTATTGTCCTAATAAATGCTTGTCTGAGTGTTATTTATTACCCGACCACATACTTCATTTTTTTACAAATGTAATCAAAAAACTCCTTGAGATATGGTAAAATCCTCCTATGATCAAATCAGGAGGGAATTACTGTGAAAAGGGTAATGTTGTCGATTGCATTAGTTGGATTATTAACTGGATGTGGAGGTGACCCATCAAGTGGGATTACCCAAACCAAACCAGAAACACATAATAGTAATTCAACTAAGCCCATAACCAACAATCAACCAGTTTATACCAAAGAGGAACTAGAAGCCGATCCAAAAGCACCTTCTAAAGACCCGTCGGATTATGACCAAAACGGGCAGTATGTTCCCAAAGATGGGCCTTCTGATAATCCAGCAGATTACAGTAAAAATGGTGAGTATAAACCTGTCGAATCTATGACACAAGAGGAGATTCAAGCCGAATTAGAACAGATGTTAAAAGATTCGTTAGGACAATAGAATTCTGACTGCCCATTGTGGCAGTTTTTTTGTTAATTCAAAGGAGGTTCTATCAAATGAAAGTATTTCAAACTAGAGAAACGATTAAGCTAGACAATGGTGAAACAATTGAATTGACACTTGAAGAGAAGTATCAATATCACGCTTTCAATAAAGATAAAGGTGAGTGGGAATGGACAGGAAAAGATGTTCCTAAAATCTTTTTCCGTTACAAGGGAGTTTGGGTCGAAATCTTCTTCCGTCCTGAATATGCTTCTCATATTGATCTGGCGAAAAACGCTTGCCAGATAATTGATGAAGGTGGCAAGGAATTACTTACTCAACGTCTAAGGGCTTATTATCAAGACCCAGAAGCGTTTCCTAGAAAAAATAAGGGGGAATAATCTATGACGAATCAAGAACGCCTTAACATAGAAATCAAAGGTATTACTCTTACGACCGATGAATTATCCGTCTATCTAGCAGAAAATGGACTAAATGCCAATGATACATATAATACAACTGACAAGGCACAGACAAGAAAGATATACGAAGCTGCATTGTCCATCCTGGAAAGCATTGCGAATCAGCCACAATTGATGAAAAACTACACATCTGATGACCAGACAGTAAGTCAATTACATGAAAACCTAATGGCACGAATCGACCAACTGGAAAACAAAATCCGCAAAATGAAGATCGAAGAATCGAAAGCAGCCAATACAAATGGCTCTTTTTTTATGTTGTTTGATCGATAAGGGGGAATACACATGATTAACCTATTCCAACCAAACCTAGACGATTTCCAATATATCCTTGATTCATTTGGTCAATGGATTACAGTCAATAATCAACCAGTCCAAGCAGTAATCACAAACACGCCAATTAACCAAACATCTGCTGCGATTGATTTTGATGATAAAAAAATTGCTACACTTACGCCAATCAAATGCGGTGATAATGTCCATTACAACGATGAGGATTGGCTGATTATCAGTGAGATTAATGGACAGCGATACGGTAAATATAAAGGGATCATGCGTGTCTGTGATTACCCAATTAAGTTTAACTTTGAAGGGATTGTAAAAGAGCTTCCAACAATTGTTGACGGGCGTGTCTTTGACACTGAAACTGGTCAATTTATGACTTTACCTAACAGCAAGATTCTTGTCACGTTGCAAGAAAATCAGGAGACATTGCAAATTGAGGTTGGTCAGCGATTCATCAAGATGGGTAGCGCATGGCAAGTCGAAGCAATAGACAGGACTCAGAAAGGATTGCTCAGATTGTGGTGTAAACAGGATCAGTTTAATGAAGCTGTTGACGACATTCGGAATGAGATTGCCAATGCAGGAAGCTATGTTTACGCTCTTGACATTGAAAATATGGAAACAACAATCCAACAAGGGAACACTTTGCAATTAAATGTGAGTGTCACCTTAAACGGAACTGCTGTGACTGACAAAACAGTTGTCTACAGTGCAAGTGATTCCAATATTGCGATTGTTGACGCTAATGGATTGGTTGCCGCAATAAATGCAGGATCGGTGACCATTACTGCTCAACTGGCAGATAATCCAGATGTGAAGGATACCATTTCACTGACAGTGGAAGATTTACCGAGAGATAATTACGCTCTAACAATTAACGGAGATACATTCGTTACCAAAGGATATTCAAAAACATGGACGGCAAGTTTAACAAATAATGGTCAACCTGTGACCATGAAACCTGCTACATGGTCTTTAACAAGTACCAGTGGGGGAACAACTAACTTGGCGACTATCACAAGCCAATCAAGCGAAAGTGTAACAGTAAAAGGCAATAATTTAGGATATGTAAAACTCATTTGCCAACTTAACGATGGCAGCTTATCAGCGGAAAAGCAGATACAAGTGAAGAGTTTGATTTAGATTTATCGGAGAAATTTTAAGCGACCACTTGACTTCTTTCCCTGACTACTATATATTTATGGTAATTGAGACTGGAAGTAAGTGGTTTGATATATCGAGGACAAGCCCAGTCATTAATACGAGAACATTTGGTTTAAGTTCTCTTGACAGGGTGGGGGTCGCTGGTTCGAACCCAGTCCGGATCTCCATAAAAAAGCCTATAACGGCGCGGTTTATCGAAAAGAGAGACCGCGCTTTTTGCATAAAAAAATGCGGTTTGCAAACAAAATGCAAACCTTTATCGTACTAAAGTGCTTTTTTATCGTTTTCTTCGGCATCATCCTTATTAAAAAGTGAGTCTCCAAATTGTTTGGCTGCTTCACTTTGCATGTTGGGGAGAACATGAGAGTATGTGTCTAATGTAATTCGGATGTTGGCATGTCCGAGACGCTCCTGGGCGATCTTAGGGTGCACTCCCTTTTTAAGCAACAAGGTAGCGTGGGAATGCCTGAGGTCATGAAAACGTATTTTTGGAACGTCAGCTTTTTCCAATAAGCGGTAATAAGTGCGGATCAGGTTCCGTGGTAATACCTTTGTCCCAACAGAGGTACAAACAACCAAATCGTTATCTTGGTACACCGATCGAGCTAACAATTTCTCCTGAGCAATTCTCCTTTTGTGTTTTTTCAGTTCAGCCACTGTTTGCTCTGGCAAAGCTATTGACCTTTGGGCACTCTTGGTTTTCGGTTCCTGTAACTCATCACCTGTATTTGAAAGTGTCTGCTGAATTGATATTTCTCCATTTTCGAAGTCAATGTCTTTCCAGCGTAGGCCAAGAATTTCTCCACGCCTCATCCCAGTTGTAATTGCAAGGAAAAAGGCAATGTAAAGACGATCTTCCCGTGCAACATCCAGAAACTGCAATACTTCCTTTTCATTCCAAACTTCCATTTTCTTTTTACTGAAACGTGGTTTATCCACCAATTTTGCAACGTTCTTTGCAACGAAGCCTCGCTCGTGAGCACGAGTAAGGACAGCATTTATAATTGTATGGATTTTAGAGATAACTTCGTCCGACAGAGCAGACTCGTCTTTTTTTAGCTTTCTATAAAAGGCCTCAATGTGCATCGGATTCAGTTTTGCTAATTCGTATTTTCCAAGATGAGGCAGAATGTGTTTATTGACGAGCCATTCATAGTTGCGAAAGGTGGAGCTGCGTACACTCATCTTTTTATTTTCCAACCAAGACGTCAGAAATGACGAAAACATTTCCTTTGAAGGCGCTATAAATGTCCCCTGGTTAACCTCAGTTATCTTTTCAGCCATGGCTTTTTCGGCTTCCTTTTTTGTTGTGAAGCCTGAGAACCATTTCTGCTGACGTTTACCGGTGGTTTCATCTTTACCAAGATCAAGAACGAAACACCACTTGGAGCCTCGTTTTCTAACGTGACCTTTCATAACTACTTCCCTCCTGCATCGCATATTTCCATCCATCTAAAGATACCTGTCAATTCGGAAGAGAATGGTCAAATTTATAAGAATGTACGTTCTGGTTTGTGGTTATAAGAAAAGCCCAAAATGGGCGTCTGGTAAACTTACGCTGTGCGTTCACTAAAAACATTCAGCTGCAACAATTCTTCTATGTCGCAAACTTGTATGATAAATTGTTCAACCTCCCAATGGTCGACGTTAGCGGCAGCAGCTCTTTGTCGTAATGATGGAAGATGTATCCCGAACTTTCCGGGCTTTTCATGGTTCAGCGTTAAGTCGGCAAGTGTTACAGAAAGACCCAATGTATTGGAGTGAAAATCTTCTGCACCTTGTCTTTGAAAGGGTGCATCTACAGGGATGTAAAGAGTATTTTTTGACCAGTCAAACTCACCCTTACGGAACCCAACTACGTACAATATGGGTGCCAGTTTTTCTTCCATATAGTCGTAATCACTAACGTTGCATAAAAAATAAATTCACTATTTGTCGAAGTATTCTGAATGGGTTTTTCAACTTCGCAACCAAAAACGGCAACATCGGAGCAAAAGGTAGCCACTATCCATTTGGTAGTTTTATACATTTGTTACAACAGCAACAACAACATACAACGGCTATTTCCGTTTCTGTCGGCCTCTCTATGTTCGTTCGGCCTGGTAATCCATTCTACCGATCCATTGCTCGAACGCCTGCCAGAGAAAGACTTTGAGCCATCTGCTGATTTGCAACAGACTGTGTCGGCTGTTCCTTTCCAACTTGATAAGGAGCAACAGGCAGTAGGCAATGAGAGCGAGAAACACTTGGTTTTTTACAGCGTTGTCACTCGTTCCATAGAATGTCTTGATCTTTACATGCTACTTGATCCACTTGAAAAATAGTTCAATTTGCCAACGCCAACGGTAGATGTCACTCAATTCTTCGGCTTCCAGATCGAAGCGATTGGTAACGATTCGAATGAGATTCCCTTTCGAATCAAGCGTTTCAATCAGTCGTAACACGTTATCTATCCGTTTCTGTGGTGTTCCAAGCAAGATCATCGAATCCGATAACACAGAGCTTTCCGCCGGTAACGGGAACGCATAGAGATGACGGATTTGAGCGTTCTCTTTCAGGCGGGACGCGAAAAAGATGCCTTTGTCCGTGTATTCATCAAATTTTTCGTAATCCACGTATCCCCGATCAAAGACGAACATCGCTCCGATTTCGTCAATGAGTGCCTCCATTTGGGTACGATCATTTGCTTTCGCACAAGTCAGCGTGATTTTTTCTGGATACACATCCTGCTGGTTGGCAAAGACGAGACGAAGATGAATCTTGATTCCCGCCTTGGTTTTCCGGAAGGTTGCCCATTTGTACTTCTGCAAACATAGCCCAATGGTAGTCGAATCGATGATCTTGATGTCTTTTCGAAGAGAGTAGGTGTTACCCGAAGCCTTCTGAATCTGCTGTACCAGGTCAACAAAAATTTCTTCGAGCAGAGCAGGATCGACTCGGTTATTTTTTCGGCTCAGCTGTGCGGGGCTGATCGATGAAAGTCCTAGTTCCTGCTGAAATTCCTTGGACAGAACATCATCAGCAATGGCTCGAAGCCCTTCTCGTTGCTGAAGGTGGGCATGCAAAAACAGCAACAGGTATGCTTTGGTAGTCAGCTTTTTTACGTACTTGTCTTGATCCGTTTCTTCAATGCGTTGTTGAAGTTTCACAATATTGATGGGGGCAACCCATTTACCAAATGAAGAAAATAGGGTATTCTTGTCCATGAGCTATCCTTTGCGTTGGATTTGGACAGGAACTACCTGACCTTTCCAGTGTAAAGGATTTTTTTATGCCACGAACACTTAAATACCGAACATTATAGGTATTTTGAATGGTTAGAAAAGGTTAATGCAACGTTAGTGTCCAAAAATATATAGGGCTTGCTGAACGATCAAAAAATCCAGTAGGGACAAGGGTTTGAGGCACATTTCGTCGAATTCATATGCAAGGAAATCGTTTCATAATGATGAAAAACCGTGCACATGGAGGATGACGATCATGTACCAACCGTACGCCAACGAGGAAAACCAATTGCTACTGCCGAGCGAT
>NZ_JBHUJW010000039.1:6180-6475 GCF_042683565.1 Brevibacillus sp. GCM10020057
GGCGCTTGGCGCCTTGATCATCCAGGAAAGACTGCAGCTGTCCGATCGAGAAACGGTCGAGACGATCATCGAGAACCCGTATCTCCAGTACTTCCTCGGTTTGGCAGGATATCAGGATCGGCCGCCGTTTCATCATTCTCTCATGACCCATTTCCGTAAGCGTCTTGGTGAGAACGTCATCACGGAAGTGAATGAGTGGATCGCCGTGGAAGCGGCGAAAGCGGAACAGCAGCAGAATGATGATGATGATACGAAGCCCTCGTCTACCACTGGTCGAGGCGGAAAGCGTAGACGC
>NZ_JBHUJW010000040.1:0-13218 GCF_042683565.1 Brevibacillus sp. GCM10020057
CTTGGACAGAACATCATCAGCAATGGCTCGAAGCCCTTCTCGTTGCTGAAGGTGGGCATGCAAAAACAGCAACAGGTATGCTTTGGTAGTCAGCTTTTTTACGTACTTGTCTTGATCCGGTTCTTCAATGCGTTGTTGAAATTTCACAATATTGATGGGGGCAACCCATTTACCAAATGAAGAAAATAGGGTATTCTTGTCCATGAGCTATCCTTTGCGTTGGATTTGGACAGGAACTACCTGACCTTTCCAGTGTAAAGGATTTTTTTATGCCACGAACACTTAAATACCGAACATTATAGGTATTTTGAATGGTTAGAAAAGGTTAATGCAACGTTAGTGATAGTATTGATTTTTCAGTTAAGCCATGAGGGAACCATGCACGACAAAATAGTATATGCCCATTTATTGCGTAAAAGATATCTAATAAAACAATAAAATTTTCTACACACTACAACAATATTTGATGTAATCCCTAAAATAATAACAAATTCTTACAGTTATGAAAATGGAAACATGGAGGAGATACCGAAAAAAATCGAAAAAAATAATTTTACAAATCTCATGATTCGGAATTAATATAATAATGCACCAAGAATAACAGTAATTAACAAATATATCGATTGAGGGGGAGGTGCTGATAATGAACACTCCAAACGATTTGCTCAAAATGCTCGAAGATCTCGAGCAAGTGGAAAGTGTATCCACTGAAGAAATCGAAGTTGCTCTTCAGAACAGCGATTGGTAATTACTACCGCAAACAAAAAGGGACTGAAAATGTCCCTTTTTGTTTCATTTAAAAAGGGGGGAAGGTAAATGGAGAGTTTAAAGGATAGCATTTCTCAGTTTCAAGTAGTCTGGATTTCCGGTGCAGAGCCTGTCTATGAACAAATAAGCGATATGGATGGATACGTCACTCTTACGATCCCGGTTGAAGATCGCTCATTTCAACCATACATCATAGCTTGTCAAATAATTGAAGGAATTTTAGAACATTATCGTCCATCAAATAGCGACTTGGAAAACTCAGTAAAAATTTCACTAGAGGATCTAATGAGTGAATGGCAAAAAACTGATTTGTCTTCGGACTCAGTTATTTACAGTATTATTCGTCGGATTAGTAGAGAGTCCAGCTCCACTGCCAAATTAATCGACAGATTGGTTGAGCAATTATGTAAACTCATTCAGTTAACTCATAAAGAAATTAATAAAACCTTACTTGTGGTTATTGAACAAGCTGAATGGATTGATCGACCTTCATTAAGAATATTAAATCGTTTATGCAAATCTTTATTCCCTAATCAACTGCGTATGATATGGAATTTTACTGATGCTATTCCGTCTACAAGCTCAGCGGAGCGATATGACGATATGATGACGAGTTTGAAAATTGCAAGAGGAAGAATCTTTACGAGAATTCGGTTCGAACTTAATCCTCTGGTATTACAGAATGATAGTTCACATTCTCAAACTGATTTTAGCTTGTCTTCTTTTGTTTCGATAGGTAAGGGTTTAATCGCAGACGCTTCTCTCTCTTTAGTTACTCAAAATTATGAGAATGCATATTTAGCCTGCCATTCTGCATTTAATAATGGGGAAGATAATCCTGATTTTTTTAGAGTGATTGGTCTTGTTCATGCAAATCTTGGTCTCTTTGATATGGCTTATCATGCGTTGCAGAAAGCAATTGAATTGACTCCAGTTGGACCTTCAAAAGCCCATTTGGAATGCCTTTCAGCCCTCTTAGCTATAAAAAGATTTTATAATCTGGAAGTTGCTGCAAATCACTATAACAATGGCTTGAAATATGTAGATGAATCAAGTGAAAACAATCGTTTAGAAAAAGGTTGGCTTTTAAATGGTCAAAGTTTTATGGAGGTAGTAGCAGCAAGTCGAATGAAAGGTGAAGAAAAACATACCTTACTTGATAATGTATTGAACAGAGAATTGGAGGCCCTAAAGCTCATCGAAAAAGACTCCGGAAAAAACGTTTTATATTTGCGGTTTAATTTATATTCGAATATTTCTTTCTTGCTAGAAATTAAAAAGGATTATTATCACTCCTATCAATGTTGGACGAAAGCTTTTGCCCGTTATATTGGGCACGATGTATGGGCAAGTAAAAAATTGACAAAGCCTTATTACTATAGAGCAGGTATGCTCGCGTGGAAAATAGGGGATCATGAAGCTGCACTAAATCATTTGAAGAAAGCAAAGAAAGAAGCCATTCAACAAAATGACCGTATTTACGCGGAACGAATTATTTATGGATACGCATATGTATTGCTCCAATATGGGCAGTATAATGAAGCTTCGATGAATTTTTTTGAAGGTTTTTCAATAGCAATTAAGTTGCTTGATTGGAAAGAAGCACAGGAACAAGCAATAGGCTGCTTGATTGCGTCCCAATTTGAAGGGGAAGCAGAAAAATATTGGAAAAAAATTCGTGTTTTGTCTCAAGATGTACCCACACCTGAAACCATCGCCAAATGGTTTCAACAAACATCGAATGACATTTTAACAAAAGAAAAAAATAGAAAGCTTACTCCACCAAAGACTAAATTGACGTCTTACCATCCATCCATTGATTTGGAATCTATACCCGAAATCGATATGAATGCATTCTTGGTAGAAGAGCAACCCGATAAGACAGTTTCCGAGCTTAAAAAGGCAATTCCACTTTATTAATTGGAGGAGATTATAAATGCATCCAAACGTGTTGCTGATTTGCGGAAGTATGAAACCAGCACCTGGCAAGGAAGGGAAATCTGCTGCACGCGAATTATTAAAGGTAGTGGAGCGGGGGATATTAGAAAGTGGGGAAGTAACAGTTAAATTATTGGATTTGAGGGATTTAAACTTACCATTCTTTGACGGTCGACACGCTCAAGATTACGAACATAATGGAGTTAATCAATTAGTAGCTGAATTGCAATCTGCAAAACATATTATTGTTTCTGCTCCTGCATATTGGCGAACAATTGTTGGAGGAATGATTAATGCTTTCAATGTGTTTGCTGGACCTTTGTACGATTTTCCCGAACATACTGATATTTTTAGAGGTAAAAAATTTTATTCTTTAATCGTTGGTGCTGAAATTGCAGATGCTGTTCACGGAGCTTCTCAAATGCGAAATTTGCTCAGCTCTTTAGGAGGGACTGTATATCCGAAAGATATATTAGTGGGTAACATACGACATATGGGGAACAATGAACGTGCTGAATTAGCAAAGAAACTATACGATTTAGGGAAAAGAGTGGTAATGGAAATTGAGCAAGAACAAAAGGTGAATGCGTAATGATTGATAAAAAATTTGCACGTTCACTTGATGACGTAATGGAAGAGCTAATCAAGAAATTAATAGATTACGAATATATCTTTGACGATTCCCATTTTAATCCTGAGAATTTTATAAGATTCAAAAAGAGCTTATTAGGAAATATTAATGTACCATCTACGACAATCTCTCCAATTATGGAACGGTTTTTATTTGCTTGCTCCTCATCATATAAGGTAAGAAATATTGTGGTATTAGGTAGTTATTTTGGCTACGCATTACTTTGGTTAGCAGCTGGTGTTTCCAATGAATCAACACCACGAGTTGTTGGGATAGATCTCAATGAAGAAGCATGCTTAAGTGCAAGACAAAATGTAAGAAGAATAGGATTAAATGGTGTAGAAATTATATGTGGAGACGCGTTCACTGTGATTGACAATTTTGAGAATAATAAATTCGATTTATTATTCTTAGATGTCGAAAAAGAGGGATCAAAATCGGCTTATTATCCGCTTCTTGAGAAGTGGTTACCCAAATTAAGGACGGAGGCTATCATTTTGGCTCATGATTCAAGCGTTCCGAAGTTCGCAGAAGATTTCAAAAAGTACCACGAATTTGTCAGGGATACAAAAAGGTTTCGGAAATCAGTTAGCCTCCCACTTGATAAATGCGGAATTGAAGTCACTCGAATGTACTAATATAACAAATGATCAAAAGGTACGATACTGGAGGGATCACTTTGAAGGAAGTGACCTTAATTGATTTATCATTAGGTGAAATTACGTGTGGCCCCGACGAGAAAGTAAAAGGCTTTATTTCTGAGATTGCAAAATGCGATTGGCAAGGATATCTTAAGGCGCCAGGCATACCGCGATTACGTGAAATGATCGCGAAGAGGTTTCAAGAAATTTATGAAATACAGCTCACCCCGGAAAATGTACTAGTAACGACCGGAGCTTCTATGGGTTTAACGGCGATATATCATATTTTACCTGAAAAAAGATTGCTAATACCAGAGATTGGATTCCCATTATATCGAAAGACTACGGCATTGCTAGGAGTTGAAACACAGTTATATCACTTTCGACCCACTACCAATTGGGATAGGACCGTACAAGATATTGAGGAGGGGTTTCGACGTGGATTCCGTGCATTGTTGTGGAACAATCCACACAATCCGCTCGGAATAGTTGCACCAGCTGAAATTACTCAAAGGGTAAGCTATTTATGCAAACAATATAAAGCTATATGTATTTCGGACGAAGTTTATCGCGATTTTATTTACGAGGGTAATCTAAAAAGTCCAGCAAACTACATACCTTTTCAGACACTTTTTTTATACAGTTTCTCAAAATCTTATTCCATGGCAGGAGCAAGAGTAGGTTTTGTAATTTCCCACCCAACAATCATCCGTCAACTTACAAGTGTTCACTGGAGTATGGGTATGTCTACCCCTTGGTTATCACAGGAAGCTGCGTTATTTGCATTAGAGCACACTTCACATTATCCAGTATCGTTAGCAAAGAAAATGGGAGATCGTTTGCGATGGGCGTCCCAACAATTGCGCATAAATGGAATAACAAGCTATGAGCCAAACGGGGGAATATTTCTGTGTATTAGTGTTGAACCATTAGAAATAAGTGCAGATCAATTCGTAATACATGCAAAAGAAAAGGCAAATATTCTGCTAATGTCTGGACGTGAATTTGGCGATGAAAAATTGGTTCGAATTAATGCAGGGATAGATGAAGTGATTTTTAAAGAAGGAATTCAAAGAATCATTGATCTATACAAATCGTTAAAGGAAAGAGTGGGGAGATTGTGACCGTTCTGTTAATAGGAGGAGGATTAATTGGAGCACATATTGCGAAGGAATGCACTTCAAGTGGAGAAGAGACAGTAGTGATATCCTATAATCCTGATCATATTTATTTAAAAATGATTGCAGGTTTAAAAGATGAACAGATAGTAGATATGGCTATATCTAATCCTAGTGACTTAATTAAAGTATTAACGACTTATAACATAAGGAGGATCGTAATTGCAGCAGGATCATTACACAATTCGTTTATGAAGCATACAGGTATGGCAATATTAAATGAAAGTCGACTGTTATTGGCCATTTACGCAGCATTATTTACTTATCAAATAGAAAAATTAATATATGTTAGTTCATTAGCGGTATATGGGCCAAGTAATTCCAGATGTGAAGAAGAGATACCTAAACCGGTATCAGCATACGGAATTACAAAATTTTACAATGAGCAAATCATTAATGCGATAGCTAAACAATTTTCTATTACTGCACTCGTTATTCGACCTTCGGGGGTTATTGGACCAAATCCAAAACGCTGCGGGAACTGGATGAGTGGAGAAATAAATCGTGCGCTTCAAGAAAAAATGGAACCAATATTAATTAGCAGTCAATTGTCCACTCCGAATGAATATTTAGATGTACGCGATCTAGCACAATTTATAACAGGTATTTTATTGGGGAGAAATGGCATACCATCATTCTCTGAATTTGACATAGTTAACATTGGAACGGGAAAATTGGTTGACGGAGGGGAATTGATTTTGAAAATGAGTCAGATAGTGGGAAGAGAAATTGTTTTCACTTCTAATGGTGTAGAAACACCAAAACAAAGATTAAGCAGTGCACTTCCAATTTCCAAGGCAATTGAACGCTATGGTTATAACCCAAAGACAGACATTTCCGAATCTTTAGCATATATAGGTGGTTTTTATGCAAAATAAAATAGGGATTCATACAAAGTG
The DNA here is from genome assembly GCF_042683565.1 of Brevibacillus sp. GCM10020057. Classification (NCBI taxonomy): domain Bacteria; kingdom Bacillati; phylum Bacillota; class Bacilli; order Caryophanales; family Paenibacillaceae; genus Brevibacillus; species Brevibacillus sp. GCM10020057. The sequence continues at coordinate 6,056 of NZ_JBHUJW010000040.1, forward strand.
TATAACAGAACAAATTCATAATTTAAAAATTGGAGTAATTTGTGTTCGCTATGGAATCGGGGCTGCCAATTCTGATCTCCCCATTGGCACTGCACATTTTTTGGAACATTTGATATGTTCAACGGAGAATAGACAGCTTTATGGTAACCTTACTGCAATGACTAAACGTGATGAAACAATTTATTATTTGCTCACTCCCCAATATAAACTAACCGACACATTCAACGCATTAAATACGAAGAAAACTTTAGATTTCAGCGAGGACATGATAGAACGTGAACGAACAATTATTATTAGAGAAATTGAGCAATTTCAATTGCAACCCCGTAATCTAATATTGGAACAATTGCAAGCAGCTTTGTTTCCTAACCATGGATACGGACATTCTATACTCGGCAATAAGTCACAGGTCAAAAAAATTTCAAATTCCGATCTGAAAAGAGGTCTTTCGTATTATTCTTATCCCGAAACCATTGTATTGGTCGGTCCATGGGAACATGGGCAAATTATACAAGCAATGGGTACTGCTGGATTAGTTGTTCAGCATCGTAAGGAATCACATCTATCATTTCCAGTTATCTTAGGGAGAGGTAAGATTCATTTTTCTGAAGTTCTAAGAGACACTCCATTTGTTGGGGGAGGATGGGTGCTACCAGGTGAAAAGTCCACAAATCCTTTTGCATTTAGGGTAATGAGATATATCTGGGAAGGACGAATCCGTAGATGCTTTCCTTCAAAACATTTTAAATTGCGATTGAATCAGTATCATTATGCAGGGGTGCTTACTTTAGAATCAATAGAAAAGGGGTCGAAATTGTCTGATCTAGAAACTATATTATTAGAACTGCGACGTCCAATTTCTAAAAATGAGTATTGTGAGGGTGTTGACAAGACGACACTGGAAATAATGCGTCAGAAGGAGAATTTAATAAGTCGCTCCGAGTTGCTATTATCTTGCTTCAGATATGAGATGCCATCCTGGGAAGAATTGCAATTACATCAGCAAATTATTAATAAGCATTTATATATGGATATTGGTGTTTATGGCAGCAGCATTGATTCGACCTGTTCAACTTACACAATTGAAAAAAATTATCTACTTCCGCAATTAGTTGATTCAACAAATGAAAATAGGAAGAATAATGGTGATCAATGCTATAAACCACTTGATAAACCCCCTAGTTCGGAAATTTTATTATCTAATTTTAAGATTAAGAATAGCAGCCAAAGTAATCGTTATTGGACTGTAGCTTCATCTCCATTAACTGAACGATATCACGTTCTGTTTCGCCTTCCTTGTTTATACTTTTCACGACTTCTCCAACCGAAGGACTTACCGTTTTCAATCCTTCAAAAAGGCGTATTGGAAAATGTACGATATGAAGGTTGGGATACATTATTTCAAGTTGCTTTCACAAGTAATGAAGAGATGCAGGAGGTATTACATACAGCTACTTCTACTATGGTACCTATCCAAAGACAATCGTATATCAATACTTCAGAGTACTATATGCAAAACATTGAATTAGAACTTAAATGGAGAATTCTTGAGGCAATACGTCCAATTGTTGAAAAATCCGTGAATGCCTCACTTAAATTAAACGGACTAAGTATCATATTACCAGAGAATAGCTCTATAACTACAGTTGAATTAGATAGGTGGTTCGAAAAAACAGACAAAGAGGAAATAAATGGTAGCTACGTGAAATTAGTCAATGGAGCTGTTATTGGGGCTAGATTTAATGGTGCAGCAGTTATTTGCCCTCTTCCGTACAAGTCATTAGCTTCGTTGATCATTCAAGAAGCGGCGTTTGGAGTCGGAAAGAGATCGTTTTTATCATTAGAAAACCTGACAAGAAGTAAAGGTTTATCTTATCGAATCGTACAGAGTCTATGTAGAATTGGAAATGAAATATTTATTTTTTGGGGAATCCAGTGCCCGCCAAAATTAACTAACACTTTTTATGAAACAGTTAAAGAGTGGCTAATTTCATTAAGAATGTCAGTTAAAGATGTGGAATTGTGGTTTAGGGATATATGGACACCATTTTCTCCAAATAAACATAAATCTATTCTACAGCTTCTACGTGACATGGATCGCATGGGGTACTATGCTCTCCCTGATGAATCACCAGATGCTTTACTGGATAATTATCTTCGACAGATGTTGGAGAACAAAATGATCGAAGTATCTTTTCGTAAATTTTAATACTGAAAAGTGGGGATCATTATATGAATCGAAATCTCAAATTATTATGGAGTGCCAATACATTATCTGTTTTTGGAACTGCTGTATACTCATTAGCATTAACCTTGCTTTCAATTGAGTACAGTCAAAGTGCGCTAGGGGCAGGGGCAATACTATTTACTTCTGTCATACCATACTTTTTTTTAGGTATCATTGCGGGAGTGATCTGTGACAGAGTAGAACGAAAACCTTTAATGCTTTTTTGTGATATATTACGGGGGGGACTAACCTTATCGATACCGATTGCTGACGCTTTTGGTGTTCTGACTATTCACCAAATTGTGATAATAGGTTTTCTCATGACTTGTATCCGTGCCTTTTTCTTTCCAGCAAACCAAGCAAGTGTACCATTGTTAATCGATGATAAGAAAAATTTAACTAAAGTTAATGCCTACATCGGATCTACACAAAATCTTGGCATAATGCTAGGACCCTCCCTCGGAGGAGTATTGTTGTTATTTGATTTTAATGTTACTCAGCTTTTATATATTGATAGTGCAACTTATTTTATTTCTGCTATCTTAATATCCAATATTAGATTTCCAAAAAGTGCAGAGTTGAAGGAAGGATCCAAAAAACCAACAGTTTTACAAGATTCCTGGAAAGGCATTAAATATATGACTGTAGGTAACAAGGAAATATTAATTATGATATTAGCGTTCTCTACTCAGTTATTAGTTGGAGCTGGGGTAATACAGCTTGGTATTCCTAAGGTATTGGAAGAAGTAAATCTTGGTGGTACAAAAACGTTTGGATTCGTTATGTCAATAATCGCTTTATCATCCATGCTATCATCCCTTTGGTTGGCACGCAGAAAAGTCGGAGAACCAGCGAGATGGATCTTCAGTGGTTATTTCGTACGTGGGTGTGCTTTTTTTGTACTGGGGTTCTCTGGAAACATCATTGGGATTGGTATTGCTGCATTGTTGATGGGTTTTGGCAACACAATATCGGGGACCACTCTTACTACTGTTTTACAACTTCGTACACCAAATGAAATGCTTGGTAAAGTGATGGCAGTTCGGTCCAGTGTAGGAAATATAGCGGATGCATTCGCCTACTTATTGCTAGGCAGCGTTCTTTCGACATTTTCACTAACTCTTGCCTTTACAATAGTAACAATTTATGTGGTGGTGACTACAGGGGCGTTTTATTTACTATGGCGTAATTACATACACAAAAAGTCGATAGAACAAATTAAAAACAATCAATATCAACTTAACTCTTGATTCAGGAAATAATCAATATACATCATTTCGAAATATGGAGGGGAGAAAGGAGATGCGTTTCTTTTTAATTTCAGGGAGTGTTTCAAATCCTGCCCATACAACAGCTTTAATTGAAGAAGTTGCTGATCGCTTAAGAAAAAAAGGATTCGAGGCAATTGTTTGGGATTTACGCAAATGTCCATTACCTATTGCAGACCCTATGTATCACAATGAACCAGAAAAGAATACGGATGAAACAGTAAGAAGTTTTGTTTATCAAGCAAGATATTCTGACGCTTTCGTTTTAGGTTCGCCTAATTATCATAATTCGTACTCTGGTGTGTTAAAAAATGCACTGGATATTCTCAACATGGATATATTTCGCAATAAACCGGTTGGACTTGTTGGAAACGGTGGAGGAATGAGAAGTACCCAGCCTCTTGATCATCTTAGAATCGTGGTGAGAGGGTTACTAGGGGTTGCAATACCAATTCAGGTTGCTTCCTGTAAAAGTGATTATATTCTTGTAGGCGATCAGTACAAAGTCAAAGCGATAGATCTAATAAATCGATTAGAATTATTCACCGAACAACTCGTTGACTATACTATAAAATTAAAATGATAAGTGAGGTTGATAATAAATGATTCATTTATCGGTAGAGATAGACTCGAGTCTAGTTGAGTGGCTAAAATTGACGAATAACCCACAAGTGGATTTTCCAAATAGATTTCTATCGTTTCAACAAGAAAATAATCTGCAATTGCCAAATGCTTCATTAGTTGATTTTCCTATCTCAATTGATATGAATGATATAAAAAGTATGATGATGCAAATCGACAAGTTAAAAACGCATTTAACCGAATCGGTTGTTAAAGCCAGTTCGTTTTTCCCTGATACATCCGAAGAATATTACCATCATCTTAAAGTCATTCTTTTACCTTTTGGAAAGATAAATTATGGACCTACTGAAGGAGTTCAAATTTTTTCACTCTTTCCTCATACCGATTGGCGTGAAACGATTCTTTTTCTCACCCATGTCTATTATCACGAAATTACTCATTTAAATTATACAAAACGATGCAAGGAAGTCTCAGCGAATCATAAAAGTAAAGATAGTTACCTTTATTATTTGCAAGTTTTAATTCAAAATGAAGGTATTGCAAATTATATTGTTTTAGAAGAACTTGAAAAAATGATTCCGTTACTGGGGAATAAATACATTTTCCGTTATTTTACATACGCAAGAAATATCAGATCGGAAGAATTGATTACTAAATGCATGGATGTCTTCAATCAACTCTTTATGATGGAACAAGAAACCTTTAATAAATACTACAAAAAAATTGCTCGATTAATAAAAAGCGAGGAACTACCAGCAATCAATTTAATTGGGATTTATTTGGCCACAGTTATTGCCGAAAATTATGGTATAGATGTGCTACGAAATGTACATCAAAAGCCTGCGACAGAGTTCTTTTCATTATATATGGAGACAGATGATCCATTAAGGAATCATCTAAAGGATGTTTCCTTAATTTGATGAATTTTTTTCTTTAAAGAGGGTCACTAACTGTGAATGTCAATCAAAAAGTTGACCAGCGTGCTCATCAAAAAATTGACCACCAAGTCAAAAATGAATTACACCCGCTGGATGGGTAACTTTTCCATGATCACAATCTTTGAATACTCTGCTTAAAGCGATAACTATCTCCATTCATCGCAAAGATATGAGCCCGATGGGTAAGCCGATCAACCAGTGCTGATGTCATTTGTGGATCGGCTACACTAAGTTGGACAGAAAAAATAAGGGCTTGTAGAATAAACCTATTATGTTAAGGAGCGGATCTCTACAATGCCAAAACAGCAACGACGTACCTTTACCTCAGCATTCAAAAAACAAATGGTGGAACTCTATGAAAACGGTAAATCCAGAGCAGCGATTGTCGAGGAATATGACCTCACAGCTTCCGCTTTAGACCGCTGGATCAAGCAGGCTCAGACGACGGGCTCCTTTAAGGAGAAGGACAATCGCTCATCAGAAGAAAATGAACTGATCGCTTTACGAAAAGTGAACCAGCGTCTGAAATGGAGGTCGATATTTTAAAGCAAGCCGCGCTGATCATGGGACGAAAGTAGCTATCATCCAGAACAATCGTTATAAATACTCGGTATCAGCAATGTGCGACGTCCTGCAAATCGCAAGAAGCACGTTTTATTATGAAACGAAAGAGCGACCAAACGAAGACGATATAACCGATGCGATTGTGGAGATTTTCCACAAAAATCGAAAAGCTTACGGTACACGAAAGATCAAAGTCAAGCTCCAGGAACGCGGATTCGTCGTCTCCAGACGTAGAATTGGTCGTATTATGAAAGGGCAAGGGCTCGTTTCCACCTACACCGTGGCTCAATATAAGCTCCATAAAACCTCTTGTAATGAAGCGACGACGGGGAATGTTCTAGGCCGAGAGTTCAAGCAGGAGGAGGCCAAACGCTTCGTCGTCAGCGATCTGACGTATGTGAAAGTCCAGAACCGATGGCATTATATTTGTGTATTGGTCGATTTGTTCAATCGAGAGATTATTGGGCATAGTGCGGGTCCAAACAAGGACGCTGCACTGATTTCCCGCGCTTTTGCGACGGTACAAGGTGATTTACACCAGATTCAGTGGTTTCATACTGACCGTGGTAGCGAGTTCAAAAATCAAAAGATGGATGAGCTTTTGGATACGTTTGAAATCGGCCGATCGCTAAGTATGAAGGGCTGTCCGTACGACAACGCTGTAGCAGAAGCCACCTACAAGATCATGAAAACAGAGTTTGTGAATCAGATGAACTTCCAGAGTCTTCGTCATCTGGAGCTGGAATTATACGATTACGTGCACTGGTTTAACACGCATCGTATTCATGGAACCTTAGGCTATATGACGCCTGTTCAGTATCGCCAGGAAGCCCTTAAAAAAGTTGTCTGATTTACTGTTGACAATCCACATTCATTTCAATACCAAACTGATCTTGTAATGCTTTTGTGCCTTTTCTTGTGAGATGGACTGCTCGATTCTCTTTTGCTTTTGTAATCCATCCTTTGTCAAAAAAACAAGTGGCTATCGCAGCTCCTAACCACCCGGAAATATGATAACGTCTTTCACTCCAATCGAGACAAGGCTTTGCAAATATCCTCCTTTTTGAATTTGCCTCTTCCATATTGATTCCAAATTGAAAAAACCACTTTTTCCCTTGTTCAGTTACAACGTATTCCCCATCTTTTAAAGTTATGAATTCCCTATCAAGTAGTGCCTCAGTAACCTTCACACCAAGTTCCCCAGCTAGATGATCGTAACAAGTCCGAGCATAGCGAACTTGTTTTAGTTGATCCGACTGCCGTAATGAGCGAACTTGAACAGTAGGTGCGATTGTCCCCAGCTTTTCAAGAACTTCAGCTACCTCTTCATTAGCCAGCCGGAAATACCGATGTCTACCGTGTTGTTCCGCAATAATCAGATTACCGTCGATCAATTTTGAAAGATGGGAACTAATTGTTGGATGTGACACTTTTGCGATATAAGCTAATTCACTAGCCGGTAGTGCTGTGTTTTGCAAGTAGAAAATGCTCAGTTTTGCAGCCAAAATTGCCTAAGCACTTGCCAGCCGTTTGTAACTACAGAGGAATTCTATCCATTGCCTGCTTGAAACGGAAGCTTTCGCC
>NZ_JBHUJW010000041.1:0-280357 GCF_042683565.1 Brevibacillus sp. GCM10020057
TAAAATCAAGGCACAACGCAGATTTCCTCCTTTTCAGTGGTTGTCTCGACAACTCCCACGATAGAGGAACATCTGCGTTTTTTCAATGTCTAGCACGGGTTATGGTGATGAATCAAATAAATGGTAAAATGGATGATGTGTCCAAAAAAGGAGAGGAAGTGGTAAAGATGAAAAAGGCAAAAATAGCCCCAAAATGGGCCTTGGGCGTGTCAGCGGCGCTAGTATTCGCTCCTTCTTTCAGCGTGCTGCCTGCAGTGCCTGTCGCATATGCCGCAGAGTTGTCTACTCCCCAAATAACGAAAGAGCAGGCTGTACAACTGGCAGGAAAATGGATTACCGTTCCGGACGGCTACAAGCAGGAGTCCGTTACCTTCCAGGATGCGCAGCGCGACAGGTATGCGGGTCAGTCGACGTGGAACCTTTCGTGGCGCAACGCCAAGAATGACGGCGGCATGTACATGACGATCGATGCAGACACGGGACAATTGCTGCAATTTTCGCGCTACGACTCCCGGACAAAGCCGTCTGTGCAGGCGGTCAGCGCGGAGCAGGCAGAGACGAAAGCGACGCAGTTTTTGCAGCTTGTCACGAGCGAGGACGAACGAAAAAAATTGTCCAAACCCAACCAGTATGGCAGCTTCCGGACCTATCTGGCCAATCCGGCAGAGCATGTCTTTGCCTATACAAGAATGGAAAACAACCTCCCGTTTCTGGAAAACGGTTTTATCGTAGTCGTCAATGGGGCGGGTGAAATCAACTCCTTCACTCGGCAATGGAGCAAAGCCCCGTTGCCTGCCCCCGATCACGTCGTGTCCCGCGAGCAGGCAGAAAAGCTGCTGGCCGAAAAGACAGCCCCGTCTCTCCGCTACAAGGATATGGCGGGCATCACCGGCAATTACCAGACGGACAGCGGGCGGTACATGCTTGTGTACGGGTACAGCTCTTCTGATCCCCGGTACGTGGATGCGGTTGCCGGCACGGTCGTAAATGCGCAGGGAAAACCGGCAGCGAGCAAGCCTGTGCAGCCGCTGGGGACGAGTCGCGCTGGGAGGGTGGACGCCGAGAAGCGCGTAACGAAAGAGCAGGCGCAGCAAATCGCGGAACAGCTCATCAAAAAGCTGCCAGGCCAGTACCGCTCGGACGGCAGCCACGGCGGGGGAGTCAGCACCGGCGCGAACGGAATCGAGATTCGCAGCTGGAGCTTTACATTCACGCCCTTGCAGGCCAAGGACAAAGCAGCCGAACCTGTGCATGTGAGCATCAACGACCGCGGCCAGCTGGAGGAATTCACTCGCAATGATCGCGTCCGCTTCCGGGAAAAAGGCACGAAAATCGAAAAGGCCGTACCGTGGAAAACAGCGGAAGAAAGTGCCGTCCAGCTGGTCAAAACCTTCTATGCCGATCGGCTGGGGGAAATCTATCTCCTCGATCAGGAGCCGTCGGATAGGTACATCAAAGAGGTGCTGGAGCACGGCGGCCCGTACGCGATCAGATTCGGATGGTTGAAAGACGGCGTGCCGCTGGAAGATGCGGACTTTACCGTGGAGGTGAATCCGCAGACAGGGGAAGCCGAGACGATGTGGGTGAGAGCGGGCGATTTGCCGGAACAGGTAGAGGCTGACGGCGAGAGGGTAATTGACGCTTCCACTGCCAAAAAAGTCGAGCAGGAGCAAAAAACGTTGGCGCTGACCTATTTCCAGCCGCAAGCAGTCGAGTTTGCGCTGCCTGATCCGAATGCCGCTCCGCTGCTCGTGTACCGCTACGTAGGAGAGGAAGGCGTCGTAGATGCACAGACGGGGGAATGGATCAGCTTCGCGCAGGAACGGAAAAAGCAGCGCCCGCAAGATATAGCAGGCCACCCGCTGCAAGCGGCAGTAGAAGACGCGCTGCGAATGGGGTTGATGGTGGCCAAGGACGGCAAGTTCGAGCCAGACAAGCCAGTGACGCGGGGCGAGATGGCGCAGCTGATGTTGCAGATGACGAATCGCATCGAGTTTCATTCCCTGCATTTCCATACGGACGAGGACGAGATCCCGTTTACGTTTGCCGATGTGGGGAGCAAACACCCGCAGTACGGCGCCATCCAGAGAGCGCTGCAATACGGGCTGATCGAAAAGAAAGGAACGCGCTTTGAGCCGGACAAGGCCATTACGCGCGCGCAGGCGGCAGACATGACAGCCCGGTTGCTCGGTTACGGCGACCTGCTGAAGCAGCCTGCTCTCTTCGTCTCTGCCTTCTCCGACGTGCGGCAAGCGGACGTTCCCGCTGTGGCGATTATTCATTCTCTCGGGCTGCTGCCAGGCCAAAACGCAGCGTTCAGCCCTGACTCCCCGTTGACGAGAGCCGAGGCGGCGCAGCTGCTGCAAGGGCTGCTCACACTGAAACAGGAGAAGGAATGAACCAAGTGAAACGGACACCGACGTCTGCGCATACGGTTGTAAAGCTGTCGACAATCTGGATGCTTTCCACGTCGGCTGTCCTCTCTGGGGTAGGAGTCGGCTCGGCTAGCGCCCATCCTGCTGAGCAACATTCGCAGATTACCATTTCCCAACAGGAAGCAGTTCGCTTCGCCCATCAGTGGGTGGAATCTGCTGTCTCCCATCAGCTGGAGCGTACAGAGGACGGACCGGACAGTTGGCTGTTTACCTTTGCACCGCTGGACAAGGCTGACAAGCGGCAGAAACCGATCGCGCTTCGGATCGGGAAAACTGGCGAGCTTCTCGAATACAGATCGGACGGACCTGTCGACGTTCCTGTCAAGGAAGAGGGCATCCCGTACGCACTGGCTGAGTTTAAGGCGGTCAAGCTGGTGAAGACGCTGTTTCCCGAACGCTTGGGCGAAATCTATCAGATGGAGCCACAACCCTATCATACCGATACGAAAAAACTGCTCGCATTGGGCGATTATTATACCGTGACCTTCGGGTGGTTGAAAAATGGAAAACCGATCGACGCGACGCTGGAAGTATTCGTCAATCCCCGGACGGGCGAAGCCGAGTATGCCAGCAGCAGTCACAACGCCAACCCACCCGTCAACAATCAGGCAGGAAAAGGAATCGTTGACCCGGCTCTGGCGCGGAAAGTGGAGCTGGAAAAGAAACGCTTTTTGTTGACGTATACCGAACCGCGGTTCGCCCCCGAAAACGATCAGGTGATGCTCGTGTACCGGCTTATCGGGGAGAGAGGTGCGGTCGACACCTATACAGGGCAATGGGTCAGCTATGAGGAGATCTGGAGAAACACGGTCAAGGATGCCGCTCAGAAATCGGGGGATGGAAATTGAAGGTCGCGCGCCCACGCATATCCCCTTCTGATCGACAGTGAGCAGCATGCGAGTTCGTACTGCATGAAAGAAGGGGCTTTCCCGCCTTCGGGATTCTTTTTGTCACCATCGGGATCTTCCAGGCCGTCTATCATTACAAAAACGCGACCTCCAAGCAGCGGATGTCCTTGTTCGCCATCACCGATTCGGGGGAGGAGCCGGACCTGCTCGACCTGAGATTCGGAGAAGCAGCGAGTTCCGACGAGCCTGCTTCAGAAGCGTTCCCCAAGGCGTTTTGTCCGTACTGTGGGCAAGGAATCAAACAGGAATTTCAGTACTGTCCGAAATGCGGCAAAAAACAGTAGCCGCTCGGGCGAACAAGAGCGGTTGTCCCGTATCCGGGCGGCCGCTTTTTAGCACGTAACAAAGTCTTAACTTTGGTTCCTCCGCACTTTTTGGTACATTGAGTGGAGAGCAGGAATATTGCGGCTATCTTATGTACGGACACGGAGGGGAGCAAGACTGCGTTCATTATCGTTAAAAATCGGCCATCGCACGCTCAAGACGGCGATCGGGACGGCGGTCTCGATCTTGCTCGCTCAACAGTTTGATCTGATGTTTTCCGCTTCGGCCGGGATCATTACCATCCTGTGCATTCAGGTGACGGTCAAACAATCGTTTCGCACGGCAGGGAACCGTGTTCTGGCGAGTCTTCTCGGGCTGGCCATCGGCATGGGGCTGTTTGCGCTGCTCGGATATACACCGCTCGCGATCATGCTGGCGATCCTGATCTTTTTGCCGCTGGCGGTGCGGTTTCGCATCCAGGAAGGCTTTATCAGCAGCATGGTGGTCATCATGCACCTGTACTCGACGCAGCGGATGGATCTTGCCCTGATCGCAAACGAGCTGGCCCTGCTGCTGATCGGCGTGGGGGTAGCGCTGGTGGTCAATTTGTACATGCCGAGCCTGGACAAAGAGCTGAAAGAGATGCAGGCACAGGTGGAGAGAAATTTCAGCAAAATTTTGAAGGAGTTCTCGTATTACCTGCGCCGTGGGGAGAGCGACTGGGACGGGCGGGAGATGATCGAGACGCCGGGTCTGCTAAGCAAGGCGATCCAGCTCGCGTCGCGCTCGGCCGACAACCGGCTGGGGAAACGCGAGGAAGATCCGTACTATCAATATTTCGTCATGCGGGACAAACAGTTCGAACTGCTGGAGCGGATGATGCCGATGGTCTCCACGCTCGATACGCAAGTCCCCCAAGGCCATCAGATTGCGGATTTCCTGGAGCGGCTCAGCGATTCCGTGCATCCGGGCAATACGGCCTACCGCTTTCTGGACCAGCTGCGCGTCATGCGTCATGAAATCAGGGAAACGGGCTTGCCGATCACTCGTCAGGAGTTCGAGACGCGGGCCGCGCTGTTCGTCCTGCTGCGCGAGATCGAGCGGTACTTGTTCATCAAGCACGAGCTGGGCAAAGCGAGCGACGAGCACCCGGAAAAAGCGGCGGCCGCCGCGAAGTAAGAAGTTGGCATATGTACCCCTTTTTGCAGAGAGGAGCACACGCGGGATGAAAGCAATCCAAAGCGGCTTGGGACACACGGTAGAGCTGTTGACCGTGACGGCGCAAGACACGGTTGAGTTGGAAGCGGTAAAGGAGCTGTTCGAGGAATACGCCCAGTCGCTCGACATCGATCTTTCCTTTCAGGACTTTGCAGCAGAGTACAAGACGTTGCCTGGAAAATACGGGGCGCCGGACGGTGTATTGCTGCTTGCGACGGTAGATGGGCAAACGGCGGGCTGCATCGCACTGCGCAAGCTCGCGGAAGGCGTCTGCGAAATGAAGCGGCTGTATGTCCGCGATGCGTTCAGAGGTTTGCGGATCGGAAAAAGGCTGATTCAGGAGTTGGTTGAACGTGCGACGCAGCTTCATTACGAATTCATCCGGCTGGATACTCTTCCCACAATGCACAAGGCCCAGGATTTGTATCGTTGTTTCGGATTTTACGAGATCGAACCGTACGTATTTAATCCGATCGCGGGAACGAAATATATGGAGCTGCGTTTGCCAAAAGAGGCAAGCGAAAGGAAGGCGTAACCGGAGAAAAAGAATCAATCAACCTGGAGCATGGCCAGCTTGCGGATGAGATCAGGATTGTGCCGATTTTCTCATAAAGGCCCGGCTTGCGTGGAATAGTAAAGCCTGCAAGCTGAACCTGAACCTGAACCTCGGGAGGTCTTTATGGGCACTTTATACGACAAGTACGGCGGCGAAGAAACGATCGCCAAGGTGGTAGACTACTTTTACGATCTGGTGTTGGCGGATGATACAGTCAACCACTTTTTTGCCAACACCGACATGGAGAAGCAGCGCAGGCATCAGACGAAGTTCATCAGCTACGCGCTCGGAGGCCCCAACCAGTACACCGGCCAGTCGATGGCCAAGGCGCATCAGGGGATGAATTTGCAGCCGGGGCATTTCGATGCCATCGTGAAGCATTTGCATGACGCCTTGAGCCATTTCGGAGTGAGCAAGGAAGACATCGATGAGGCATTGCAAAAGGTGGAGGCACTGCGCGGCGATATTTTGTACAAGTGAAGGTCCTTTTGGAGAGCTTTCTATCCTATGTATGCAAGCCAATAGCCCGCATGCCGGACTGTTGGCTTTTTTATTTCTGGCAAAAGCTGCCGCCTGCTCGTAGAAAAGGCGAAGGAGAATTGATAAGATGGGGGACAGGCGAGAATTTCAGGGAGAGGAACGAAAGGAAAGTGGCATGCCCCCATGTTTTTGATCGGTGAAATATCCAGGCTGTTTCAAATCGATGTTCGCACGCTGCGCTATTACGATGAGATCGGGCTGTTCAAGCCTGCCCACATTGAGGAGCGAACAGGCTACCGGTACTATTCGATCGAGCAGTTCGAGCAGCTCAACACGATTCTGTACCTGAAGGCGCTGAACATCCCGCTGAAAAATGTGAAGCTGTTTCTGGAGAACCGGGACATCGACCGGATCTTGCAGCTGTTGGAAGAGCAGCAGCGGGAGACGGAAAAGCGCATCCGGGAATTTCAGCAAATCCAGCAAAAGATCGCGAGCCGTATCCACCAGATTGTGGATGCGGCCAACAGGCAAGAGCTGGACAAGATTCGGGAAGTCGAGCTGCCCGAGCGGAGGATTGTGCGGCTAAAGCAAAAGATACACAAGACCGACAATCTCGAAATGTCCATCCGGCTATTGGAGAACAGCACGAATATGAAATCGACCATTTTTTTGGGCAAAGTCGGCTTGTCCATCTCGCGCGATAACGTCAAACAGAGGAAGTTCGACGAGTATGACTCGATCTTCGTCATTGTCGAAAACGAAAGCTGCCACATAACCAAGGCGCAGGAGATGATCCTTCCGCAGGACAAATACGTCACGATCCGGTTCGCGGGCACGCATGCCGAGGCCGCGCCGTACTACGAAAAACTGCTCGATTACGTCGAGGAGCGCGGGTATGAGGTCGCCCTGGACGCCTTGGAAATTACGTTAATCGACTACGGGCTCACGAACGACCGATCCAAATTCGTGACGGAGATTCAGCTTTTGGTCAAATAGGTATCCCAAAATCCCGTTGACCCTCCAGCAGCTGGAGGGTTTATTCTTTTGCCCAGAATCGTTTGGGGAGGAAGAAAGTTGTGACTGGAACAATCGTAAATGCACTACTGATTCTCGTGGGAAGCGTGATTGGCAGCGTATTCAAGAGGGGGATCAAGGATGATTACCAGGACATTCTGATGCAGGCGATGGGACTGGCCGTCACGGCGCTCGGCCTCTGCTCGGTCGCAAAGCACATGCCGGACAGCCAGTATCCCGTGCTGTTTATCGCGAGCCTGGCCATCGGGGGATTGATCGGGGAGAAGCTGAACATGGAGCATCGGTTCAAGCAGTTTGTCTCCCGGTTTTCCAAAGGAAATCTGGCGGAGGGGCTGTCGACTGCCGTCCTCCTGTTCTGCATCGGCACGCTGTCGATTGTCGGACCGATCGAGAGCGCGCTAAACGGCAACCAGACGTATTTGTTCACGAACGCCATTTTGGACCTGGTGACCTCGATGGTACTGGCGACCAGTTACGGCATCGGGATCGCGCTGTCCGCAATCGTCCTGTTTTGCTGGCAAGGCTTCTTCTACGTCGCGGCGGGAGCGGTCGCAGGCGCGATTACCCCAGAGCTGTTGACGGAAATCTCCATCATCGGAGGGGTCTTGATTATGAGCTCGGGTCTCGGCATTCTTGGCCTGAAAAAGTTCCGGACGATCAACCTGATCCCGGCGCTGTTCATTCCGGCTGTTTACCTGGGGATAAGGAGCTTGCTTGGAATCTAGCATTGAGGTAGCCTTTGGAGAGGCTGGTGGGAGTCTGTGACATGTGCGCAGGCTCCTTTTCAGTTCGGAGAAGATATCGTGACGTCTCCCGCTTGGCGCAACCGCCATCAAGGCAGTTCCCAGACAATATCCGCCGCCCGCCATACAGGGAGGGGCCGCCCCGCCGCCGTCTCGCGCTTCTGTCCGGCAGAGAGGAGGCGGGGCTTTTGCATGAGCGGATCGCGCGAATAGAGGGAAGGAGCGAAGGCAAGACCAGCTTCCCGCGAGATCGTCTCGAGCGGCACCTGATACGTCACCAGCCGCCGATACTCGCACTGATCCCGGGTGCGCTCCGGGCTTTGCCGGATGAGGAAGGACAGGCACGCCACCCGTCCTTGCTCGCTTACGTACAGGGCGCTTTTCCAAAAGCCAAAGGGGACCCGGACGCCGCAGCCCGGCTCTGCTCGCTTGCCGCAATACTCTTCGTCGTCGTCCTTGTGAATCGGACCGGTGAAAATAATCAGCCGCTGTGCCGCGTGCAGCCGTTCGATGACCCAGTCCTCCAGGCAGTTCCAGATGCCGGTGTTGAACTCGTGGTGTTGCAGGGCGATATTGGCGTAGCAGAACGAGTCGAAGTTCGCCTGCTCCGCTTCCCGCCGCTCGCCCCAGCAGACGTCCTTTCTGCGGGTGAGGTGGCCGCGGTCGAAATCGTTTTCGGCGTAATACTCCGGCCCGACCTGATTTTCCGCCCCGATCCGCTCGTCGAAATGCCAGGACGTGTTGCCGCGCCCGACGTTGACGGCCCGGCTGGCGTCCACGCAGGCGGCGGAGTAAATGGCAAATCGCGTGCGCCGGTTCATGGCGATGGAAAAATGCGTGAAGTCAAATACTTGCCCGTGGTTCAGCGCGTCCCGGGCGACGCGTCCCTGCGGCAGCGGCAGTGGAACCGGATGCCTTTCGCCGAGAAAAAAAGGATCGTAACCTGTCTGCATGAGTCCTCTCCTCCTTAGGAAACAGCCTGTCTTCACGCGCGATTTGCAACTGGAATATTTTGGTGATATACCCGCATTATACTAGATAGGTGCAACCGGGCACACAGTCGGACGTACTATAGAGAGCGAGGTCAAAAAGCTCAGATGCAAAGGGGAGAGGCACGATGTTTGGAAAACTGGCGGCGGATGTACTCGGATTGAGCGATGTCGGGGTGGTCGTCAAGCCGAAAGACTACGACAAGGTCGACGCCGACGATTACGTCATGCACGAGGACAACGAAAAGATTTACTTCCTCATCAAGTCCAAATCGGACGAATACTGCTTTACCAACCTGGCGCTCATCCACCTGGACGGGAAGAGTGCCACGAGCAAGAAGCGCACGCTGCGCCGCTTTTCCTACCATACGCACAAAATCACGAATGTCTCCCTGGAAACGGCAGGGACGGTCGATCTGGACGTGGAAATCAAGTTCACGATGGGAGCCGAACACTTCTCGATTGACGTGAACAAAAAGCATTTGGGAGAACTGAAGGATTTGTACAAGGCGCTCATAAAAATCTCTTCCCTGACGCACGACAATGAAATCGCGCTGCAGCATGCCCGGGAGAGTCTGGGTGTGGCGCAGAGCACGATCAGCAGCGTGGCGAATCTGCAGGCGGACGTCGCTGCCCAGTTCCGGACGCTGAACCAGTACGCCTTTGACTGGCTGACCGAAGCGCATGAGAAATACGTCGTGAAAGACTTCGGCAAAGTCTTTGAAACCTATATCCACAACTAGCAGGCTTACAGAAGAAAAGGGAAAGCCTCTCCAGTGTCAAAGCATCCGCACGTATTTGCATGGCCAGGATCGCTCGCTGCCGGAGGGGCTTTTTTGGCTGCTTGCTTGCAGGGGTATGTAAAAATTTGTAAAACACGAACGTGTAACGATGTCTCAGACAAAGGATGCCAAAAGAGCAGGCTGCCACGGCAGTCTGTTTGATGGTAGGGGGGAACCGGTTTGAGGGAATGGCTCTTTTCGCTTGCTGTCGCCTTGCTGATCGCAATAGCCGGCTACGGTGGTTATCGTCTTGGAGCCGTCAGCCAAGCGGTGGAAATCAAGGACTTGCAAACGACGCAAACTACCGACAACCAGCGAGACTCGCTTGCCCTGCAAGATCACGATTACCTGGTGAAAATGTTCCGTTCGACAGACGATAAAGGCGTCGACGGTATCGCGTTTCAATGGAGCGATCCGTCCGGGAAAACGGATTACAAAGCCGTAGTGAGGGCATTCGTGGAAAAGGAGCTGAAAAAGGAAATTCGCAGTTTTCAAACGGTCAGTCGTTCTGTCAATCCACGGGTCGTTCTGGTGACGACAACAGACGGCGCCGCTATCGAGATTCAGATGAAAAAGCTGAACAACCTTGGGCAAATGTGGACAATCACGGGCTATAACGAGCTTTATCCAACCAGCTATCCGGCCTCCGCGGAACGCTATCGGGCGATCCGGATCGAGGAAGCTCCAGCCCAGGTCCAGGAATGGGCAAACAAGCGGATGTCCTCTCCGGAGTGGAAAAAAGAATGGCTGCAGACAGGAGAAAAAACATACGTCCTGCTGAAAACCTCTGGCAGCCCAACAGATGCTGTGGAGCTGGAGGACGTAGGCTTTGGAGCAGGGGAAATGTCCGTGATGTACCAGACGTTTGATTACAGCCAAACTTCTGATCCCGCGCTGATCAACGACTATATTTTGCTCGAAGTCGACTATGCTGCGGAGCAAGGTGTGAATTTCATCGAGTCGTATACGTTTCATGAAGCCAGGCAGGGATGACCGCGGGCAGGTGCCCCGGTGAACCGCTGCCTTTCTCCGTTGTCCGCCTCAAAAAAGAAATAACCGCCTCCACAAAGGAGACGGTATTCATCGAGCTCGCAGGTTATGGGGTACTACCGATATTCACGTGCGACGCATCTACCTCCGGATTGAAGTGAGAAGCCTACACCTGTGAACGGTTGTTTCCCTTACTCGCTTGGGTGAAGTGTAAATCATTCAAGGCACATCGCCTCCAGAAAGACTGATGCCTGTTTGAACACACACCACTGAGCTCGATGATTTTATTATGGTCCATCAAGCCGGTTTTATACGCAGCGTCCCGCCGTTTGGACACTCGTACATTTTGCGCACAGACGGGATAAGCGTTCCGCACGCTTTGTCCGCCAGCCGCATTGCATATAGGGTAAGTCTGAATGCGAACAGGGTGAGCAAGAGATGGCAAGAGCCAATGACATGTTAACGGTCATTTATCAGAGGGGAAAAAAGCGGATGGTTGTGAAATCTCCGCTGAACGGAAACCGTCGAGTGGTCGTGGTGTTGAACAGCCAGTTCACCAACGCACCGAATACGACCCAGATCGCCAGCGGAGCCGGACGGAGCAGCGCTGCCGGAAACAATGCCAGCATCGACTCGACGAACACGCAGCAGCAGCAATCGGTAGGGGCCGGGGGAAAGGCGATTAATCGCGGCATGAAAGGAAAACAGGCGGCAGCCAGATGCCGAAACGGACAGCGCAGAGGGTGCAACGATCCAAATCAAGCCGTCATCGTCGTGAACGATCAGGTCGTCAAGCTGCGCAAACGTATGTCTGAATCATCAGCGACGCAGGTAGCAGGCGGCGGAGGACGAGACAGCGCGGGCGGCACCAATGCGGCCATCGAGAGTGCCAATACCAAGCAGCAGCATGCTGTCGGCGGGGGAAGCGGTTCCGTCGCGATCAACAAAAGCTCCCGGAGCAGACAGCTTGCACGGTTGAAGAAAAAGTCCGCAGGGAAACGAAATGGAGTAAAAGCGGCGGGAATCCGAAAGGCGCGCAGCATCGGCAAAGCTCGGGCAGCCAAAAAATTGAGACGGAGCAAATAGATTCCATGGGAAAAGCCATCTCTTTCCAGCGAGATGGCTTTTTGTGCAGGCAAAAAAGTGGATACGATACTGATCCGGCATTCGTGCAACAAAGCGAGTCTATTGTCCATGAAGTAGCTTCAAAAAGGCGGGAGCGTGTGAGCGTTGGCCTGCATCAGCATGAGGATTTGCATCGGGGTGAACAGGCTGAAATGCTTGAAGTCCTTGATGAAATGCGCCTGATCGTAGTAGCCGAGTTCGCTGGCGATCGCACCGGTAGCGGCGGGGCGGCTCATCATGGACGAGAGCGTATTTTGAAAGCGGGTAATCCGGCTGTACTGCTTCGGTGACAGGCCGAGCGTCTCGACGAATTTTTTGCGGATGTAGCGAGAGGAAAAGCCGACGTCATCCGCCAGTTCGTCGACGGTGACGCTGCCTTTGGACTGATAGATTTTCTGCAGGCAATATGGCATCCATCCGGACGGCTGTTCGGGAGACAGCAGCTTCGGCAGCAAATATTGTTCAAAATGGGCGATCCGCTCGGAGAACGTCTCCAGCTCCGCGATGTCATCACAGAGGTGATCGACGCCCTTCACGACGTCCTGCAAAAGAGGCTGGCGCTCGATTAGCTCGCGAAACGGAGCAGGTGCCAGGTGCAGGCTGTGCAAAGGCGTCAGGCGAATCCCGAAATACGTTGCGCCTGCGTGAAAGGGAATGGTCTCCCCTTGCAGGATGGTGCCGCAGATGAGCGAGTGCGGACGCCAGGGATCGCAGCAGATGATCACGTCCATACAGCCGTCCGGCACGACGCGGATCGAGTGAACCCTCGTGTCCATGACGTACTGGTAGTAGAGGACGGTCTGCCCGTGGTAGGGGACGAGCTTTTCCTGATAGCTTCTGGTCTCCAGGCGAAAGCCGTACTGAACAGGAGGCAAGTGGGCGGCAATTTCTACGCGGCTCATTTTACCATAACCACCTTTTCCAAAATCTTCGGTTCCAGTTATATCCCTTTCTACTAGTATGTACGAAAGTGAAAGAAACAGATAGTTCCGAAATTTACAATACATCCCCCGCGATGGGCTCATACAATGGACTTGCACAGAGTTTGAAAACGCGGGGGGATCTTTCATGCAGCATCAGCAAGCCAAAAGAAGAAAGCTACCGAAACAGTTCGCCATGTCCACGGCGGCATTGGGAACGGCGCTCACCTTTGCGCTGTCGCCCGCAGTGCCGTTGGCGGAAAAAGCACACGCGCATGGGGGAGAGGCGGAATACCTGCCGCTCAAAGCGATGGTCGAGGAATTCGGCGGCACCGTCGCCTGGGACAGCGCCACCCAAAGCGCGATAGTCAAACGGGACGGCACAGTAGTCACGGTGAAGCCCAACCAGTCTCTGGCGATCGTAAATGGAAGCGCTGTCAAACTGGAAGCGCCGGTCGTCAACAAAAACGGAACCCTTTACGTGACGCATCATTTCCTGAACGAAGTATTCCAGTCCCAGCTGGCACAGACGGTCTTGGTGCAAAAGGAGGAGCATCCGCTCAATCCGCTGACGGCAGACGAGATCAGCGCCGCAGTGAGCGTCATCAAGCAGTCCGCCTCCTATAAAGACAACATCCGCTTCACGCAAGTCTCGCTCAAGGAGCCGGACAAAACCAAGGTGTGGAACTGGGTATACGGGCAGAAGCAGCCGTTCGAGCGGTCCGCGAACGTCGTCATGCTGGACGGAAAGACAGTAATCGAGGCCGAGGTAGATCTGGCCGCGAAGAAGCTCGTCTCCTGGCAGGTCGTCGAGGGAGCGCACGGGATGGTCATTCTCGACGACTTCCAGACCGTGCAGACCGCCATTGAACAAAGCAGCGAATACGCCGCCGCGCTGCGCAAGCGGGGGATCGACGATGTGAAAAAAGTGGTCGCGACGCCGCTCACCGTAGGCTACTTCAACGAGGCGGACGGCTTGAAACAAGATTTGCGCCTGCTCAAGGTCGTCTCGTATCTGGATGTGGGCGACGGCAACTACTGGGCGCACCCGATCGAAAATCTGGTCGCAATCGTCGATCTGGAGCAAAAGAAAGTTATCAAGATCGAAGATACGGGCGTGATCCCGGTGCCGCTAAAGCCGACTCCGTACGACGGCCGCAATCAGGCGGTCAAGCAAAAGGTGAAGCCGCTGACCATCTCAGAACCCGAGGGCAAAAACTACTCGCTCGAAGGCAACACCATCCATTGGGGCAACTGGGACTTCCATCTGCACCTCGACTCCCGCGTAGGGCCAGTGCTCTCCACGGTGACGTACAACGACAACGGCACGAAACGCAAAATCATGTACGAAGGCTCGCTCGGCGGCATGATCGTTCCGTACGGCGATCCCGATGTGGGATGGTATTTCAAGGCGTACCTCGACTCCGGCGATTACGGGATGGGCGTACTGACTTCTCCGCTGCAAAAAGGAACCGACGTGCCGGAAAACGCGCAGCTGCTCGATGCCACCATCTCGGATAACGATGGCAACCCGTACACGATTCCAAACGCGATGGCGATCTTCGAGCAATACGCAGGACCGGAGTTCAAGCATCAGGAGATGGGGCAGGAGAACGTAAGCCGCGAGCGCCGGGAGCTGGTCGTCCGCTGGATCAGCACGGTGGGCAACTACGACTACATTTTCGACTGGGTCTTCTCGCCGAACGGGACGATCAAGATCGACGTCGGCGCAACCGGCATCGAAGCCGTGAAGGCGGTCAAATCGTCGACCATGCATGACCCCACTGCCAAAGAAGACACGCGCTACGGCACCCTGATCGACCACAACATCGTCGGGACGACACATCAGCACATCTACAACTTCCGCCTCGATCTGGACGTGGACGGCGAGAAAAACGTGCTGACCGAAATCAATCCGCAGATCGCCAAAAATACGGCAGGCGGCCCGCGAACAAGCGCCATCGTCACGGAGCAAAAGACAGTCACCACCGAGCAGGAGGCGATCCAGAACTTCGACCCGTCGACGGTTCGCCTGCTCACCAATCCGAACAAGGAAAACAAGGTCGGCAACCCCGTGTCTTATCAGATCATTCCGTACGCAGGCGGCACACACCCGATCGCCAAAGGGGCCATGTTTGCAAAGGACGAATGGCTGTACAACCGGGTGAACTTCATGGACAAACAAATCTGGGTGACGAAATACAATCCAGACGAGCGCTTCCCGGAAGGCAAATATCCGAACCGGGCCAAGACCGATACGGGGCTGAAAGCGTTCACTGCCAACAACGACTCGATCGACAACACGGACAACGTCGTCTGGATGACGACAGGCACGACACACGTCGCCCGCGCAGAGGAATGGCCGATCATGCCGACGGAGTGGGTGCACGCGATGCTGAAGCCGTGGAACTTTTTCGATCAGACGCCGACGCTGGATTTGCCGGAAAACAAGTAAGGGGAAAAACGCCGGAAAAAGCGGGCAGTCGCCTGAACGAGCAAATAGAAGAACGAAGCGGAGGAGAACAAAATGGCACAAAACTACCAGCTGTTCATCGGAGGAAAGTGGGTAAACGCACTGTCGGGCAAGACGTTCGAGTCGCTCAATCCCGCGACAGGGGAAGTGAACGGAATCGTAGCGGAAGCCGGGGAGGAAGACGTCGATTTGGCGGTCAAGGCGGCGCGCCAGGCGTTCCAATCGGGTCCGTGGGCCGAGATGGCGCCGTCAGACCGCGGCAGGCTGCTGTATCGCGCCGCGCAAAACATGTGGGAAAAGCTGGACTACTTGGCTGAGGTGGAGTCCGCCGACAACGGCTTGCCGATCAACGAGACGAAGTATATCGCGATGCCGGCGACCATCGACGTGCTGGAATTTTACGCGGGGCTGGCGAACAAGGTGCAGGGCGAGACGCTGGCCTCTCCCGGCAGCCGCTTCAACTACACCTTGCGCGAGCCGCTCGGCGTCATCGGGGCCATCGTGCCGTGGAACTTCCCGCTCATGCTGGCGATGTGGAAGCTGGCTCCCGCCCTGGCAGCAGGCAACACAATCGTCATCAAACCGGCGGAGCAGACCCCTATCAGCATTTTGGAGCTGGCGAAAATTTTTCAGGAGGCAGGCATTCCGGACGGTGTCATCAATGTCGTCCCAGGCTACGGCGCTGTCGCCGGGAACGCCCTGGCGTCACATCCGGACGTAGACAAGATCGCCTTTACCGGCTCGACGAACACAGGCCGCCTGATCATGCAGGCAGCGAGCAAGCATCTCAAGCCAGTCACGCTCGAGCTCGGCGGCAAATCCCCGAACATCGTCTTCGCCGACGCAGAGCTGGAAGATGCGGTAAATGGAGCGCTTTTCGGCATCTACTTTGCACAGGGCCAGGTGTGTGCCGCCGGTTCCCGCCTGTTCGTGCAGGACAGTGTGTATGACAAATTCCTGGACGCCTTTCATAAAAAAGCGCAGTCCATCCGCGTCGGCAATCCCCTCGATCCGGCAACGCAAATGGGGCCGCAAGTCTCGCTGGCGCAGTTGGAGCGGATCGAGCATTACGTGGCAAAGGGCGTGGAGGAAGGTGCCAGCCTCGTCCTCGGCGGCAAGCGCAACCCGCAGGCAGGGACCGGCTATTTCTTCTCCCCGACCATCTTTACCGACGTGACCAATGACATGACGATCGCCCGCGAGGAAATTTTCGGGCCAGTTATCTCCATCATCCGCTTCCGGGACGAGGAGGACGCGATCCGCCTGGCCAACGACACGACGTACGGCCTCGCATCCGGCGTCTGGACGAACGACCTGAAGCGCGCCCACCGCATGGCTCGCGGCCTGCAGGCAGGAACGGTCTACATCAACACGTACAGCATGCTCGACAGCACGACCCCGTTTGGCGGCACGAAACAAAGCGGCTTCGGCCGCGAACTGGGCATGCAGGCGATGGAGCTGTACACGCATACGAAGAGCGTCTGGGTCGACCTGGGCAAGCAAGGGCTGAACTGGTACGGGGTGTAGCAGACGAGAAAGTACAGCAAGAGGAGGCCCCGCCAAGTCGTCAGCCAGGGATCGAGGGCGAAATGGACCCGCGCCTCGAGCTGGTTTATTGAACGGGTGTGGGGTGAAGGACCCTGCAGCCACTGGAAGGATTGAAAGCAGAGATCGTGGATGGGCGTTAGTGCAGACGACGATTATTTGCTATTGTCCGGCATCCAGCCGAGTTGCTCTTAATGAACTGGAGACCTTCGGTTTACCGAAGGTCTCCAGTTCATTAATGACTGTATATGGAAACTTTTCCATCTGATGGAATGTGTCCGTGTACCTTGATTCTATAGGTTCCAGATTCTACAGCAACATTGGGACTTGTATAACCAGTTTGGCCTTTTCCAACAGCAACTCTTCCCAGATTAACGCTTTTCCTTACGTTTCCGTACTGATCCAGTAATTCCGCATAGACCAGAACATCACAACTGCTATTCGTAGCCCATACACCAGCATTCGCACTTCCAGATGGCAGGGTGAATGTTTCGTTAATTACATAAGTTCCGTATTGAGAAACGAAAAAGCTGAAACGGGAGAACCAGATGCTAAAAAAGTGTTTGAAAATCTGGATGCGGGAGGTGTACGGAGAAAATACGAGGCAATGGAGAAGGCGTCAGAATGGTACGACGGCTTGCAGCCTAGAGCTTTTTTCAGTGTCCACTAAATGGGGTCTTGACCATTGTTTTTGGGGTATTTTTGAAATCATATCCAGCTGTTTTTCAAAATATTGTATGCTTATTTTGACAACAGACGACAGGAAATGAGCAATTCGGACCTTGCAAATGACAGGGAGGGTACCATGGATTACATTGCACATATTCGCGAGGAGGATCAACAGATTCAAAGCGTCGAAGAACATCTGCTCGGAGTAAAGGCGCTGGCGGAATCCATCGGGGACAAGCTTGGCGTCAGGCATATAGCGGGTCTTGCCGGCATGCTTCACGACATGGGCAAGTTCACGGAGCAATTTCGGACGTACATCCTGCAGGCAGTGCAAGACCCAGGCTCGGTGAAACGCGGGAGCGTCGACCATTCGACAGCAGGCGGAAAGCTGCTGTACGAGCTGTACCATATGGATTCGTCGCCCAGGTTGCACTGGGTTTTGGCAGAGGTCGTGGGGAATGCAATCATCTCGCATCACTCCTATCTTCACGACTTTTTGGATGGGAAGCAGGAGTCTGGCTATCTGAAACGGGTCAGGGATAAGGATACAATAAAAGAATTTGACACGGCCCGGCAGTGTTTTTTTGCCCGTGTCATCAGCGAAACCGCATTTCAGCAATACGTGGAAGCGGCGACCGCTGAACTGGAAGCCTATTTGCGCAAGCCTTCTGCAGAGAGCCTGGAGAGCAAGCTGATGTTTTTAAGCAAATTTGTTTTTAGCGCCTTGATCGATGCAGATCGGACGAATACCCGGCTGTTCGAGGAAAATCGCGGTGACGAACCGCAGAGAAGCCCCCAGGAGCTGTTTGCGGACTACTATCAGAAACTGATGAACAAGATCGACAGCTACCGTGAGCAAGCCGAAGCCAGGACGCCGATCAATGTACTGCGCAGAGAATTGTCGGACCAATGCGAACGGTTCGCGGAGAAGGAGCCTGGAATCTACACGCTGTCGATTCCGACGGGCGGCGGCAAGACGTTGGCGAGCCTGCGCTACGCGCTCAAGCATGCGCTCCGGTATGGAAAGAAGCACATCATTTACGTAGTGCCGTATACGACGATCATTGAGCAAAACGCCGAGGAAGTCCGCAAGATTTTACAGGATGACGAGCACATTCTGGAGCATCACTCGAACGTCATCGAGGATGATAACGACGACGACGAGCACCTGGACGGCATTCCCCATTCGCGGCAAAAGGCAAAGCTGGCGAAAGACAACTGGGATTCGCCGGTTATTTTCACGACGATGGTGCAGTTTTTGAACGTGTTTTACGCCAAAGGAAGCAGGAATATACGGCGGCTGCACAACCTTTGCGAGTCGGTGATTATTTTTGACGAGGTGCAAAAAGTCCCTGTCTCCTGCGTTTCGCTGTTCAATCACGCGCTCAATTTCCTGAAAGACTATGGCCGCTCCAGCCTCATTCTGTGCACGGCGACGCAGCCCGCGCTGGATGTTGTCGAGCGCAGGCTGGACCTGCCCAAAGACGCTGAAATCATCCCTGACCTGGATCAGGTAGCCAAGGCGTTCAAACGGGTAGAAATCGTGGACAAGGCGTCGGACGAGCTGTTTGACAATGACAGGCTTGCCGCCTTTATTCGGGAGAAAATGGACGAGGTTCAGAGTGTCCTGGTGATTCTGAATACGAAGACGGTCGTGAAGAGATTGTATCGTCTGCTGGAAGATGGCGAGGTGCCCGTCTACCACTTGAGCACGGCGATGTGTGCGGCGCACCGGAAGTGGATTCTGGATCAAGTGAGAGAGCATCTAAGCCGCCGTGAAAAAGTCATCTGCATCAGCACCCAGCTGATCGAGGCCGGGGTAGACGTCAGCTTTGAGTGTGTGATTCGTTCGCTGGCAGGACTGGATTCCATCGCCCAAGCCGCCGGCAGATGCAACCGCCATGGAGAGTGGGATGTGCAACAGGTTTACGTGATCGATCATGCGGAGGAAAATTTGCAGCATTTGCCGGAAATCCGGGTCGGGAAAGAGCGGTCGAAGCGGATTCTCAAGGATTTCAAGCACAAGGAGCAGGTGCATGGCGGGCAGATTTTATCCGCGCTGGCAATGGAGAGGTACTTCCAGGAATTTTACGGGAAATTTGCGACGAGCCTGGATTACTTTATTCGGCCGCTGCAAGAGAACATGACCGATTTGCTAATGTCCAGCAAAAGGGACAGCTCGTACCATCAAGCCTATTGGCACAGAAAGAAGGAAGAACTGCCGCTCTGGATCGTGAACAGCTACAGGACGGCGGCAGAGCACTTTCGGGTGATTGAAGACCACACCACTGCGGTTATCGTTCCTTACGGCGAGGAAGGCCAGGACATCATTGCGCAGCTGAACGGCGATGAAACGATCGAAAACCTGTCGCGGCTGTTGCGCAAAGCCCAGCAGTATACGATCAACCTGTTTTCGCTTGAACGAAAGCAATTGGAGAAGCAAGGGGGATTGGTCTATCTGCTGGACGGGAAAGTGCTGGCGCTTATGGATTCGGCATACGACAAGAAGTACGGACTGAATCTCGAAAATGACAGTCCGTTTGAAATGCGTATGATTTGAAGCGCTGTAAATGGGTAGAACCTATCTTCACGGAAGATAGGTTCCATACCCCACATCATAAACTATATATTTCAATCCACGCCTTGGGCGACAGTTTAGTATACCATAACAGAGCGAAGATAATTCTAGTTCATATATTTTATTATGATAAGGTTATTGACCCATTCCCAAATAATGTGTATGATGGAATTATCAAAAAACATGAATTGAAATGGAGGTGACACTTTTGCGTAACGCAATTGAATTTGTCGTCTACGGCAACTATGCACTGTTCACCGACCCCCTGACAAAGCTCGGGGGAGAAAAGCTGTCATACCAGGTCCCGACCTACCAGGCGCTAAAAGGAATCGTGGAATCTATCTATTGGAAACCGACTCTTACGATGATTGTCGACAACGTCCGCGTCATGAAACCGATCCGCATGGAATCCAAAGGTATCCGTCCTCTGGAGTATGGCGGGGGGAATACCCTTGCCAACTATACGTACCTGCGCGATGTGTGCTACCAGGTGCGGGCTCACTTTGAATTCAATGAGAACCGTCCGGATCTGGCATACGACCGCAACGAAGGCAAGCATTTTAACATCATGAAGCGCTCGCTCCAGGCTGGCGGCCGCCGGGACATTTATCTCGGCGTAAGGGAATGTCAGGGTTATGTGGAGCCGTGCGTGTTTGGCGAAGGAAAAGGTTTTTACGACGGATATGGCGACATTCATCTCGGCAACATGGTCCATGGCATCAATTATCCGGACGAGACGGGCAGAAACCAGCTGGAAGTACGCCTGTGGGATGTGGTCATGCAGGATGGCTATATCGACTTTATCAGACCCGAGCAGTGCACGCGGGTTCGGACGATTGCCAGCATGGAGCCGAAGCGCTTCGATGAGACAAACGTCGAATCTGTGGACGAGCTGTTCGCACAACTGTCAGAGGGGGGGAGTCAATGAGTTGGCTGTTGAATCTGTATCAGACGTATCAAGCCAATATAAAGCATGTTGGCAGTCTGGAAAAAAAGCACAACGATCAGAAATTCACGCTGCTGCCCGTCTCCCACACCACGCAAAATGCGCACATCGAGGTGCAGATCACCGAAGACGGAGAGTTTCATAGCGCGCAGGTCGTGGACAAAAGCGATGCGAGCACGCTGATTCCATGCACCGAAGACTCTGCAAGCCGGTCCGGTTCCAAAATCGCTCCGTATCCTTTGCACGACAAACTTAGCTACGTGGCAGGGGACTTTGTGGCCTACGGCGGGGAGATCAAAAAGGAGGAGCCCTTTGCCTATTACATCAAGCAACTGGAGGCGTGGGCAAATTCCGAACATGCTGTGCCAAAGGTAAAGAGCATCTACCGCTATTTGCGCAAGGGGCGGCTGATTCAAGACCTGGTGAATGAAAAAGTATTGTACACAGATGCCGACGGTCGGCTCCTGAACAAATGGGACAAAAAAGCGGAGGAACTGCACGGTGCAAGGCCGCAAATCTTTTCTGTCCTGACCGGAGAGATCGCGAGCGCATTCGTCCGGTTCAACGTCCGGTCCCTGACCCAAAAACTGACTGAAGTGTGGAAAGACCAGGAGATGTACGACTCCTTCATTCGTTTTTACAGCGGTCAGCTGGGTGACGAGGACATTTGCTACGTCAAGGGTGAAAGGCTTCCAGCCACGGACAAGCACGCGAATAAAATCAGAAATGCGGCTGACAAGGCCAAGCTGATTTCCGCCAATGACAAAAGCGGTTTTACGTTTCGCGGACGCTTTCAAGAGAGCCGGGACGCGGCAAGCATCAGTTACGAGGTGTCCCAGAAGGCGCACAATGCCTTGAAGTGGCTCATCAACCGCCAGGGGAAAATCATTGATCAGCGGGTGTTTCTTGTCTGGAGCAATGGCGATCCGGACATTCCCGGATTGACGGAGGACCTTTTCTCAATCGTTCCGACGCCACCTGTTGCCAAAGGGGGAAACCCGTTCACCAACAAGGAGGTCGCGCGTGAGGTAGCGAAGGCGTTGGACGGATACCGCAATCAGTTGACGGCCTCTGTCACAGAAGACGAAGATGTCAACATTCTCGTCCTGGATTCGGCGACGACCGGGCGTATGGCGGTGCTGTACTACCGCAATCTGAAAAAGGACGACTATTTGGACAAGCTGGTGAATTGGCATTCGACCTGCATGTGGCTGCATCGCTACCGCAAGGATGAAAACGGCGAGTTTGTGCAGTTCTACGGCGCGCCCGCCACGAAGGACATCGCGTATGCCGCATACGGCCCCAGGGCGAGCGACAAGGTGGTCAAAGGAGTGATGGAGCGTATGCTGCCATGCATCCTCGACGGCCGGAACCTCCCGTTGGATATTGTGTCCAGCGTATTCTATCGCGCATCGAATCCTGTCTCGATGGAGCGGTGGGAGTGGGAGAAGACCTTGAGCATCGCGTGCGCCCTGATCAGGAAACAGAGGGAACAGGAGGGATTCCAAGTGGCATTGGATAAAACAAACGACGACCGCGACTATTTGTTCGGCCGCCTGCTGGCTGTCGCGGATGTTTTGGAAAGGCGGGCGTTAGGCGGAGAGGACCGGGCTACCAACGCCATTCGCTACATGAATGAGTTTTCCAGGCATCCGGAAAGAACCTGGAAGACGATCCAGGCGAGCCTGCAGCCGTATCAGGCCAGACTTGGAAAAAAAGCGCTGGATCTAAACAAGCTCATCGACGAGATCGGCTCGCGCATGCCGCTCGATCAGTTCAACAACAAACCGTTATCCGGCAAGTATTTGCTCGGTTTTTACAGTCAGAGACATGCACTGTATAACAACGATAAAACTAGCGATGCAGAAGAAGCATCCAATTAAAAGGAGAGATTCGAGATGACGACGCTGGATCATAAAATCGATTTTGCCGTTGTACTGTCCGTGACCAAGGCGAACCCGAACGGCGATCCGCTAAATGGCAACCGTCCGCGGCAAAACTACGACGGCTACGGCGAGATTTCGGATGTGGCGCTGAAGCGGAAGATCCGAAACCGGCTGCAGGATATGGGCGAATCGATCTTCGTTCAATCCAACGACCGTAAATCCGATTCTTTCGGGAGTTTGCGAGAGCGTGCAGACGCCAATCCAGAGCTGGAAAAAATCTTGAAGGCCAAGTCGGTTTCCGGCGACGAGTTTGCCCTGGTGGCTTGTCGGGAATGGCTGGATGTCAGAAGCTTTGGACAAGTTTTTGCTTTCAAGGGAGACAAGAGCGGGGGCGTGTCCGTCGGAATCAGGGGTCCCGTATCCATTCATCCTGCGACAAGCCTGGACCCGATCGACATTTCCAGCATCCAGATTACGAAAAGCGTCAATTCCGAGCCGGGCGCGTCAAGAGGCTCCGATACGATGGGAATGAAGCACCGGGTAGATTCCGGCGTGTACGTCTTTTACGGAAGCATCAATACGCAGCTCGCCGAGAAAACCGGGTTTACGAATGACGATGCCGAGAAAATCAAGCAAGCCTTGGTTACCTTGTTTGAAAACGACGCCTCATCCGCAAGGCCGGAAGGAAGCATGGAAGTCCACAAAGTGTATTGGTGGGAGCACAACTCCAAGCTGGGTCAATATTCGTCGGCGAAGGTGCATCGCTCGCTCCTGGTCGAAAGGCTTGTGGAAGAGCCGAAAGCGTACGAGGACTACGAGTTTGCCCTGCAGCCACTGGAAGGGTTGAAAGTAGAGATCATGGATGGGCGTTAATGCTGACGACGATTATTTGCTATTGTCCGGCATCCAGCACTTTCAGTTTTGCAAGCGGCAGTGGGCGTTGATTCACATAGAGCAGCAATGGGAGGAAAACGTCAAAACCATTGAGGGAAGTCACTTGCATCGGAAAGCCGACCAGCCGTTTACGAGAGAAAAGCGCGGGGACAAGCTGGTCGTTCGCGCTATGCCTGTGAAGTCGACCAGTCTGCAGATCACCGGCGTATGCGACGTGGTAGAGTTTATCCGAAATGAGAACGGTGTGACGATCAATGGCGCCGAAGGGAAATACATCGCCTGTCCCGTTGAATATAAACGCGGAAAGCCAAAAAAGGGCGATGAGGATGTGCTGCAGTTGGCGGCACAGGCTCTCTGCCTGGAGGAAATGCTGCTGTGCGACATCGACCATGGGTATCTGTTTTACGACGAAATCAAGCACAGGGTGGAAGTTCCGCTAACTCCTGCCTTGAAGGGCAAAGTGAGGCAGATCGTCGCTGAAATGCAGGACTACTACCGGCGAAGACATACCCCCAAAGTGAAGACAGGGCCATTTTGCCAGAGCTGTTCCCTGCAAAATATTTGTTTGCCGGTGCTGATGAATAAACAAACGGTGAAAAGCTACGTGGAAGGGAAAATCAACGAATGAAAAAGCTGTTGAATACACTCTTTATCACACAGCCCGATGCGTATTTATCACTGGACGGCGACAATGTTGTGGTGCTCAGGGATCAGGAAAAGCTGGGCAGGGTGCCGCTGCACAACCTGGATTCCATCATCTCCTTTGGCTATACAGGCGCGAGCCCGGCACTCATGGGATATTGTGCAGAGCGAAATATTTCACTCGCCTTTTTCACCGCAAGCGGCAGATTTCTCGCCAGAGTCATCGGGGAAAGCAAGGGAAATGTCGTCCTGAGGAAGAAACAGTATGCGGTGTCAGAGGATGAGGTTCTGTCGGCAAAAATTGCGCGCAATTTTATTCTGGGCAAGATTTACAACCATAAATGGATGTTGGAAAGAATGACCAGAGACTATCCGCTGCGGATTGATGTCTCCCGGTTCAAAGCCGTCTCGCAGCAGTTGTCCGCTTTGCTTTTGGAAGTAAGGGCGTGTGATGATCTGGACCGGCTGCGAGGTCTGGAAGGCCTGGCGGCTGTCGGCTACTATCAGTTGCTGGATGACATGATCCTGCAGCAGAAGGAGGACTTTTCCTTCCAGTCCCGTTCCCGCAGACCGCCGCTTGATCCTGTGAATGCGATGCTGTCGTTCGCCTACTCTTTGTTGGCGAACGATGTGGCTGCCGCACTGGAAGGTGTCGGGCTGGATGCTTATGTTGGCTTCTTGCACCGGGACAGGCCCGGACGCGCTTCGCTAGCGCTGGACGTGATGGAGGAGTTGCGGGGAGTCTTTGCGGACAAGTTTGTGCTGTCGCTCATTAACAAGAAGATTGTAGGCAAAGACGATTTTCTCAAGAAAGAGAACGGTGCTGTCATCATGCGAGATGAGGCCAGAAAGAAGTTTCTCGCAGCCTGGCAAAACAGGAAACAGGACAAAATCACTCATCCTTATCTGGGGGAGAAGATTTCCTGGGGATTGGTTCCGCATGCGCAAGCTCTATTGTTAGCCCGTTATTTACGCAATGATCTGGACGAGTACCCACCTTTTTTGTGGAAGTAGGGGAAGGGATTGCTGGTATTGATCACCTATGATGTGAGTACGGTTAGCAGCGCAGGGCAAAAAAGGCTGCGCCGGGTCTCAAAAATTTGCCAGAATTACGGCCAACGCGTACAAAATTCCGTGTTTGAATGCGTGGTCGACGCAGCCCAACTGGCTGTATTGCGGCTCAAGCTCCTCGATGCAATCAATCCGGAGCAGGACAGCCTGCGCATTTATCAACTGGGTAATCAACACAAAAACAAGGTTGAGCATTTTGGCGTGAAAGAGCCAATTGATTTGGAAGGTCCACTGATTTTGTAACGGCAAGTGCGAACGTCTGGTGCGAATGTATAGCTCCCACGAGTTTCTGGGGACATTCGCACCAAAAGACGGGCGAAAACTTGCGATAGTTACAGGGAATTTCCCCCAGTCAACTTGTCATTGAACGGATTTTGGCATATCTTGTTCACGAATCAGGAATTTTTGCTGTGTTTTTTTACATTTTTCGCTGTCGCATCCTACGCGGATGCGTGGATTGAAATTGGAGTTATTCCATCAGGCAATTGGATGTCGATGCGTCGCATCCTACGCGGATGCGTGGATTGAAATCAACGTGTGCTGTAGTGCTTTTTCTCCGCCACGGTAGTCGCATCCTACGCGGATGCGTGGATTGAAATCTCTGGGAATGAGGGGTACTCCTGCTGGAACTGCTGGGTCGCATCCTACGCGGATGCGTGGATTGAAATTCCCACTCTTTCTGTCGGCGGGAACTCGGCGGCCCGTCGCATCCTACGCGGATGCGTGGATTGAAATCTCCGGATCTGCCCAAATGAGTACGTCGCCATCCAAGTCGCATCCTACGCGGATGCGTGGATTGAAATTCATAGTACGTTTTGAACATCTCAAACAGGTTGTCCGTCGCATCCTACGCGGATGCGTGGATTGAAATAGCTTGCCGCTGCTTGATTAGCTTCCTTTCGAGGTCGCATCCTACGCGGATGCGTGGATTGAAATTCGTAGATGTTGCCTTTCACGTAGCACTCGCCGGGGGGTCGCATCCTACGCGGATGCGTGGATTGAAATCTTGGGATGTGCAACGGCAGCTGTCCGTTTTTAAGTCGCATCCTACGCGGATGCGTGGATTGAAATTGCTCGGCTGCCAACAGTGCAGCCATGGCTAAACTGGTCGCATCCTACGCGGATGCGTGGATTGAAATACGATCTCCAAGACCTCCATCAGTAGTCACCCGCCGTGTCGCATCCTACGCGGATGCGTGGATTGAAATCTAGCGTTTTTTCTACACCATCTATCACCAGAAGTCGCATCCTACGCGGATGCGTGGATTGAAATCTTTGTCTTGGCGGGCGTAATGTTCGGCTTGGTCGTCGCATCCTACGCGGATGCGTGGATTGAAATAAATGATGAGTTTGCATTTCACGGGACGCTCTTCCCGTCGCATCCTACGCGGATGCGTGGATTGAAATTCGACCTTGAGAAGCCTGTTGGCACAGTAACGGCGTCGCATCCTACGCGGATGCGTGGATTGAAATAACATTACTCTGAATGGAAAACAGTACGGTGTCCGTCGCATCCTACGCGGATGCGTGGATTGAAATTTTCCCTTCGCCCCTTTCAGAGCCTCAATCGACGTCGCATCCTACGCGGATGCGTGGATTGAAATCACATAAAGAGGCAGTTATCATTGGGCTGGTTGACGTCGCATCCTACGCGGATGCGTGGATTGAAATGGCGGGAAGATAGCATGGGCATGGCTGGTGACTTGTCGCATCCTACGCGGATGCGTGGATTGAAATCGATTCCGCATCGAAAAAGGCTCTGCAAGCCAGCGTCGCATCCTACGCGGATGCGTGGATTGAAATTTCCGCGTTCTGCCCGCGAACACGCTGTGTTTGCGTCGCATCCTACGCGGATGCGTGGATTGAAATCGTTACATGTGTGGTATTTATTACCTGAAAACTTTTGTCGCATCCTACGCGGATGCGTGGATTGAAATTCGATATTATGAGGGTCAGTTACGTGTAATACAGTCGCATCCTACGCGGATGCGTGGATTGAAATATACATCTCATTTACCAACTGCTTTACATCATTTGTCGCATCCTACGCGGATGCGTGGATTGAAATGCTGATGATTGTGCCGTCAACCTCATCGCTATTGTCGCATCCTACGCGGATGCGTGGATTGAAATGTCGAATTTGGTGACGTATGCTGCAGTGAAGAGCACAGTCGCATCCTACGCGGATGCGTGGATTGAAATATGATATCTGTTTTGTGTTTTTAGTACGAACAACGCAGTCGCATCCTACGCGGATGCGTGGATTGAAATCTTGGCCTCGTTACACTTGATGATATTGCCTGGTGTCGCATCCTACGCGGATGCGTGGATTGAAATTGTGATGACTTGTTTTGTAGCATCCGGCTCATCGAGGGTCGCATCCTACGCGGATGCGTGGATTGAAATCAATATCCCTTATCTACATGAATCGCAATGCAAGGTGTCGCATCCTACGCGGATGCGTGGATTGAAATAGCCTTCGCTGTATCGTCGCTCTCTCCCGGCACATACGTCGCATCCTACGCGGATGCGTGGATTGAAATTGGCATATTGGGGGTTGTCTTTAATTCCGGTGTGGTCGCATCCTACGCGGATGCGTGGATTGAAATCGCCGATCGCATCACGTACAACCAAAGCAACTGGGGAGTCGCATCCTACGCGGATGCGTGGATTGAAATTTTTTGCGCTCGCTGCGCCTGCTGCGCTTGTAGGGAGTCGCATCCTACGCGGATGCGTGGATTGAAATATAAAACACATGAAATGTCAAGAGCAATTCACCCCCGTCGCATCCTACGCGGATGCGTGGATTGAAATAATATTTGAAAAACCTCTTCACACAATTCCCGAGGTAGTCGCATCCTACGCGGATGCGTGGATTGAAATAGAAGCTCAGCGATATACTCATGTGTGAATCCTTGGTCGCATCCTACGCGGATGCGTGGATTGAAATAAAAAAGCGCGTATCGCTGCTTTGATACACATTGCCGTCGCATCCTACGCGGATGCGTGGATTGAAATACCTTGCCTGTGCCGTCGACGACGACAGGTTTACCGTCGCATCCTACGCGGATGCGTGGATTGAAATTGCCAAATAGATAGTCAACTTGAACATCAAAGAAGGTCGCATCCTACGCGGATGCGTGGATTGAAATGTCAGGATCTGCGACAACCACCGCGCCATACGCGTCGCATCCTACGCGGATGCGTGGATTGAAATCCAAATAGGTTGCTTCCAAGTCTCTCCGTGTTCGTCAGTCGCATCCTACGCGGATGCGTGGATTGAAATCATGTGGCTCGAACCAAATCAGTCAAAGAGGTCATGTCGCATCCTACGCGGATGCGTGGATTGAAATCTTGCGAACTTATCCCACTCAACCCATCCAACCGGGTCGCATCCTACGCGGATGCGTGGATTGAAATACAAGGGCGAATACGAGGGCAATAACGATGGCGAGTCGCATCCTACGCGGATGCGTGGATTGAAATCCATGTCTGCCCCTCCTACGCCGTCCGTCTCGGTAGTCGCATCCTACGCGGATGCGTGGATTGAAATGTCTTCGCGGTCTGGGTTGTGGCGAGACCACTCGCAGTCGCATCCTACGCGGATGCGTGGATTGAAATTTCGAGTACAGTCAACCGTCCGTAACGTTGCCCGGGTCGCATCCTACGCGGATGCGTGGATTGAAATTTCTAGCCTCGATGGCTTTATCCAACGTCAAGAAAGGTCGCATCCTACGCGGATGCGTGGATTGAAATCTCAATCCCTTTGACAATTTCGCTAGTTGTATATGTCGCATCCTACGCGGATGCGTGGATTGAAATTTTTTAATCATATTGAGAATGGAAAATGTTTTAGGTCGCATCCTACGCGGATGCGTGGATTGAAATTTTCTTTTCAGCCCTGAGATCATCACACCATTTTTACGTCGCATCCTACGCGGATGCGTGGATTGAAATACTTTGCTTTCTTGATTGTCATAGTAACTCATTAGTCGCATCCTACGCGGATGCGTGGATTGAAATTGGCCAAGATACCGGCAGAGGAAAATCCTGACCCGTCGCATCCTACGCGGATGCGTGGATTGAAATCACAGTAATGCGGAGGTGAGTCAAATGATCGATCGTCGCATCCTACGCGGATGCGTGGATTGAAATGGTGATCAAACCTCTTCCCTGATCGTCGATGTCTGGGGTCGCATCCTACGCGGATGCGTGGATTGAAATGACCTCCTATGTATTTCCTACTTGATTACAATTGTCGCATCCTACGCGGATGCGTGGATTGAAATGCTCCTTTTGTTTAACTTTATAAATCTATAATAACAGTCGCATCCTACGCGGATGCGTGGATTGAAATTTTTGCCTTGGATCAAAAAATCATCAAATAATAACTAGTCGCATCCTACGCGGATGCGTGGATTGAAATACTATAGCATATTCGTCTCCGTCATCGTCAATTAGTCGCATCCTACGCGGATGCGTGGATTGAAATCTGATCATTTAATAGGGAGTGAAACAGGAAAAACATGTCGCATCCTACGCGGATGCGTGGATTGAAATCTAGTGCACCTGAACAAATAGCAGCTAAACCAATAAGTCGCATCCTACGCGGATGCGTGGATTGAAATACGAACGAGAGATTGCAGAGACTTCCTCTTCACGGTCGCATCCTACGCGGATGCGTGGATTGAAATGTGCAGCATTTTGGGGAATGTATGAAGAATTTAGCGTCGCATCCTACGCGGATGCGTGGATTGAAATACACTATCCATTACACAAACAATCACACATGTTATAGTCGCATCCTACGCGGATGCGTGGATTGAAATCACAGTTAGTTTATCCCTTACTGTTGACAAGGTATGTCGCATCCTACGCGGATGCGTGGATTGAAATTTTGACAACTAAAAGGGTTAGGTTGCCTGAGTCAGTCGCATCCTACGCGGATGCGTGGATTGAAATTACCTTGCTCTACCACCAGATGATGACCCCTGAGATAGTCGCATCCTACGCGGATGCGTGGATTGAAATCTTACCCGCATGCTTCTCACAGTACCGCTGGCGCGTCGCATCCTACGCGGATGCGTGGATTGAAATAGTATCCCATACAGAATAATGTGTGCCATAGCCACCGTCGCATCCTACGCGGATGCGTGGATTGAAATCCTTCCCTGTTATGTTGTTATAAGCTGTCTCTTGTCGTCGCATCCTACGCGGATGCGTGGATTGAAATATTTGCTCGGTCAGTTTTTTAAGTGCATCATTTTCGTCGCATCCTACGCGGATGCGTGGATTGAAATACAAGCGGAAATAGTGTAAATGACTCCTGTTGGGATTGTCGCATCCTACGCGGATGCGTGGATTGAAATAAATCGCTGCCCGTAACTTCAATTTCATACATACCGTCGCATCCTACGCGGATGCGTGGATTGAAATAGTTGTCAAGGAGCTGCCTTACTGGATCTACACACTGTCGCATCCTACGCGGATGCGTGGATTGAAATCTGATTGTTTAGTGAACCAAATTTTTTTAAACTTGTCGCATCCTACGCGGATGCGTGGATTGAAATAAGGGAACGAAAAACACAGCACAAACTTCTATGCGGTCGCATCCTACGCGGATGCGTGGATTGA
Organism: Brevibacillus sp. GCM10020057; assembly: GCF_042683565.1. Lineage (NCBI taxonomy): Bacteria > Bacillati > Bacillota > Bacilli > Caryophanales > Paenibacillaceae > Brevibacillus > Brevibacillus sp. GCM10020057. The sequence continues at coordinate 30,784 of NZ_JBHUJW010000041.1, forward strand.
AATAGCTATATGGGGGGGATATTTTACATCGAAAAAGGGTCGCATCCTACGCGGATGCGTGGATTGAAATCGTCTAATGCCGTATCTCCATCAGTCAGCAAAACAGTCGCATCCTACGCGGATGCGTGGATTGAAATAGTTATAATATAATCAACAAGGGAAAACGATACGTCGCATCCTACGCGGATGCGTGGATTGAAATCGACAGGGAAGTTTTGGACGGCTCTCTCCACTCCGTCGCATCCTACGCGGATGCGTGGATTGAAATAGCCAACTCAAAACCCAGCAAAAGCACCCGAAGCCGGTCGCATCCTACGCGGATGCGTGGATTGAAATTGTCTCATGACATTTTTATCCACGATCATAAGGATGTCGCATCCTACGCGGATGCGTGGATTGAAATAACACCGCGCCAATGATGTTTTCATAACCGCCCAGTCGCATCCTACGCGGATGCGTGGATTGAAATACTAGTTACTCTCATAACCTACTCTCATAGCCCACGTCGCATCCTACGCGGATGCGTGGATTGAAATTTTGCTGTTGATCTGGTAGCGTATTGCTCAAATCCGTCGCATCCTACGCGGATGCGTGGATTGAAATACGTGCCGCACCCGGTCACCTTTTTTCAGGCCGTGTCGCATCCTACGCGGATGCGTGGATTGAAATCCCTCAAATGACTATTCAATTATAATTAATAACCAAAGTCGCATCCTACGCGGATGCGTGGATTGAAATTAAGAAAGTGGATTTGAATATAAAATATAAAGGTGTCGCATCCTACGCGGATGCGTGGATTGAAATCTTATCCATGTCGTGGTTTAGGAAGCGGAAAGAGGCAGTCGCATCCTACGCGGATGCGTGGATTGAAATGAATGTTGGAACGACTTCAGTAGCTCGTGCGGTGCAGTCGCATCCTACGCGGATGCGTGGATTGAAATCTTGGCTTGCGTATCTACGCCTCGCCCAAACTCAGTCGCATCCTACGCGGATGCGTGGATTGAAATAAAGCGTATCTCCAGAAGCCCTCCCGAAAGCAGTGCACCCTGCAGTACGTGAGGGTTTTTGCCGTTGCAAAAAGAAAGCTGCCCGCTGCACTTCACCGCGTGCAACACCCCCTGTCCCCCTGCGAAAAGGTTATAATAAGAGGGCAAAAGCAAACACTAACGAAAATACACCGCGATCACGGTCAGAAGGAGATCGAATGACGGAGAAAAACACAATCAACGATGCCGCGTGGAACTTTGACAACAGCTACGCTCGCCTGCCGGAAGCCTTTTTTTCTAGGCAAAATCCGACACCTGTGCGCGCGCCTAGGCTGGCGGTGCTGAACCGTCCGCTGGCGGCTGCCCTCGGGCTGAACGCCCAGGCGCTGGAGGGAGAAGACGGGATCGCCGCGTTCGCCGGCAACCGCATTCCCGACGGGGCTCTGCCACTGGCGCAGGCTTATGCGGGTCACCAGTTCGGGCATTTCACCATGCTGGGGGACGGCCGGGCGATCCTCCTGGGCGAGCAGATCACGCCTGCGGGCGAGCGCTTCGACATCCAGCTGAAAGGCTCCGGACGAACGCCGTACTCTCGCCGGGGCGATGGGCGGGCGGCACTCGGTCCGATGCTGCGCGAGTACATCATCAGCGAAGCGATGCACGCGCTGGGGATTCCGACGACCCGCAGCCTGGCGGTCGTGACGACCGGGGAGACGATTATTCGCGAGACCGATCTGCCCGGAGCCGTTTTGACCCGCGTGGCTGCCAGTCATCTGCGTGTCGGCACGTTCCAGTACGCTGCCAGATGGGGCGGGGCGGAGCTTGTGCGCGCGCTGGCGGATTACGCTCTGCGGCGGCATTTTCCCGGTGCGGACTACGCAGACAACCGCTACCTGTTCCTGCTGCAGCAAGTGATCCGGCGCCAGGCCGCGCTGATCGCGAAGTGGCAGCTCGTCGGCTTCATCCACGGGGTCATGAACACCGACAACATGGCTATTGGCGGGGAGACCATCGACTACGGCCCGTGTGCCTTCATGGATGCGTACGATCCCGCGACGGTATTCAGCTCCATCGATACCCAGGGCCGCTATGCGTACGGCAACCAGCCGTACATCGCCGTCTGGAACCTCTCGCGCTTTGCGGAGACGCTGCTTCCGCTGCTGCACGACGAACCGGAACAGGCTATCCAAATGGCTGAAGAAGCACTTGGGGATTTTTCCAAGCTGTTTTACCGGGAGTGGCTGGAAGGCATGCGGGGCAAACTGGGTCTGTTCCGTGCAGAGCCGGGGGACGATACGCTCGTGGACGACTTGCTTGGCATCATGCAGCGGTATCGGGCGGACTATACGAACACGTTCCGCGCGTTGACGCTGGGCAGGCCGGAGGAGACCGCACTGGCAGACAAGCCGGAATTTGCCGAGTGGCAGAGGCAGTGGCGGGAGAGACTGGGCAGGCAGCCGGAAACAGAGGCGGATGTAAACGAACTGATGCGTACGAGTAATCCGGCAGTGATCCCGCGCAACCACCGGGTGGAGGAAGCGTTGGAAGCCGCAGTGGACAGGGACGACTACAGCGTGATGAAGCGCCTGCTGGCTGCGCTGGAGCGGCCGTACGCGTATGCGGCCGAGCAGGAGGAGTACGCCGCCCCGCCTGCGCCGTCCAATCGTCCGTACCAGACGTATTGCGGGACGTAAAGCGGGCAGATCATCGTCCAGCCGCTTTTCGTTCCATGGTAGCCGAAAAAGCGTATGCCTTACTTTTGGGGGCATACGCTTTTTTACCGTGTATTTGGCTTATCTCGTGAAAGAAAATCGTCTTTGGACGGCGAAGCGGAGGAGAACAAGGTATAGAAGCCAGCTAGAACAATCATTGTGCCGACAAGCAAATAAGTGTGCCGCGAGCTGACAGAAAGGGAAGAAGCAAACAAGATTCCGAGCGGCATGGTGACCCGGAGGAAAAGCAAGCGCACGGCACTCAGCTGGGGCAATCGTTCCCGAGGAGCACTTTGCTGAAAAATCGCTACACTTCGGGCATGAAAGAGAGGAAAGAGCATCCCGCCAAACAACTCGCACATCCATGCAAGGGGAATAGAGCCTGCAAAACAGAGCAAGACAAAGGAAAATCCTCCGCCAATAAAACCAAGGTACATGGCCAGGCTTGTTTTAGGCAGCTTCGCAAGCAAGGCGACGCCGATAGCATAACCGGCAGGAAATGCCCCGGAAAAGATCGCATACTCCCATGATTGACCGTGCAGCTCTCCGAGAATGAACGGGACATTTACCACGAGTGTTGCTCCGACTGCAAATTGTACGACGGACGAGAGCAGAGTCAGACGGACCAGCTGTGGTTGTCTCCAGAAGGCTTGCATCCCTTCCTTTAGTTCTGTCCACCAGTATTTCCTCGTCCAAATGGGCACTCTCGCAGCTGTGGCAGATGAGGGGATGCGCGAAAGCGAGAAGGAGCTGACGAAAAACAAAACAGAGGAAAGCCCGTACAGGAGGGACAGGGGGCAAAGCAGCAAAAGCATCGAGATGGCTCCGGGTGCGACCAGACTCGTCAGCCGCACGGTTCCATCCAGCAGTCCGTTTGCTTCCGTCAGCTCTGCCTCCGTGCAGACTTCAGGCAAAAGGGCGAACACCAGACTAGTGTAAAGAGGCTGCAACAAGCCGAGCAAGCATTGCAAAACGACGAGAGTCCATATGCCCGCAGCTTCGGAGCCGCTGGATTGCCCGAGCAGTGGAAGCAGATAACCGCCAGCCCGTAACAACTGGATGGTTCGCAGCAGCTTTTCCTTTGCGACATGATTAAGAAATGGAGCGCTTACTCCTTGCAACACGAGAGAAGGGATAAAATACACAAGCCAAAGCGTCCCCATCCATTCCTTGGAGCCTGTCAATTGGTACAGCATCAATCCATTCATGATTCCGCCAGCGGCACCGCCAAACTCGGAGATGACTTCGCCTGCCCACAGCGCTCGAAATGAAGCGGAATATGTCTTCATTGGATATCCCCTAAATAGTGGGCTAACCGGTCGGAAAAGGAGTGAATCTGCGCAAGATTTGCCGAGTAAATTCCTTTTTCCACATGAATAAACTTGGCTGCTTTTAATAGGGAGAGTTGATGATGCAAAGTCGTTTTGGAGATTTGGAACATTACGCTCAGTTCTTGCAGCGACAACGGCCCCTTTTGGAGCTGATACAGCAATTTCAGGCGGAGCTCATCCCCCAAGGCTTTATGTCCGCGCACCAATTCTGTTGACGGGACGCCTGGCTCCAGCCAATAGTCTTCCCTCAAAGGGTAAAAGAACAGCTTGGTATCAGCGGTCCGCTTGGCCAGTGTCCATGGACGGTAGGACACGTGCGGAACCAGCTTAATCTCCCAGATCGAAGGCTCGGGAAGATACTTGACGCCGCCCGTGATTCGCTCGATTTCCTCGATGGGACGATTCTGATCCAATGAGCTGTGCAGCTTCTGCTCAAAGGCGAGCGCTTGAGTCCATTTTTCCCAATCTTTCTGCCGGCTCACCCAATCGTGCCACTCGGTCACGATCTGGTGGAACAATTCGCAGATTTTTGGGGGTGAATAGCGGGCCAGACAGCGAACGTATCCGCTAAGGTAGTCGTGCCCTTCAAAAAGCGCAGCATACTTCTCGATGGATTCCTTTCTGTCTGATTGACTGGCAATGGCTTTCCGGATCGGCTCCGAATCGCGATCTTTGTATGGGAGAAGAGTTTCGTACAAGCCATCCGCTGACAGATTGTTGAGCCGATGCGAAAAATCTCGAACGGAATAGGCGGAGAGTTTGTTTTGAACCATAATCAGCCCATACCAAAGGTTGTTCTGCTCGACCTCTTGCAATTGCGAAACGAATGAGGAAGGCATAGAGCCTCTCGCTGCCGTCCATTGCTCATGTTGATCAAACGTGTGCCGGAGCTGTGCATGCGTGTATCCTGCGATGCCGAGGATGACTTCCCAGACTGGCGAAGACTCGACTACTACGGAAATCGTTTCGCTCGGCTGTGGAGAGTAAAAATGATTCATCTGAACCTCCTGGAGATGGATGTGAAATTATTCTAATATATAAGAAAGTTGTATTCAATAATTATCGAATTTCGCTGAACTCTGGTTTTCACCATCTGCTATTCCATATACAGGGAGGTGCAGATTCCATCCAGCGTTCCCGCCTATGCTTTTTCCGCAGACACGAGCAAATCCCGCAGCGCAGGCTCAAGATCGGTGTAGGCGAACGAAAAGCCGTGTTCCAGCCACTTCGCGGGAATGCAGTTGCGGCCAGTCAGGGCGAGGCCCGGATCGGCGCGCATCACGAGGCAGGTCCCGAGCCAGACGAGAGGAGCGGGCGCCGCCTGCCAGCACAACCTTTTTGCCCACGATTTCATCCCCTCTCGAAATCTTGCTTTTTTCTGCTAGATTCATCTGGTATCGTTGGGGTATATTGTACTGGTACAATCAGGAAGGGGACATGCTGATCGGTCGCGGCTGGACGGTGGAGCAGAGGCGGTTGCATCCATTGGAATGAAAACGGTTGCATCCGCTGTGGGGAAACCAGCTACATCCACGTTGCGGAGCCGTTCACATCCACTGTGCAGAGGCGGCCACACCCACGTTGGTGAAAAAGCAAAGAGACGTTATTCACAAAAAACGGGCAGGGAGGGGGCGAAGAAGGCAAATGAGCAAGCGGAAAATCCTTTTGCTCGGTGCGAGCGGGTATCTCGGCGGGCAAATACTTCACGAGCTTCAGGTCAGGCAGGAGGGCGAGGTGACCGCTACCTGCTTTTCATCTCCGCCGCAATCCGGGTTGCTGCGCATGGATGTCAAAGATTCGCCGGCTTTTTCCGCATTTTTGCGCGAGCTTTTGCCGGATGTGGTCATCTGGTCGCTGCGGGGCAATGACAGCGCTGATGCGCAGGAGCTGGTCGAGCAGGGCATGCCGACGCTGCTGGCGCATTTGCCGGAGCAGGCGAAGCTGGTCTACCTGTCCACGGACGGCGTTTTCGGGCAAAAGGCGGGGCCCCATCGGGAGGACGCAGAGATTGTGCAACTGGACGAACGCAATCCGCTCGCCGGCTATTGCAACGCCAAAATACGGGGCGAAGAGTTTGTCCGCGAAGGCCATGCCCGCCATCTGGTCGTGCGCTTCGGGCCGATTTACGGAAAGAACGCGCAGGGCAGATGGGACAAGCGAACGCAGGACCTGGCGGAAGCCTTGACGCGCGGGGGCGTGGTGGTGCTCACGCAAAATTTGTACAAAAGCTTTGTCCATGTACAAGACTTGGCCCGGGCGGTGGTCGAGCTGGCCCTTGGGCCGTATACGGGTACGCTGCATGTGGGACCGGCCCAAAAGGCAAGCTACTACACGTTTGCCGTCAAAATGGCGGAGGAGCTCGGCTTCGATTCTGGGCTGGTCAAGGCGGATGAGCTGTCCGCAGAGAGGGCGGGCGAACTGGGAATCCCCTTGGACACGTCCCTGGATACGGGCAAAGCGCGTTCTTTTTTGCAAACGACCTTTCGCAGCTTGAATGAGGAGGAATCGAGATGAAGACGATTGGACTGATTGGCGGGATGAGCTGGGAATCGTCCCGCGTGTATTACCAGTTGGTGAACGAAGGAGTGCGGGACAGGCTGGGCGGCTTGCACTCGGCGAAATGTCTCCTGTACTCCGTCGATTTCGCCGAGATCGAGGAACTGCAGCATGCCGGGAAATGGGCGGAGGCTGGCGAGCACATGGCAGATGCGGCGCGGCGTCTGGAGGCGGCAGGGGCCGAGCTGATCGTGCTGTGCACCAATACGATGCACAAGCTGGCGCCCGCGATTACAGGCGCGACGAGGCTGCCGTTTCTGCACATCGCCGATGCGACCGCCGCGAAGATCAAAGCGGACGGGTATCAGCGAGTCGGCCTGCTCGCCACACGCTTCACGATGGAGCAAGACTTCTACACGGGCAGGCTGCGGGATGTGCACGGGCTGGAGGTGCTGCTCCCGGATGAACAGGGAAGGCAGACCGTCCATGCCATCATTTACGAAGAACTGTGCCGGGGGATCGTGCGCGAGGAGTCGAAGCAGGCGTACCGGCGCATCATTTCCGGCCTGGTCGAGGCTGGGGCGCAGGCGATCATCCTCGGCTGCACGGAAATCGGGCTGCTCATCGCCCAGGCGGACTGTCCGGTGCCGGTGTACGACACGACGGAAATTCACGCGATTGCTGCGGTGGAGGCAGCGCTTGGCGGCATATAGCGGCAGGGGGCGCGATCCTGACAAAACGATATAATTCAGCAGCGTCCTTCCCCAGCCCCGCGCATGGCGCAGCGAATCAGCATGCCAGACCGGTTTCCCAAAAAGGATCAGCCGGTCTTTTTGGCGTGGACAAAAGAGGGCGCGCATGGGCGGACAATGCTATAATAGCTTCAGCAGGAAGTAAGGGATTCACGTAGGAGAGATGCGCATGATAGACAGACTGGATCACTTGGTCTTGACCGTACGGGACATCGGGGAAACTTGCCGGTTTTACGAGCAAGTCCTGGACATGCAGGCGATCACCTTTGGCGACGGCAGGCGGGCATTGCAGTTCGGGCAGCAAAAAATCAACCTGCATCAGGCTGGGCGCGAATTTGAACCGAAAGCGCAGCGGCCTGTCCCCGGCTCGGCCGATCTTTGCTTTCTCACCTCGGTGCCGCTGGAGCAGGTCGTGCGGCGCATCAAGGCCAGCGGCGCGGCTATTATCGAAGGACCCATCCAGCGCACAGGGGCGACGGGGCCGATTATGTCCGTCTACCTGCGCGACCCGGACGGCAATCTGATCGAAGTCGCGAATGCACATTCGCCCCAGCCAGACGAGCCTGCGGACCCTGCCGTAGCTGGCATCAGCACCGTGCTCCGCGAGCGGGAGGCAGGCATCATGGGCGGCGAGAAGTACGGCGAGTTCAGCGTTCTGTTGCCGCTCGTTCATCTGGATGACGGACGGCTGGGCATTTTGTTTGAAAAGCGGGCCAGCACGATGCGGCGGCAGGCGAATGAAGTCTGTTTTCCCGGCGGGCGTGTGGAGGAAGGCGACGAGTCGCGCTGGGCGGCAGCCAGGCGGGAGACGAGCGAAGAGCTGGGGCTGCCGCTGGAGCGGATTCAGTACATCGGCGATCTGGACATCTTGCTCGGGCCGGGCAGAGGGAGCATTTATCCGTTCGTCGGCTATTTGCATGACATCTCGGACATGAAGCCCAATCCGGCAGAAGTCGGGGAGGTGTTCGTGCTCGCGCTGGACACGCTGCTGGCCATGCAGCCGGCCGTGCACACGACTTCTACCTATATGCAGCCGGCAGACGACTTTCCCTTTCACCTGATTCCCGGCGGGAAGCGCTACCCGTGGAGGTCAGGGACGGTCGAGCACCTGTTTTACGAGGTGGAAGGGCGCGTGATCTGGGGCATGACGGCACGGGTGCTGGCGCATTTCCTCGATCTGGTTCGGCAACGGCAGCAGTAGAGGCAGCAAAGGTACGGAAACAAAAATGAAAATGAGGGAGCAGGATAGCAATGTGGAAGGCAAATCCGATCACGTCTCGATTGCGTGTAAAATGGCCCATTATTCAGGCAGGAATGGCGGGGGGCACCACGACTCCCGAACTCGTCGCTGCCGTATCGTCTGCGGGTGGGCTGGGCACGCTGGGCGCGGGCTATTTGAGCGCAGAGAGAATTCGCCTCGCGATCCGGGAGATTCGCCAGCGTACGGACCAGCCATTTGGGGTCAATCTGTTCATCCCGGAGAAATTCGATGGGGAAAGTCAGGTATCCGCCCCTGTCTCTGCAGCCATGAACGAGATGCGGGAGAAGCTGGGGATTCCGGCGGATTGGAAGGTGACGCGCTTTGCGGAGCCGTTCGAGGAGCAAATGGCAGCAGTGGTGGAGGAACGTGTGCCCGTGTTCAGCTTTACGTTCGGGCTGCTTGAGCAGCGTTGGCTGTCTGTGTTGAAGCAGCAGGGCACGACCGTCATCGGGACGGCGACGACAGTCCGCGAAGCCGTGGCGCTGGAAGCGAGCGGCGTCGACATGATCACGGCGCAAGGGAGCGAGGCGGGCGGTCATCGCGGCTCCTTCTTGCCCGATTCTCCGAGCAACCTCGTCGGGACGATGGCGTTGGTCCCGCAGATTGTCGACCGTGTGCGCATCCCGGTGATCGCTGCGGGAGGAATCATGGACGGGCGGGGGATTGCCGCTGCCTTCGCGCTGGGGGCGCAAGGTGTACAGCTGGGGACTGCCTTTCTGGCGTGCGTGGAGAGCGGCGCCCATCCGCTGCACAAGCAGGCTCTGCGCGAGGCGAGCGACGAGGCGACCGTGCTGACACGGGCCTTTTCCGGCAAAGCCGCCAGAGGCATCGAGAACGACTTCATGATACATCTGGCGCCGCATGAGAACGAACTGCCGCCGTATCCGGTACAGAATGCCTTGACGCGCGACATCCGCAGCGCTGCCGCCAAACAGAATCGGCCGGAGTATTTGTGCCTGTGGGCGGGACAGGCAGCAGCGCTTAGCCGGGACGTGAGCGCAGGCGAGCTGGTCAGCAGACTGGTTGTGGAAACGGAACGGGTATGCCGCAGTCTGCGGTGGGGGGAATGACATGCGCGAGCTCGAAATCAGGCGTCTGGGCGCAGCGGACACTACGTGGCTGGGCGACTTTTTCGAGGAACACTGGGGCGGCGCCGTCATGGTGTACGGCGCGCGCCGCCAGCAGTTCGACTGCGCGAAGCTGCCGGGCTTTGCCGCCTGGCAGGACGGTCGGGTCGTCGGAGTTCTCACGTTTGCTGAAGGAGAAGACGACCTGCAGATCGTCTCTCTCGACAGCCTGCAGGAGAGGAGTGGCGTCGGCAGCGCGCTGATGGCAGCTGCGCAGGAGGCGGCGCGCCAGGGCGGAAAACGGCGCATCTGGCTGCTGACGACCAACGACAACCTGCACGCGCTGCGCTTTTATCAGAAGCGCGGATACGAACTGGCGGCAGTTCACCGCCATGCCGTTGCCATTGCGCGAAGCATCAAGCCGTCCATCCCCGCTGTAGGGAATGACGGAATCCCGCTGCGGGACGAGTTGGAGCTGGAAAAGCTGCTGGTCGAGACAGGCAGCATGACGGAGGGATTGACATGAATCAGACCATCGCCCTGAAAGGAACCGTCATTGCAGACGGGCAAGAAATTACTGACGGGCTGGTCGTCGCAGCTGGCGGCACCATCGTTTACGCCGGCAGGGCAGGCGGCTATACAGGCAGCTTGCCCGCAGAGGTGCGGGACGTGACCGACGGTTGGATCGTGCCTGGCTTCATCGACATGCACATGCACGGGATCGACGGTCACGACACGATGGACGGCACGCCGGAATCGCTGCAAGCGATCTCCCGCGCCCTGACACGCTTTGGCGTGACAACGTTTTTGGCGACCACAATGACGGCGCCGTACGCGCAGCTGGAGGCGGTGCTGCAAATGATCGCCCGGCACAGCCGTGAAGGAATGCCGGGTGCGCAGGTAGCAGGCATCCACCTGGAAGGACCGTGGATCAACCCGCGCTACAAGGGCGCGCAAAAGGAAGAAAACATCGCCTTGCCGTACATGGACGCGGTGCGCCGGCTGTACGAGCTGGCAGACGGGCTGATCAAGGTCGTGACGATTGCGCCGGAGCAGCCGGAAGCGCTGGAGGCGATCGCCTGGCTCAAAGAACGCGGAGTCATCGTCTCGGCGGGACACACCGGAGCGACGTTCGCGCAAGCGTCCAAGGCGGTGGAAGCGGGTGTGCGCCACTTTACACACTGCTTCAACGCCATGACCGGCTTGCACCACCGCGAGCCGGGGGTGGTCGGCGCCGCGATGTACCACGAGCAGTTGAGCACCGAGTTGATCGCCGATGGTATTCATGTCCATCCGGCCGTCATGCGCATTTTGTACCGGGTGAAATCGGCGGGACGCCTGGCGCTGGTCAGCGACTCGATGCGCGCGGCAGCCTTGGGCGAAGGCACCTACGATCTGGGCGGACAGGAGGTGCACGTCCGCGGGGCAGAGGCCAAGCTGGCGGACGGCACCTTGGCCGGCAGCATTTTGACCCTGAACCGGGCAGTAGGCAACATGGTGACGCTAAGCGGCGTACCGCTGCCGGAAGCGGTCGAAATGGCAGCAGGCACCCCGGCGCACATCCTGGGCATAGCGGGGCGCAAAGGCCGTCTGGCAGCAGGCTTCGATGCGGACATCGTCGTGCTGGACAGCGCTTTTGACGTGCAGGCGACTTACGTGGCGGGGAAAGAAGTGTATCGCAGCGAACGCGGATAAGCCGAATAATACAATACGGACCGTACAGGGGCAGTCTAAACGGAGATGTTTGGGCTGCCCTTTTTCTGTTCCGTACGGGAACGCCTCAATCGTGGCCGGGCGCAGCCGCGATTTCCACTGAGGCAAAACGCATGCGGCAAAACGCAGCTTGCCCCCGGCATCCGTCTGCGCACAGCTCTTTTTTACGGAAAAGCGCGAGAACCTCTTGACAGCGTTTTTTGTCCGGGAGTATATTGATAGCAAACATGAAACCGGTTACACACGAATGACGTTTGCGATCATTCTCTTTTTTCGGATAGTGTGTAACCGGTTACACATCAGAAGCGACGGTGAAGCGAAGGCATGGCAACGATACGCGACGTGGCCAAACTGGCGGGGGTCTCTGTAGCAACAGTGTCCAGAGTCCTCAACAAGAACGGATACGTCAACAAAGATACGGAACAAAAGGTGGCCAAGGCGATCGAACAACTGAATTATGAACCGAATGCCGTCGCGCGCGGATTGGCCGGAAAGCAGACAGGCACAATAGCGCTGATATTGCCCGATATTGCCAACCCGTTTTTTCCGGAGATTGCGCGGGGCGTGGAAGACGTCGCCCAAAAGCAAGGCTTTACCGTCATTTTGTGCAATTCGGACGATCAGGGCCAAAAGGAAAAATCGTATATCGAAATGCTGCGCAAAAAATACGTCGACGGCATCATTTTCGCCTCCAATACGCTGGGGCAGGAAGACGTCGAGCAGATGAACAAAAACAACATCCCGCTGGTCGTGCTCGACCGGGCCCCGACCAGTCAGTCGTGCAGCGTGATCCGCTCGCGGAACTACGACGGAGCCAGGATGGCCGTCCAGCATCTGCTCGACATCGGCTGCAAAAAAATCGCCCATCTATACGGACCGCAGGAGCTGATTACCGCGAAGAAGCGGATGCTCGGATACGAAGAGTCTGTCCTCCATTTCCCGTGGTATACGCCCAGCCTGATGGTGCCGGGGCATTTCCGGATGGACGGAGGGCTGACTGCGGTCAAGGAGCTGTTTGCCAAACACCCGGATGTGGATGGAATCTTCTGCGGCAACGACCTGATGGCGATTGGCGCGTTGAAAGGGCTTTACCAGCTGGGCGTGCGCGTGCCAGACGACGTCGCCCTGATCGGCTTCGACGGGATCAGCCTGACGGAAATTACACAGCCGGAGCTGTCCACCATCGCCCAGCCGAACTACGACATGGGCGCGCTGGCGGCGAAGGTGCTGATCGAGACGATTGAGTCGGGAGTTATGGAAGCCAGGCTGTACGAGCTGGACGTAGAGCTGATTGTGCGCGATTCCACGAAAAGATAAAAGGAGAGGGAAACGATGAGAAAACAGCCGCAGGTTGTCGTCATCGGCAGTTTGAACATGGATCTCGTCGTCGAAGCGGATCGCCCGCCGCAAATGGGCGAGACGGTGCATGGCAACAACGTGCACTTCATCCCTGGCGGCAAAGGAGCCAACCAGGCAGTCGCGTCAGCCAGGCTTGGGGCGAAGACCGCGATGATCGGGGCGGTCGGTGCAGATGCTTTCGGCAAAGAGCTGCTGCAGGCGTTGAAGCAGGAAGGCATTGATGTGGATGGGGTAAAGACGGTGCCGGATATGCACACGGGGGTCGCCTCCATCGTGCTGTCCCAGGGAGACAACCAGATCATCGTCGTGGCGGGAGCGAACGGCAAGGTCACGGCTGAGGACATCGACCGTCACAGGGACTGGATCGCGCAGGCAGACGTCGTTTTGCTGCAGCTGGAAATCCCGCTGGAAACGGTGATGCACGCTGCTTCCAAGGCGAAGGAGCTGGGCAAAATGGTCGTGCTCAATCCCGCACCCGCCCGCGCTCTTCCGGATGAACTGCTGCGACAGGTAGATGTGCTGATCCCGAACGAATCGGAGCTGTTCCTGCTGGCGCAGACGGATGCTGATGCCGGACTGGAGAAAGCGATGCAGGCGATGCTCCAAAAAGGGGTAACGACCGTCGTGACGACACTGGGCGCCAAAGGAGCCGCGTACATGACCGCCGCAGGCGAAAGCGGCCATGTAGCCAGCTACCGTGTGCAGGTGGTCGATACGACGGGAGCCGGCGATTCGTTCAACGCCGGATTCTCCTGCGCCATCGCCGGCGGAGCCGCTGTCCGCGAGGCAGTCGCTTTCGCCACCAAAGTAGCTGCGCTCGCGGTGACCAGGCTGGGCGCACAGGCAGGCATGCCCACCCTCGCACAAGTAGAGGAATTCAGCGCAGAGTAAGGGGGACTTTATGAAAAAAACAGGCATTTTGAACGGCGAAATTTCAGCCGTGATCAGCCGGCTCGGTCACACCGATCAGATCGTCATTTGCGACGCCGGTTTGCCGATTCCAGACTACGTGACCCGGATTGACCTGGCGATCGTTCCGGGCTTGCCATCCTTTTTTGACGTGCTGAATGCCGTCCTGCTGGAAATGCAGGTGGAGAAGGCGATCTATGCAAAGGAACTGGCCACAGCCCAGCAGGACACGCTCGCAAAGCTGCAGGCTGCCTTGCCAGGGACAGCTATGGTTGCTGTCTCGCACGAAGCGTTCAAAGAGCAGACGAAAAACGCCAAGGCCATCATTCGCACAGGTGAGTGCACACCTTATGCAAATGTCATCCTGCAGGCAGGCGTGACGTTTTAACGATACACACGGCGAAGGGAGGAGGAGAGCACATGTCCGCTTATTTGTTGGAGATGAAAGGAATCAGCAAATCGTTCCCGGGTGTGAAAGTGTTAAATGAAGTCCAGTTGAACCTGAGAAACGGCGAACTGGTAGCATTGATGGGGGAAAACGGCGCGGGCAAGTCCACGCTGATGAAAATTCTCGGCGGCATCTACGAGCGGGACGCGGGGACGATCATCGTCAAAGGGGAGACGGTGGACAAGATGACGCCGGATGTCGCCGCGAGCAAAGGCATCGCGATCATCCACCAGGAGATGAACCTGATTCCCCATCTGTCGATCATGGAAAATATTTTTCTCGGCCGCGAATTTACGTACGGCAAATCGGGATTCGTCAATTGGCGCAAGATGCGGCAGGAAGCCAGGCGCTGGCTCGACCAGCTGGCGATCAAGCTCGACCCGGACACGCTGGTCGGCGATCTGTCAGTCGGACAGCAGCAGATGATCGAGATCGCCAAGGCGCTTTCCATGCAGGCAGACATACTCGTGCTGGACGAACCTACGGCCGCGCTGACCAGCCGCGAGATCGACGCCCTGTTTGAAATGATCGCGTCGCTCAAGCAAAAAGGCGTCGGGATGATCTACATTTCCCACCGGATGGAAGAAATCTTCCAGGTGAGTGACAGGATCACCGTACTGCGCGACGGCCAGTACGTCGGAACAGTCGAGACAGCCAGGACCAACCTCGACGAGCTGGTGCGGATGATGGTCGGCCGCGAGATTACCGACCGCTTCCCGAAAGCGGAAGTGCAGATGGGCGGGGAGCGGCTGCGCGTCGAAAATTTGAGCGTCAAAGGCAAGCTGTCGAACATCTCGTTCTCCGTCAAAAGCGGCGAAATTGTCGGAGTGGCCGGACTCATGGGCGCGGGTCGCACGGAATTGGCCAAGGCGCTGTTCGGCATGGAGAAAGTGCGGGAAGGGCAAATTTTCGTGGACGGCCGTCCGGTCCGCATGGGGCGTCCCATCGATGCGATCTCGGCTGGCATTGCGCTCGTGACAGAAGACCGCAAAGAAGAAGGGCTGGTTTTGTCGCTTTCCGTCCGCGAAAACATCTCCCTGCCGAATCTGGAGAAAGTCTCGTCCATGGGCGTTCTGAAGCCGAGCCAGGAGCAGCAGCTCAGCAATGATACGATCCAGCGGCTGTTCATCAAGACGGCGGGCGGCGAGCAGATCGTCGGTTCGCTGTCGGGCGGCAACCAGCAGAAGGTCGTCATCGGCAAATGGCTGGCGACCAAACCGAAAATTTTGATCCTCGACGAGCCGACGCGCGGGGTCGACATCGGGGCGAAAAAAGAAATCTACGACATCATGAACCGGCTTGCACAGGAAGGT
Source organism: Brevibacillus sp. GCM10020057 (assembly GCF_042683565.1). Classification (NCBI taxonomy): domain Bacteria; kingdom Bacillati; phylum Bacillota; class Bacilli; order Caryophanales; family Paenibacillaceae; genus Brevibacillus; species Brevibacillus sp. GCM10020057. The sequence goes on from NZ_JBHUJW010000041.1 coordinate 46,131, forward strand.
GTGGCCATCCTGATGATCTCCTCGGAGCTTCCGGAGGTGCTGGGGATGAGCGACCGCGTGCTGGTCATGCACGAGGGGCGCATCACCGGCGAGTTTGGCCGCAGCGAGGCGACACAGGAAGCGATTATGCATGCGGCGACGGGAGGAACTAGCCATGCGGTTTAATGTTTTGCAGAGAATGGGCCCGCTGCTCGGGCTCGCCTTGATCGTCATCGTCCTGTCGGTCATCAACAGCGACTTTTTGACGGTCAGCAATATTTTCAACGTTCTTCGCCAAATTTCCATTAACGCGCTGATTGCTTTCGGGATGACCTTCGTCATCTTGACGGGCGGCATCGACTTGTCCGTAGGCTCCATGTTGGCTCTTGCAAGCGCTATCACGGCAGGCTTGATGGCTGGCGGCATGGATACCTGGCTGGCTGTCCTGATCGGCCTTTTGGCAGGTGTCGTCATGGGGGCGATCAACGGCTTGATTATCACAAAGGGGAAAGTGGCGCCGTTTATCGGGACGCTGGCGACGATGACGGTTTTTCGCGGGCTGACGCTCGTCTACACCGAAGGCAAACCGATTACGGGTCTGAACGCAGACTTCGCCATGCTGGGGAAAGGATTTTTCCTGGAGATTCCGATGCCTGTCATCTGGATGCTGATTTCTTTTGCCATCCTGTACTTCCTTCTTCGTCATACGACTTTTGGCAGACATGTATACGCGCTCGGCAGCAACGAGGAAGCGACCAAGCTGTCCGGGATCAACACCGGAAAAGTAAAGGTGCTGGTGTACGCGGTCAGCGGCCTGCTGGCAGCCTTGAGCGGAATCATCCTCACCTCCCGCCTCAACTCGGCGCAACCGACGGCAGGAACATCGTACGAGCTGGATGCGATCGCAGCGGTAGTCCTCGGGGGCACGAGCTTGTCCGGCGGGCGCGGCTGGATCGTCGGCACCTTGATTGGTGCGATGATCATCGGTGTGTTAGATAACGGTCTCAATCTGCTGAATGTCTCTTCCTTCTACCAGTCGGTAGTCAAAGGGGCGGTCATTCTGATTGCAGTATTGCTCGACCGATCTAAAGCAAATAAATAAGTAAGCAGACAATTAAGGAGGATGGAATCGTTATGAAGAAATTTTGGAAAATGGCTTTGGCTTCGACGCTGGTGCTGGGGGTGCTGGCAGGCTGCTCGACTTCTTCCAATCTGGAAAACAAGGCGCCGGAGCAATCGGCAGGCAATGCAGGCGCAGGCGGCGCGGCTGGCGGCAAAGTGACCATTGGTCTGGCTGTATCCACCCTGAACAACCCGTTCTTCGTCTCCTTGAAGGAAGGGGCAGAAAAAGCGGCAAAAGAAGCAGGAGCAGAGCTTTTGGTCGTAGACGCGCAAGATGACACGGCGAAGCAAATCAGCGGCGTCGAAGACCTGATCCAGAAAAAAGTAAGCGTCATCATGATCAACCCGACAGACAGCGCAGCGATCGTCACAGCGGTCGAAGCGGCAAATCAGGCAAACATTCCGGTCATCACGGTCGACCGCGCGGCAGAAGGCGGCAAAGTGGTATCCCATATCGCCTCCGACAACGTCAAAGGCGGTAAAATGGCAGGCGACTTCATCCTGGAAAAACTGGGCGGCAAAGGCAACATCGTCGAACTGCAAGGGATTGCGGGCACTTCCGCAGCGCGCGACCGCGGCAAAGGCTTCCACGATGCAGTAGACAGCAAAGAAGGCGTGAAAGTGGTGGCGTCCCAGCCGGCAGACTTTGACCGTGCCAAAGGCCTTTCCGTTATGGAAAACATTTTGCAAGCCAACAAAGACGTACAAGCTGTATTCGCGCACAACGACGAAATGGCTCTGGGCGCTCTGCAAGCAATCGAAGCGGCCGGCAAAAACATAATCGTCGTCGGCTTCGATGCGACGGACGACGCAGTGAAAGCCGTAAACGACGGCAAAATGGCTGCTACCGTAGCGCAAAAACCGGCGGCAATCGGCGAAACCGCTGTACAAACGGCATTGAAAGTAGCCAAAGGGGAAACCGTAGAAGCGAACATCCCGGTTGACCTGGAACTGGTTACGAAGAAGTAAGGCGCGTAAACATAGCGCAGAAGCATGCAGCCTCCTCCTGTAGCTCTACAAGAGGAGGCCTTTTTTTACCGGGTACTGCAGATTTCATAGGGAGAATGTTTCGTAAAGGTTTTGTAAAACATAGCCGCATCGCCCGTAAATACCCTCATCGCTATATTATACTTTGGTTGAGGAATGGGGGGATGAGAACAATGGACGATTGCCTTCGTGAACCTGGCACTTTGCTTACAGAAAAAGTATTTTCAACCAAGACACAATCAAGGGAGAATGAAACATGACTGACAAGTCTTTGGTCTATTTTCTTTGCACGGGCAACTCTTGCAGAAGTCAAATGGCGCACGGATTTTTACAAGCACTTGGCGGGGAGAAATACGAAGTGATGAGTGCAGGGCTGGAAGCACACGGGCTGAATCCACGCGCTGTCGAAGCGATGAAAGAAGCAGGAGTGGATATTCGCCATCACACCTCGGATGTCATTGACCCTGTCATTTTGGGCAAAGCCGAATACGTCATTACGTTATGTGGCCACGCGGATGAAAACTGCCCTGTGATCCCGAATCCGAATGTGATCAAAATGCACTGGGGATTTGCTGATCCAGCAAAGGCAACAGGGACGGAGGAGGAAGTAAGGGAGCAGTTCCGAGCCGTTCGTGATGCCATCAAGAGCCGCGTTGTCCAGTTCGTCGCAGAAGGAAAATAAACGCGAAGTGCCCCCGGTGTTCGCAGCAGGGGGCTATTTTATATCAAAAAAAATTGATAAATGCCATTGCATTTGCAAATCCGTGGTGGTATAGTGGATACATCAAAAAAAGTTGATGCAGGTGAGTAACGATGAAGCAGCTACCCATACTTAACCTAGAAGATCGGGGAGCGACGTTTGAACAGTATGAAGCCAAATTCAAGGCCCTTGCGGATCAGAGGCGGCTGCAAATCATGTACGTGCTGACTATGCGCGGCAAGGTTTGCGTATGTGATCTGGCAGACGTAATGGATATGGCGCAGTCCAAATTGTCCTACCATCTCAAAATCCTGCTCGACGCCAATCTCATTCAAAAAGAATCGGATGGTACGTGGAACTACTACGAGCTGAACCATACACAGATCAATCACCTTCTGTCCGAAGAACTTTGCTGCTTGTTTCGGTCCGGCAACTCTTGCTGCTAAGTTCTTTTTCTCAAAACATCAATTTTTTTCGATATTAACATCAAGTTTTTTTGATATTTAAGGAGGGATTGTCATGCTGTATGCACATGTCGGGATTAACGTTACCAATTTGCAGAAGTCGATCGCGTTTTACTCCAAGCTGTTTGGTGCAGAGCCTGTCAAAGTGAAGCCGGATTACGCCAAGTTTCTTTTGCCTTCACCGGGGTTGAACTTCACGTTGAACACAAGCCCCGAGGTTAGCGGGAATCAGGTGAGTCACTTTGGTTTTCAGGTTGCCTCGACACAGGAGGTTCTCGCCAACAAAAACCGGCTGGAGAAACTCGGTATCTACGCGGAAAAAGAGGAAATGGACACCACCTGCTGCTATGCGACCCAGGACAAATTTTGGGTACATGACCCGGACGGAAACGAGTGGGAGTTTTTTTACACCAAAGCAGAAGCGGATGTTCTGCGTGAGGATGCGGGCGGCTGTTGTGCGGCACCAGCAAGTTAGGAAAATCGGGAGAGCTGCTGCTGATGCTCGAAGCGGGAAGAGGGTCCTTTCGCAAAAAGGGCCCTCCGTCTTCCACAGCACGCGAAGGGGAGAGCCGTATGAATCGGATTACTCCTGGTTTTTCTTTTCCAGCAATTCCAATACCCATTCGCACCATTTGATGTCTTCCTGCATGCGACGGCAGCCCCAGGAGAGCAGGATATAGTCGCCGAAGGATGGATGGGACGGATCATTTGGGCTCCCCTCTGATTGCTGCTCGATTTCCTGCATGATGTGCTGATACATTTGCAGCTGCTCCCGGCAATGATCGATTCGCTCGTGGAACAACGCGCGGGAAGTCCTGGCATCCGCGAATGACAAGCAGCATGCCTTCAGGACGAGCTCATCGCGGGCGACAGGCTCGGCTGTCGGTTCTGCGAGCCACAATTTCAAGGCAGTCTTGCCTTTCTCTGTAATGGAATACACTTTTTTATCCGGCCGATCGGTCTGATGGACGCGAGTGAACTGCATGTAACCATTATGTTCCAGTTTGGCGAGGAGCGGGTAAATCTGGCTGTGTTTGGCTTGCCAGTAAGGCTGAAGCTGGAGCATTAGATCATAGCCGGAGCTGGGGGTGCGGGCCACCAGTCCAAGAAGTCCGTACGCGAGTGTGTTCAATCGATAATGCCCCCTGACTTTACATTTTTATAGCTATTATAGGTAGGGCGGCGAACCGAATCAATAAGCCCCGTTTTTTCCTGTCGATTCCCTCTGGTTCATTCCTTGTTTATTTCCGAGCCGGGACGATGGGGCGGCAGAGCCGGGAGAACGGCAGACTACTGATTATACATAGGAGAATGTGCATAAATATAGCAGGCCGCTCATCATGCGAGGCCCCGGTTTTTTCATGCCGTACCTCCTTCTTCCAGATGGAGGAAAAATGCACCAGAAAGGTTTGAAACTGTTTACAAAACGCAGCTTATTCGATATAGTAACCTAGATTGCTATGAGAATGATGACATATGGTGAGATGGCCGAATGAAAACAATCATACATCTGGACAACATCGAAAAACGCTTTGCCGAAGCACTCGTCGTTCCCCCTCTGTCGCTTGCGATTGAAGAAGGGGAATTTTTGACGTTGCTCGGACCGAGCGGCTGCGGAAAGACGACCCTCTTGCGGATGATTGCCGGCTTCGAGGAGCCGACAGCGGGTGAGATTTTCCTCGATGGCAAGCCGCTGGGGCACGTGCCTCCGTACCACCGCGACATGAACATGGTGTTTCAGCAGTACGCGCTGTTTCCGCATATGAATGTGGAGCAAAACATTCTGTTCGGCTTGAAAATGAAGAAAGTCCCTGCCAGCGAGCAGAAACGCAGGCTGGAAGAAGTGCTGCAGTACGTCCAGCTGACGGAGCTGCGCAAGCGCACGCCGAAGCAGCTGTCTGGCGGCCAGCAGCAACGGGTAGCCATCGCGCGGGCGATCATCAACAATCCGCGCGTGCTCTTACTGGACGAGCCTTTGGGCGCACTGGACTACCAACTGCGGAAAAGCTTGCAGCTGGAACTGAAAAACTTGCAGAAAAATCTGGGCATTACCTTTATTTACGTTACGCACGACCAGGAGGAAGCGATGGCGATGTCCGACCGGATCGCCGTCATGAACAAGGGGCAAATCGAGCAGATTGCCGCACCGGCGCAGATTTACAACAAGCCGCAGACGCTGTTCGTCGCCACCTTCATCGGGGAGAACAACATTTTCCGTCAGGGCAGCACTTGTACGGCTGTTAGGCCGGAGAAGATCAAGCTGTACCGGACAGACGCTTCGCCAGAGGAGCATCGCTTGAAAGGCAAGATCACGGACGCGGTATTCCTGGGCAATCTGCGCAAGGTCTTTATCCGCCTGGATGGCCAGGACATGACCGTGATGGCCCATCAGTATGCGGGTGACGGCCTCGACTGGCAGGTGGATGATCGCGTGGCAATTGGCTGGTCCCGGCAAGACGAGGTGATCCTGCCTTGTTAAACAAAAAACCGGTCAAACTGCTCGCGGTTCCGGCACTGCTGTGGCTCTTTGTGCTGTTCGTCGTGCCGATGCTCCTGATCGTCGTGCTCTCGTTCCTGAATAGAGGAACGTACGGTCAAGTTGTCTACGAGTTCACTGCGAACAACTACATCCGCATTTTCGATCCGCTGTACGGGCAGATCTTTGGGGACACATTTGCGGTAGCTGTCCTGACGACGGTGCTGTCGCTGCTGCTTGGCTACCCGCTCTCGTACTACATCTCGCGCCTGGAGCGCTCCCGGCAGCAAATCTGGCTGCTTTTGGTCATGATTCCGTTCTGGATCAACTTTCTCGTCCGCTCTTACGCGTGGGTGATTATCCTGCGTTCGCAGGGCGTGGTCAACACGGTGCTGGAATCGCTCGGGCTCATCTCCGAGCCGCTGCCGCTTTTGTACAATTCCGGGGCAGTTCTGTTGGGGATGGTCTACACGCTCGTTCCGTTCATGGTGCTGCCGATTTACGTGTCGCTGGAGCAGATGGACCGGCGCAAGCTCGAAGCGGCATACGATCTGGGAGCGACGCCGTGGAAAGCGCTTTGGCATGTAACGCTGCCGATGACCAGATCCGGCGTCGTGACCGGCTCGATTCTCGTCTTCGTCTCGTCCATCGGCATGTTCGTGGTGCCGGATGTGATGGGGGGAGCGAAGTCTGCCTTGATGGGCAACGTCATCCAGAACCAGTTCCTCTCGGCGCGTGACTGGCCGTTCGGATCGGCCTTGTCGATTGTGCTGATGCTCTTGTCCATGCTGCTGATCCTGCTCTACTTCCGCGCGGTAAAAGCCGGGGAAGCAAAGGAGGGTGCCGCATGAAAACATGGCGCAGAAACGCGTTGTCCAGCTACTCCTGGCTGATGCTCGTCTTCCTGTACCTGCCGATTGCCATCCTGATGCTCTACTCGTTTAACGATTCGCGGATCAATGCGGTGTGGAGCGGCTTTACCTGGAAATGGTACGTGTCCCTGTTTGACAACAGGCAGGTGATGCAGGCGCTGGCAAACAGTCTGTCCATCGGGATCATCAGCAGCGTGCTGGCGACGATCCTGGGCACGGCTGCTTCGCTGGCGATCAAGCATTATTCCCTGCGCTGGCGGTCGATTGTGAACGGGCTGGTCTACTTGCCGATCGTCATTCCCGAGATCATGATGGGGCTGGCGCTGCTCGTATTGTTCAGCCAGATGCACATGGAGCTGGGCAAAGCTACCCTGATCATGGCGCATGTCACCTTCAGCATGCCATACGTCATGGTCATCATATCGGCCCGGCTCGCGGAGATGGGCAAAGAGCTGGAGGAAGCGTCCCAGGATTTGGGGGCGACGCCGTGGGGGACACTCCGCCACGTGACCTTGCCTCTCATCATGCCAGGGATTGTGGCAGGCTTTCTCATGTCTTTTACCTTGTCGCTCGACGACTTTATCATCTCGTTTTTTGTGGCGGGGCCGAATTCGACCACGTTGCCTTTATACATCTACGGTCTGGTAAAGCGCGGGGTATCCCCGGAGGTCAATGCCCTGTCCACCTTGCTGATTTTGTGTACGGTGCTGCTCGTCATCATCGCGGAACTGTTCAGACGCAAAGATTCAAAATCGATCACATTTTGATTGGGAGGTTGAGAGGAGAAAATGAAACGATTCAAGTCTATCATGATCGGCGCTTTGGCGGCCGCACTCGCATTGACTGCCGCAGGTTGTTCGTCGTCCTCGCCGGAGGGGCAGGAGGAGCAGGTACTCAACATTTACAGCTGGGCTGACAACTTCGACCCGGACGTCATCAAGGATTTTGAGCAAAAGTACAACGTCAAGGTCAACTACGACGTCTACGGCAGCAACGAAGAAATGCTGGCGAAGATCCAGGCAGGTGCATCCGGCTACGACCTGATCCAGCCGTCCGACTACATGGTCGCCACCATGATTCAGTTGGGCCTGCTGGAGGAACTGGACAAGAACGCCATCCCGAACGCCAGGAACATCGTGTCCACGTTCAAGACGCCGCCGTTTGACCCGGACAACAAGCACTCCCTCGTCTACACCTGGGGCATTACAGGGATCGCCTACAACAAGAAGTACGTGAAGGAAGTACCGACGAGCTGGGCCGATCTGTGGAAGGAAGAGTACAAAGACCGCGTGATCCTCTTGAACGACCCGCGCGAAGTCATGGGCATGTCTCTCATCAAAAACGGCTTCTCCAACAGCACCAGGGACAAGGCCGAGCTGGAAAAAGCGTTCGCCGACCTGAAGAAGCTCGTACCGGGAGTCGTCGCATTCGACACCGACAACATCAAGCAAAAAATGATCGCCGAAGAAGCGTGGATCGGCACGGTCTGGTCCGGCGATGCCGCCTTCATCCACGCGCAAAACCCTGACGTGGAATACGTGATTCCAAAGGAAGGCGCGACCATCTGGGCAGACACCCTCGCCATTCCGAAAGGCGCAGGGCACAAGGAGCTGGCCGAGAAGTTCATCAACTACCTGCTGGAGCCGCAAGTCAGCGTGAAAAACTACGAATCCATCGGCTACAGCAACCCGAACGAGCAGGCGTACTCCCTGCACAGCGAAGAATACCGTTCCAACAAAATGATCTTCCTCGACAAGGCAGACATCGATCGCGCCGAGTGGCTGGTCGATGTGGGAGACGCCCTGCAGCAATACGACCGCTACTGGACCGAGCTGAAGAGCGGACGATAAACCATACCGAGACCAGGCGATGTGCCGGTCTCGTTTTTTGTTTTTGCGCGGCGTGTCAACAATTCGTCACAGCAGATAGCCCGTTTGAGCCATGTTGACCCTCCCCCATGTTTGTTAGGATAAGGCTGTGAGAAGGCGATGGAAGCAAAGTGGATGGTGGTAAGCATGAAACGATACATGGCCTTGCTCTGGCTCGCGCTGTTCCTCGTGCTGGGCTCGCCCGCGACGACAGCTCTGGCGCACGCTGGGCTGATCGGCAGCAGCCCGAAAGACGGCGAACTGCTGAAGGACAATCCGGGACAGATCTCGCTGCACTTTACAGAAACGCTGGAGCCAGATCTGGTGGACATTCGTCTGTACGACTGGAACGGAGAGGAAGTCAGGCTGAACCGCCCCGCCCTGCAGCCGGGCGACGCTTCTGTGGTGAGGGCAGAACTGCCGGATTTGCAGGAAGGCACATACGTCGCGATCGTCTCTGTCGTTTCCGAGGACGGGCATCCCGTGGAAGAGCGTGTCACGTTTTCCATCGGGCAAAAAAGCGCCTCGGTGGCAGATCCGACACAGCCCAAGACGGACAACCGTTATTTGCTTGTATACCGTTACCTCACGCAAGGGTTGATCTTGCTCGGCGGAGGCTTGTACCTGCTGGCAAGGCAGGGAGCGCGCAGCGGCTTGCCGGATTTTTCCCGGCTGCTGGGAATTGGCAGGCAGATCGGTTGGGGCCTGATGCTGGTTGGCCTGGTGTTCCTCTGGTTTCTCTATGATGAATCGCTCCCCGCAGTGTCTTTGACGGATGCGCTTTGGCAAGGGAACGGGGACATCTTGAAGCAGTCTTCTTTTGCCGTCATGCTGCTCGTCTCGCTCGGCCTGCTGCTCTTGCTGGCGATTCCGAACATGGTGACAGGCTGGTACCTGTTTTGCTGGGGGGCGCTGGTTGGCACGCAGGCGTTTGGCGGGCATGCCTGGGGAATATCCCCCGTCTGGCTGTCTCTGCTGCTCAGGCTGCTGCACGTCATGACGGTTTCGCTCTGGATGGGGGCACTTGTTTATTTATTGTTGGCGTACCGGCATATGGAACAGGACAAGGCTGCCTTTCGGGCGTTTTTTCTCAAGGCGGTGACTGGCGCATCCCTCTTGGCGGTGCTGACAGGTCTCGTCATGCTGTTCGTGCAGACGGACGCACAGAGCATCTGGCAAAGTTCCCTGCTCTGGAGCAAGCTGCTCTTTGGCAAGGTGCTGCTGGTGTGCGCGATGCTGTTGCTCGCCTATCTGCAGAGGAAGCGCTGGCGCAAGGGAGAAGCGCTCCGTGTGAGGCTGCTGCGCTGGGAAATCATTCTAGGCTTGCTGGCGCTGCTGGCCGGGATATGGATGAGCCAGACCAGTTATCCGACGGCTGGAACCACCGATACGCATGTTGCGATTCACGATCGTCATTAGGAGGGTTTTCGGTATGAAAGCGAAAAAATGGATGAGCAGCGTACTGATCGCAGGAGCGGTACTGACCCTGGCATCTGCAGCACAGGCGCACGTCAACGTCTATCCGAAAGAGACGACGACAGGAGCGTACGAGAAATACACCGTGCGCGTGCCGGTAGAGAAAGATGTGAATACGACAAAGGTCAGACTGGAGTTTCCGGCAGACGTGAAGGTCAGCACCGTACAGCCGATTCCGGGCTGGAGCTACGAGTTTGAAAAAGACAAGGACGGAAAGAACACCGCGCTGGTGTGGACTGCGACGGACGGCGGTATCAGGCCGCACGAGTTTATGGAGTTCGCGTTTGTCGGCGCCAATCCGAAAGAGGCGGGCACGCTGTCCTGGAAGGCGTACCAGACGTATGCGAACGGAGAAGTAGTCGAGTGGACAGGCGCTCCTGACTCCAAGACACCTGCATCCGTCACGACGGTCAAAGCAGGTGCAGGAGAGGCGGGACACGATCACGGGCAAGCTGCAACGGCGGCTCCGGCTGCGGATACGGCAGCTCCGGCAGGCGGAAGCAACACGCTGCCACTCGTCCTCTCCGGATTGGCACTGCTCCTCTCTATTGTCAGCCTGTTCCGCAAAAAAGCATAAAGACTTGGCAGCGAGCCGCACAGAGAGTTTGTCTGTGCGGCTTTTTTGCGCGCGCGAACTGTGCGTAGCCTGACGGCAGGTTGCCGGGCGGAGGCTGTCAATCGTCCGTTTTCGTGACGTTCTGTCCCATGTCAACGGGAAAAACATGGTATACTGGTGAGACAAGCAGCTCACACTCATAGCCGGGCGCAGAAGGGAAAGAAGTATATGGACACATTCATCGGCATTGTGATTCTTGCGGTCTTGTTATACGTTCTTTTTGCAAATAAGAAAAAAGGCAAACGCAGACGCTCCCATCTGTCGTCCTCGAACAATGATGTGTACTACGTGGACGACCACTACAACAGTGACGATTCGGATGGAGGATGGAGCTGGGGGCACGACAGCCACAGCCATAGCGACAGCCACAGCCACAGCCACTGCGGCGGGGACGACTGACCCTTTTGCTTTGCTGCCATTTCATGGTACAATCGGTGGGCAAATACAATGAAACCGGACGCGATGCGACGGTTTGAAAAGGAGAGATGTTTTATGGCAAACAACAAATGGACACAGATTGCAGCGAGCAGGGTCACAGGAATCCTCCTTTCAACCGAACACGAAGTCCGTTCCTGATGTGAGGATTCGACTGTGACTGGTTTTGGCGACAAGCCTGGGACATACAACCATTCGCAGGGGGAATCCAATCGTGAATCACCAAATCAAGAAAGCAGTATCTACTTTGCAAACATGGGGCTGGGATGACACATTCGCGCGTCATTTTGCCCCTTTTGCCGAACAAGGCTACAGCGTGGGACGAGTGACGCTGGAACATAAACGCATGTACCGACTCCAGAGCGAGCATGGCGAGCTGCTGGGGGAAGTGACAGGCAAGATGCGGTACGAAGCGACAGGCCGCGAGGATTATCCGGCCGTAGGGGATTGGGTCGTGATCCGTCCGCGAGCGGAGGAAAAGAAAGCGACGATTCACGCGCTCTTGCCGCGCAAGAGCAAGTTTTCCCGCAAGGCGGCAGGCGAGACGGTCGAGGAGCAGATCGTGGCGGCCAACGTCGATACCGTTTTTTTGGTCAATGCCTTGAACAATGACTTCAATATACGCCGGATGGAGCGCTATTTGATCCTCGCGTGGGAGAGCGGCGCCATGCCCGTCATTGTGCTTAGCAAGGCAGACCTGTGCGATGATCTGGAAGCGTGCCTGCGGGAAGTAGAGTCGGTGGCGATCGGCGTGCCTGTTCACGTCGTCAGCGCCGAGCGCGGCGAAGGGCTGGAGCAACTGGCTCCGTACCTTGGGGCCGGACAGACGGTCGCCCTCATGGGGTCTTCCGGGGTCGGCAAATCGACGCTGATTAACAAATTGAGCGGGAGTGAGATGCAGCGGGTAAGCGGAGTGCGCGAAGGCGATGACCGCGGCAGGCACACTACGACGCACCGGGAGCTGTTTCAGTTGCCGGGCGGAGGCTTGATGATCGACACGCCGGGAATGCGCGAGCTGCAGTTGTGGGAAGCGGACGAAGGCTTCCGCGGGGCGTTCGATGACATTGAGTCGATCGCGGAGTCGTGCCGCTTCAACGATTGCAGTCACATGCGGGAGCCGGGCTGCGCCGTGCAGGAGGCCATCGCGGACGGCACGCTGGAAAAGGCCAGGTTCGACAGCTATCTCAAGCTGCAGCGGGAGCTGGCCCATCTGGCGCGCAAGGAAGACGCGAGACTGCAGGCCGCAGAAAAGGAAAAATGGAAGAAAGTCCACATGCAAATGCGGCAGCGCAAGCCGAAGCGATAACAGGAGAGCCCTCGGATGATCGGGGGCTTTTTCCTCTGTTTTCCATAAGAATTTGGCGGAGTCGGCAATCAAAAAATAACGCTTGCTCCACAGAAGCCAAATATGATAGATTGATCAATGTCCAAAAAGCATACTGCAGGCTCGTATAATTTTGGGAATAAGGCCCAACAGTTTCTACCAGGTGACCGTAAATCGCCTGACTACGAGTGAGAGAGCGTCCGCGGCTGCTTTTCCCTTTTATGATGGTTTTACGAGGGAACAGTTCCGGAGACGCTTGCGCAATCAAGAAAGCGTGCTGACCTGTGGGAATACAAGCCCAGAGGGACAGATTTCACTTGGAGTCGGTGTTTTCGTTTATGCCACCCCGTGATCTGTTCCTCTGGGCTTTCTTGTTTTTTACTCTGCTGCAACCTTGGAGGGGGAAATAGATGAAAGAATTGCAGGAGCGAATCGTCCGGGATGGAAAAGTTTTGTCCGAATCGGTATTGAAGGTTGACGCCTTTTTGAATCATCAGGTGGACCCGCAGCTGACGATGAAGATCGGTGCCCGATTCGCCGAACTGTTCCGCGAAGAGAACGTGACCAAAGTAGTGACGATTGAAGCGAGCGGCATCCACTTCGCCCTCGCGACGTCATATGCGCTGGGTGTCCCGTTTGTTTACGCCAAAAAGAAAAAGGCCGTCACCTTGACGGAGGAAGTGTACTCGGCGAAGGTCCACTCCTTTACGCGGCAGGAGACGTATCAGATCAGCGTGTCCAAACAGTATTTGCAGGCAGGCGACCGCGTGCTGATCGTCGATGATTTCCTCGCTACCGGAGCGGCTCTGATCGGCCTTGCCCAGATCGTCAAGGATGCGGGGGCACACCTCGTGGGCATCGGCGCTGTCATTGAAAAGAGCTTCCAGGAAGGCCGGGGGCTGCTGGAGAAACAGGGCATCCGCATCGAGTCGCTGGCTCGCATCCAGTCCATGTCTTCCGGCCAGATTCACTTTATCGAGTCGGCTGCGACACACGCGTAATTCAAATCAGGAAAGGGAGAGAACGAAATACGTATGCTATCGAAACAAAAAGTGCTAACACTCGGTTTGCAGCACGTACTGGCCATGTATGCGGGAGCGGTCGTTGTGCCGCTCATTATCGGAGGAGCGCTGCATCTGACACCGGCGCAAATCGCGTATCTGATCGCCGCTGACCTGTTTACGTGCGGGATTGCCACACTTTTGCAAGTCATAGGCACCCGGTTCACAGGCATTCGCCTTCCCGTTGTGCTCGGCTGTACGTTCACGGCAGTAGGGCCGATCATCGCTGTCGCTTCGACGAGCAATCTTGCCACTGCTTATGGCGCCATTATTATATCCGGTATATTCGTCGTCCTGGCGGCTCCCTTGTTCGGCAAGCTGCTGCGCTTCTTCCCGACGGTCGTGCAAGGCTCTGTCGTGACGGTCATCGGTCTTTCCCTGATTCCTGTTGCTATGAACAACGCGGCAGGCGGGCAGGGTATGCCGGATTTCGGCGCACCGCGCAATCTTTTTCTGGCTTTGGGCACTCTCGTTATCATTCTCCTGATCAATCGTCTGTTTACTGGATTTATTCGTGCGATTTCGGTATTGCTCGGCCTGATCGTAGGGACGGTCGTCGCCTATTTCATGGGGATGGTCAGCTTTGCGAGCGTAGCGACGGCATCGTGGTTCAGCGTCGTGAAGCCATTTTACTTTGGCACTCCGCAGTTTAGCATCGTCGCCATCATGACCATGATTCTCGTCAACATCATCAGCATGGCGGAGTCTACAGGCGTTTACTTCGCTCTCGGGAAGGTGACGGGCAAGGACGTCAGCAAAGAGGATGTCGTCAAAGGCTTGCGCGGCGAAGGGATCGCCATCATGCTGGGCGGTATTTTCAACGCCTTCCCGTATACGGCTTTCTCCCAAAACGTCGGTCTGGTGAGCTTGACCGGCATCAAATCCCGCGATGTGATGATCGGGGCGGGCGGCATTCTCGTCTTGCTCGGCCTGCTCCCGAAACTGGCTGCGCTGACGACCGTTGTGCCGAACGCAGTCCTTGGCGGGGCGATGATCGCCATGTTCGGGATGGTCGTCGCTTCCGGTATCAATATTTTGTCCCAGGTCGACCTGCGCCAAAACGAAAACCTGCTGATCGCCGCTTGCAGCATCGCGGTAGGCCTCGGCTCTGCGGCTGTACCAAGCATGTTCGACCAGTTGCCTGACATGGCGAAAATGCTTTTGCAAAACGGGATCGTGACTGGTTCCTTGACAGCCGTTATCCTGAACATCGTCCTCGTGCATACGAAGAAAAACGTGAAGCAAGCCGTTCCGGATCAGGCGGTGCAGGAGGCTTCCGCATAGCAGAAGCATTGTCACTAACCGTTCGACTCTCGCAAAAGGGAGCCGGGCGGTTTTTTTGTGTGGACGCGGAGGCGAAAAAAGGCGGGAGAGCTTGTGTCAGGTGTCCAAAAAGCGCGGCCAAGTCTGGCATACGATGCTTACGATGCTAATTCATCGAATTGCAGGGAAAGGAAGGGGTTCCCATGGCAACCTATCGGGAAGCGTTGCGCGCCAAACAGGCACTGGTGAAAAGGTGGAAGAAAATGCCCGGAGTCGTCGGCATCGGAGTGGGATACGTCAATGGACGGAATCGCAAAGACGGCGCATGTGTCGTCATGTATACGCTGGATGCGGGAGCCACAGCTACAGGGAGGTGCCCGACCTGTGTGGCTGTCAAAAGTCATCGGGCGAAAGGGCATGCCACCGTCCCGGTGCGGATCGTCGCGTCGGGGCGCTGCAGCTGTCACCCGGTCACCCGTCCGGGAGCCGCGAGCGGGAGGTTTCGCCGCAGAATACGCCCGGTCGTGGCGGGCTACAGCGTAGGCTACCCGGGCATCTCCGGGACGGCTGGCCTCATCGTCGCACAGGCTGCCCGCCGTGCGCAGCGTTATTTGCTAAGCAACAACCATGTGCTCAACCATAACAATTCAAGCAGCTACACCGAAACGATCCAGCCCGGCGGAGCGGACGGCGGGCGGTCAGGAAGGAGCCGGATCGGACGGCTGTATCGTTTTGTCCGGCTGCGAAAGAATGCGGACAACTACATGGATGTAGCCTTGTCGATCCCGACATCGAACCGTCTGCTTGCCCCCCGCTATGCGACTGTCGGCGCCGTACGCGGACATGTGCAAGGCTATGCATTGGGGGCGCGCTTGAAAAAGGTAGGCAGGACGACGGGACGGGTGAGCGGCGTGGTGGAGTCGATTCATACGGACATCGACGTCGATTACGGCAGCCTGGGCGGCTTGGGCACGATTCGCTTTCGCAATCAGACAGTGATCCGTGGGAACGGCCCCATCTCGCTGCCCGGTGACTCCGGCTCTGTCTGGCTGACTTCCGGCAACTACGCTGCGGCTGTGAACTTTGCCGGCTCTGCGGACGGCAGACTGTCGATCGCGTTCCCTGTCCATTGGGCGCTGCAAGTCTTTGGTCTGCGCGTGGCGAGAACCAATGGCCGTCTCGGCCGAATCGTGCGCGCAGGAAGGCGGAATCACGCAGGGTATACGCGGCCGCTGTCTGCCGCAGAGCTGCGGCGCATTGAGTTGAAAAGTGCGGCGGATGCCAGGAGCGCGATTCCGGCCACGCGCAGGAAAACGAAGGAGCGAAAGCCATCAAAGCTCCGGTCAAGGAAAAAGGACTGAAAGCATCGCAACACCCAGCTAAACAGAGCGAGCTTTACGCCAGCAGCCTCGCCTTGGAGAGCGGAAATTTGTTACTCAAAAAATTGCATGTGATGTTTTTCCTGGCGATAGTAGTCGAGCCGGTCCTGCAAGGTGCCGGGAGAGCTTCGGACGAGCAAACGACGAAGCAAAGCAGGCAAACCAAGAAGGCTTGCCTGCTCCTTTTTTGCCTGAACGCTACTTCGATGACTGCTGTTGCTGTTGTTGTTGCTGCTGCGTCTGGATGGTGGATTGTACCTGCGAGACCATCGTTTGCGCCTGGGCGATTTCCTGGGAGGCCTGCTTGAGTGCCTCTTCCGCCAACTGCGGATTGGCTGCGGATTGCTGGATGGCTTGGCTGATCATCGTCTTGGCAAGGTCTGTGGCTACTTCGGCTTTTTTCAGGGAATCCGTGTTGATTTGAGTCGGCATGTCGAGACCTCCTTGGTGATTTGGTTGGACGAGCCTACAATAATGTATCCGCTGACGGCGCGGAATATGTACGGCTGGCAAAAGCCCAACCGCATGAGCGTCTGGCTGCATACCCATGTAGGAGGGAGGAATGCCGGATGAAAAAGACATGGGTGCAGACGGTGCAAAGCGCAGAGCGTGCCTTTTTTACCATCGTGCTCTCTGCCAAAAAGCGGGTACGCAACCGCGGACGAATTTTGCCGGAACGCTTTCGGTCCATCGCAAAAATTCGCCGCTTTCTGCAGGCAAGCATGACACCCTGCCTGGCGAATCGGGTGATCGGGAATCTGGACTTGCGCCGCATCAACGGGAAACTGGCTGTGCCGATCGGAGATACGATCGGGGCGGCCCCCGTCGTCAAATCACAAGTGCTCTACCGCTGCGGCCCGAATGTCACACTGGCCGTCTGGTTTGGATTTGATACGAGCGACCAGTTTTTCCGCGTCTACCAGCTGCGCCAAAGACCAAACGGAAGCTGGATTGTGGTCGGCCGTCACCCGCTGGACTACCCGTTCAGCCTGCCGGGACAGGAGAGAACCCCTCTGGCTGGTTGCTGTGCGCCGTGTAAGGGGAGTATTCGCAAAACGTTTTTGAAAAGGAAATAAGCATCGATCATTTTTTTGAATGAAAAGCGCGCGCCGGGGGAAACGTATCTTCCCGGAGGTGTGCGCACGATTCAGAGAGTGACCTGGAAAATTAAAATTTGCTCTTGATTTTGCCGGCAATTCCGTGTATATTATCTTTGTGTTGGTAAGTGCCGCAGATTTTGTCGAATATGTGCCCTTAGCTCAGCTGGATAGAGCGTTTGACTACGAATCAAAAGGTCGGGAGTTCGAATCTCTCAGGGCACGCCATTATGCTCCAACAGAGATGGCAGCGATGCATACTGGTTTTGAAGTGTCCAGCGTAAACAATCGGGAAGTGGCTCAGCTTGGTAGAGCGCTTGGTTCGGGACCAAGAGGTCGCAGGTTCAAATCCTGTCTTCCCGACCAGAAACATATTTGCAATCGTGCCGGTATGGCGGAATTGGCAGACGCGCGCGACTCAAAATCGTGAGGGAAACCGTGGGGGTTCAAGTCCCTCTACCGGCACCTGCAATCTATACATATGGTTTTTGTTTTAAGGTGGGAAACAGCGTGAAAAACCTGTTTCTCACTTTTTTCATTTCAACTACATTTCAGCAAGAATAAAAAACATCCGGATGAAAGTTCCACCGGGAAACTTTCGCGCAAAGAATTGAACTGGCAGAGCAGGTGTGGTACATTCGGCATGGTAGAATAGAGTGGTACTAGAGAGAAGAAGCAACAACATGGAGAGGGTGGTAGGCAAGTGCTTCAGAGTCAGGTAATGGTTCGGGAGACAGATTTCGCCCGGCTTGCTCATACATGGGAAGAACTAGCTGAACGGATGAAAGAACACGGGGATGCGACGACCCCGTCCAAATTGCTGCAATTGGCGAACAAAACCAAACACGCAGAATTGAACATTGCGTTCTGCGGCCATTTTTCCGCAGGGAAATCGACGATGATCAACACGCTGCTGGGGGTGAACCTGCTTCCCTCCAATCCGATTCCGACCAGTGCCAATGTGGTCAAGATTCGCGGCGGCGAGAAAGCGGCGCGCGTGTACACGATGAACAGCGGCGTGCTTACTTTCGATCCCGACACGGAGATGGAAAAGCTCAAGCAGTTCGCGGTAGACGGCGATACGGTGGAGTCTGTAGAGGTCTCCTACCCGGGGACGTTCCTCGACGAATACTCCAGCCTGCTCGATACGCCGGGAATCGACTCGACGGACGCCGCCCACAAGATCGCGACGGAATCCGCCTTGCATCTCGCGGACGTCATCATCTACATGATGGACTACAATCACGTCCAGGCAGAAGAAAATTTCAACTTCACAAAAACGTTGAAAGACCGTGGAAAGCCGGTCTATCTTGTCGTGAACATGATCGACAAGCACCTCGACTTTGAACTGGATTTCGACAGCTACAAGGAAAGCGTAGAGGAAGCGTTCGCGAACTGGAACATCCGTCCGGACGGCATTTTCTACACGTCCCTGGCCGAGCCGGATCATCCGGAAAACCAGTACGACGAGTTCAAAGCCATGCTTTCTCGTCTGATCGAGGGACGGGAAGAGCTGGTCGGACAGAGCGTGCGCAGCGCCGCCGAGCATTTGATCGACGAGCACGTCCAGGTGCTGAAGCGCGCGAATGAGAGATTGCGTCAGGAATGGGAAAGCCGGCTCGACGGGATCGAGGTTGCCGATCTGGATCAGCGCGACGCGGCGGCGGTCCAGGAAGCGCTGAAGGAGGTGGAAGCGGAGGCTGCCGCTCTGGAGAACCGGGCGGAAGAAGCGCGCCGGAATATGGAGAAGGAACTCGGCGTGCTGCTGGACAACGCGCGGCTGACCTATTTCAGCACGAACGAAGCGGCACAGAGCTACCTGGAAAGCAAAAAGCCCGGATTCAAGCTCGGCTTCCTGTTCGCCGGCAAAAAGACGGAGGAAGAGCGCGCGCGCAGGGAAGAAGCCTTGCTGGCCGACCTGCGCGAAAAAGTGGCAGGCAATCTGGACTTCCACTTCAAGGAACTGATGGGCAAGCAGCTGCAGGCGTACAATATCCGCGACGAGGAGTACCACGCGGCCGTCCATGCGACAGAGATCAAGATCACACCGGAGTTTTTGGCTTCGCACATCAAGGATGGCGCCCAATCGCGGGAATACGTGATGAACTACTGCAACGACCTCGCCAACGGCATCAAGCTGGAGTATCGCCGCGCAGGGCTCGGCTTTATCGAACAAATCGTCTCGCGCCTGGGGCAGCAGGTACAGGCGGAGAGCGGAGAGCTGCAGGCGCGTCTGGCCGTCCTGCGCGAATTGGCAGCGGTGCACGCGAAGCTGGCTGAACTGGCAGCAGGTGAACAGGCTGCACGGGAACAGCTGCAGGCGATCATGCAAAAAGGAGAACAGGCCTCATGAATCAACTGAAAGAAAAACTGTTTGCGGCTGCAGGGCGTCTGCGCCGCACAAGTGAAGAAATCGCCGCCGTGCCCGGGATGCAGGCGCAGGCACAAGCAATGCTCGAGCGGGCCGACCGCCTCGAGGCCAATCGCTTTACCGTTGCCCTGTTCGGGGCGTTCAGCGCGGGGAAATCGTCCTTTGCGAACGCGCTGATGGGAGATATGGTACTGCCGGTCTCCCCCAACCCGACTACGGCTGCGATCAACAAAATCATGCCGCCGACACAGGAGTACCCGCACGGAACGGTCCGCGTCGTGCTCAAGACGAGAGAGGCAATCGAGCAGGACGTCCTGCGCTCCCTGGCGGTTTTCGGCTTGTCTGCGTCCGGCTTGGAAGCGGCGTTGGCCGAGCTTGGCAAAATCGACGTGGCGCAAATTCCGCCGACCGCCAAACCGCACTACACCTTCCTGAAAGCGGTCACGAAAGGTCTCGGGGAGATGGAGGCGCATCTCGGCGGCGAGCTGCTCGTCGACATGCAGGCTTTCAAAGGCTTTGTCGCCAAGGAAGAAAAGGCCTGCTTCGCGGAGTACATCGAGCTGTTTTACGCTTGTCCGCTGACCGATCAGGGCATCGTGCTGGTAGACACCCCCGGAGCGGACTCCATCAACGCCCGCCATACCGGCGTCGCCTTTGAATACATGAAAAATGCGGATGCTGTCCTGTTCGTCACGTATTACAACCACGCCTTCTCCCAGGCTGACCGCGAGTTTTTGCTGCAGATGGGCCGCGTGAAGGATACGTTCGAGATGGACAAAATGTTCTTCATTGTCAACGCGGCGGATTTGGCCGCTACCGAGGACGAGCTGAAGGGCGTCATCGCGCACGTGGAGAAAAACCTGCTGACGTGCGGCATCCGTCTGCCGCGCATTTATCCGGTATCCAGCCAGACCGCCTTGCTGGCGCGCATGCATGAAAAAGGCAAGCTCGCATCTTCGGCTGAAAAGGTGTACCGCCAGCGGACGCAAACGCCGGAGGGCGCCGAGCTGATGCCGGCAGAAGAAGCGTTCAAGCTGTCCGGCATGGCGAACTTCGAGGCAGAGTTCCTGAAGTTTACCATCGAGGAGCTGACGCAGATCGCCGTCAATGCCGCCCTTGGCGAAATTCGCCGCGCTCACCAGACGCTGGGCGAATTCATGCGCATGGCGCAGTCCGGCGAGAGCGAGCGCCTGGCGCGCAGACAGGCGGCGAGCGAGGCACAGGCAGCTGCGCTGGCCGCGGTAGAATCGCTCGCGACGGCTTCCTACGAGCGGGATCTGGCCAAGGAGCGGGAGGAGCTGCTCCACTACGTCAAGCAGCGCCTGTTCTTCCGATTTAACGAGCTGTTCAACGTCGCCTTCAACTCGTCTGTGCTCAAGGACGACGGCCGCAACATGAAGCAGGCTCTCCAAGGGTGCCTGACGGATCTGCTGCGCTCGATCAGCTACGACCTGGCACAGGAGCTGCGGGCGACGACGCTCCGCCTGGAGAAATTCGTCAACAAGCAGGGAGATACGCTGGTCTCCCAATGGCAGCGCGACGTGCAAGCCTTTGCGAGCGGCTTGACGCTGGCGCCGTACCAGCAGCGCCAGGTGGAGACTTTGAACTTTGCAGAGGAGCTGCCAGTCGTGCCGTCGGCATTCCAACCGGCATTGGCTCTGTTTAAAAACACCAAAGACTTTTTTGAGCAGGACGGCAAGCTGAAAGTCCGCGAAGAGCTGGAAAAACGGATGCAGGAGCCGGTCGCAAGCTACGTGGCGGCAGGCAACGATCAACTGGCCGGCCAATTCTCCAGCCTGTTTGCAGAGCTGGTCAGCACCGAACGCGCCCGCGTGGCGGAGCAGGTAAATGCCTACTTCACCGGTCTGTTCGCGGCGCTCGATATGAAAGTCGATCTGGACGAGCTGCAGGGCAAGCTGGATCGCGTAGCGACAGAGCTGCAATAAGCATGATTCGGATATGGCAAGACGCTCGGGGAAAAATCCCGGGCGTCTTTTTTTCGCTGCCTGAAAAAATCTCGGAATATTTGCAACTTCTTTTCTCCAACGTCCGTCTGCTATTTCTGAGCACCTATTACGGTTGAGGAGGAACTAGCATGAACAACTGGAGACAGAAGATTTTGCCGACCGTTCTGGCAGGGGCGCTGACGGTGTCGTTTGGGTCAGCAGCAAGCGCCAAAGGGTACAACAATGGGAATGGAAATGATCATAAACCGGGCGGGAAGGGCAGCTTCCAGCAATGGAAGACGGCGCCGCGCTATTTCGGCTTTACCGATCTGCAGAAGCACTGGGCGGAACAGACCGTGAAGCGCATGGTGGACAAAGCGATCATCAAAGGCTATCCCGACCATACCTTCCGCCCGAACAAGCCAGTCACCCAGCTCGAAGCGTTGACGATGGTCATCAATCTGCTGAGTCAAAATCGCGATCTGCTGACGAGCAACGACCGCTATGACTGGAAGGACGTCCCTGATTGGGCGCAAACGACCGTCAAGCTGGCGATGGTCAATCACATCGTGGACTCCAGGGAGTTCCAGCCGAACAAACCGGCGACGCGGCTGTTCGTCGTCAAACTGCTGGTGAACGCGCTGGGCGGCGAAATCGGCGCGGTCGACGAGGACAACCTGTACTTCGGCGATATTGCGTCCCTGTCTTCTGCCGAGCGGGAGTATCTGTCGTATGCGCTGCTGCAATCGCTGGTAGCAGGCTACGAAGACAAGACGTTCAAGCCGAATAAGCCGGTCACGCGCGCGGAGATGGCCGTGTTCGTCAACCGCTTGCTCGGCAAGATCGGACAGGTAGACAATGACAAGGACGTTTCCTTCAAGATCGAAAAGCTCTCGGACGGCGAGGACGGGGATGAGTTTGCCGAGGCGGTGAAAACGGGCAGCCGCGTCAGCGACAGCACGCCGGATCTGTCCGGTCTGACGCTGTACGTATCGGTGAACGGGGAAGCTGCAGTCTCTGTCGAGCTCGATGAAATCGACGGCACCCAGGACGATGGCGGGGAAGTCGCCGACGAGTTGGAGAATGCAATTGCCAGCGCCCTCGATGAAGATCGCGTGGAGGTCTCCTATGACGACGACCACAAACGCTTTGTGTTTGAAACAGTCAACAGTCCGACAGATGAAGTTCCTTCTCTCAAATTTACGGGGAGCGCTCTGAACGAGCTGGGCATAGATACGCTCGTTGCCAAAGGCTCCAAAGACGGCAGCGCTGCAGCAGAATCATGGAAAATTGCCGTCACGTCAGACGCCTCCTCCGACGGGACGTACACCGTTTCCGTGAAAGATGATCACATCGACGAAACGGTGAAAATCAGCGTCGATGAAGACGATTCGGCAGAGGACATCGCCGACAAGCTGGCGGATGCGCTCGCAGACAATGACGAGATCGGCTCCGCCTACGACATTGACGTGGACGACGAAGCAGTGATCCTGACCGCCAAAGACAGCGGAGAAGATGTGGATCTGAAGATTTCCATTCGCAAAAGCTGAAGGCACATGAGCAGTTGCTGCTGGGCAGAACTGCGAAAATCACCAAATTGAAAGCATTGATTTATGAACGATTGTGAACGGCATAAGGGGCGTCTCCAAGTCAAAAACCGACTTTTGAGGCAGCCCCTTTTTGTGTGGCTGCCCGCTTCCTTCCGCCGAGGACAGGCACAGCGCTAGAAATTCAGCTTCTGCAAAGGCTCCGGACGTCCCTCGCGCAAAGCCTCCCATTCTTCCCTGAGCATTCCCATCTTGATGGAGTCGTAGTATTCTCCGCGCACGATCCGCGCTTTTCGCACACGCGCTTCTACCTGCATCCCGCAGCGAGCCGCCAGTTTGATCATCCGCTCGTTTCCGGACCACGTGGCGATGCCCAGGCGCACAGTGTCCATGTGGGTAAACAGATAGTCGATCCACATCTGGAAGGCTTCGCTGCCGTAGCCGTTGGACCAGTACCGGGAGTCGAATATGGCGATGCCGATCTCGAACCAGTTCGTCACCTGGTCTACCCAGTAACGTCCGACGACTCCGCGAAGCTCGCCGTCGATTTCGATGACCAGCTCAGTTCGGGGGAGGTCGGTGCCCACGAGGGACAGCGCTTCCTGATATCGCGGCAGCGCCTGATGCTCTTCGCGGGTGAGGGGATCGAGCGGCTTGTAAGGCCCGTTCCAGTTCAGATGCTCCCTGTCTTCTGCTTCGTACTTCCACATGTAGATGGCGTCGATATCTTCGGGGCGGAGGTCGCGCAGCACGACTTTCTTGCCTTGCAAATAAATGTGCATATTGTATCTCCCTTCCTGTATAACCATTTGCTATGATTACTCTATGAAAAAACTGTTCCTGTTCATAGATACAAAATGATTTGTTTGCATAGGTACAGAAGGAGAGATTGCAGATGGATTTTACTCCAGTTCTGGACTTTTCAGGAAAAGAGCCGCTCTATCAGCAGCTGTACCGGCAGATCAGTTTGGCGATCCAGGGAGGGACGATCGCGGCGGGACAGCGATTGCCGTCGATCCGGCAGCTGGCCAAGTTGAGCGGGGTGGGCAAGATCACGGTAGAGGCGGCCTATCAGCAGCTGCTCACCGAGGGCTACATCACGAGTCGGGAGCGAAGCGGATTTTTCGCCGCAGAGATCGAGGTGTGGGTCGAGCCGGAGGATTTGTCGGCAGCATCTCTGCTCCCGGCTCTGCCAGACGGCAGGGATAACCGGGAGGACGTACGCTACAACTTTCACGGCTCTGTCATCGACACCCGCGCGTTTCCGTACCGGGAATGGCGTACCTGCATGCTCGAGGCCATGGACAAATACGCGGATGATTTCTCCTTTTACGGAGACAGGCAGGGGGAGTGGGAGCTGCGGCAAGTGTTGGCAGGCTACTTGCGCCGGGTGCGCACGCTTCAATGTGCGCCGGAGCAGATTGTGATCGGCACGGGTTTGCAGCAGGCACTTAGCTTTTTGTGCCTGCTATTGGCAGACCGGCATCGCGTAGTCGCCATGGAAGAGCCGGGATATGCCGACGCGCGCGTAGTGTTCGTGCACCACGGCTTTACGGTCGTGTCGGTGCCGCTTCAGGAGGACGGGCTGTCGATCGAAAGCCTGGAGAAAAGCGGGGCGACGGTCGTCTACACGACGCCGGCCCATCAATATCCGCACGGGATGGTCTTGCCGGTCGCCAAGCGCCATCAGCTCCTGCAATGGGCAAGGCGCGTGGGGGGCATCGTCATCGAGAACGACTACGACGGTGAATTCCGCTACAACGTAAAGCCGACGCCGTCGCTGCAAGGAATGGACCGGGATGGAACGGTCGTGTACATCGGCAATTTCTCCAAAGCCTTCTCTCCCGCCTTGCGCATGGACTACACGGTGCTGCCCGCCGCGCTGCTGCAGCGCTATTTGTCCTCCTATACGGCGTATCCGTCGCCTGTCTGTCGCCATTTGCAGCGGACGATGCAGTTGTTCATGCAGAAGGGCCACTGGGACAAGCACGTGCGCAAGATGCGGACGCTGTATCATCGCAAGCACGACTTGCTGCTGAAAGCGATCCACACGCACATGCCGCAGGCTGTCCGCGTGCTCAGTCACTCGGTTGGCCTGCACATGTTGCTGGAAGTAGAGACGGAAAGGAGCGAGGACGAGCTGATCGAGCAGGCACTCGCTGCCGGGGTCAGGGTATACGCGAGCGGGCGCAGCTGGGCGGAGCGACCGGTTGATCTGCTGCCGCGCATCATCGTCGGCTTCGGCGGCGTGGAAGAAGCGGATCTGGACGAGGGAGTGCGAATTTTGGCCGAGGCGTGGTTCGGCGCGGCTGCTTCGGCATGAAAAATGCCCTTTGAAAAAGCCTGCAGAATATTTCTGCAAGCCTGTTTTCGCCATTTTCTATTGAACCTGTATTTGCCCGCTGCTATCCAACGTGACCCTGAATTCCTTGATAACAGTCGGCTGGGTGCCTGAGTTTTTCAGGTCGTGCTTGAGTACCTTCAACGAACCGTCAGCGCTCAGTTGACCCGTGTATTCCACGCCGAACAGGTCAGATTTGTAGAAGCTGAAGCTGGCCAACTCTGTCTTTTTCAATTCCTCTGCCAGTAGCTGTCCATCTCCGCTGAACATAGCTTTGCGCAGTTGTTCCGAGGAATCGTATTTTTGCTGGAGGTAAGCCTTCAATTGCTGGGCGACCTCCGATTCAGCCAGCTGCTTGCCGGTTTCGACAGCTTGCTTACCCACCTCGATTGCCTGCTTGCCCGTCTCGACGGCCTGCTTGGCAGTCTGTACGCCTTCGGATAGGTCGGAGCAAGCGGTGAGCAGCAGCGCGCACCCCACAATCCACGCTTTTCGCATCGGATATTCACTTCCTTCCTGCTTGCCTTTGTTGCACACTTTATTTATTGTAACGTATCTCCTATTTCTGCGCATCCGCATATGATAGGGTAAGCGTATGCGCTGCACTGATTACAGGGAGGAAATGCAATGATTCAAGGGAAAGTAAAATGGTTCAGTAAAGAAAAAGGTTACGGGTTTATCGAGCGGGACGGGGGACCAGACGTCTTTGTCCACTATTCCGCGATCACAGGCACCGGGTATCGCAATCTGGAGGAAGGCGAGCAGGTCACATTTGAAATCGTGAACGGGCAGCGCGGCCTGCAGGCGGCTAACGTAGCGCGCAAAGGAGTATAAGCGAAAGCATCACGGTTCTTACAGGCGATCATCCAGACGCCGCTCGATCTTTTGAAAAATCGGCGGCGTCTTTGTTGTGCTTGCAGCTGAACCCCGGCTTCCCGCGGCGGCATTTCCCACCTTTTCAATTCCGCACAGACCTTTTCAATTCCGGCCAGAATAGGTACGATAGATGAGAATGAAAGGATGATACCATGAAACAATATTTGGACTTGTGCCGGCGCATTCTCGAGGAAGGCGTCACCAAGGAAGACCGGACGGGCACGGGGACGATCAGCGTGTTCGGGCATCAGATGCGCTTTGACCTAAGTGAGGGCTTTCCGCTCGTGACGACCAAGAAGCTGCACACGAAGTCGATCTTTCACGAGCTGCTGTGGTTTTTGTCCGGCGATACGAATATCCGCTACCTGCAGGAGAACGGCGTCCGCATCTGGAACGAGTGGGCGGACGAAAACGGCGATCTCGGGCCGGTGTACGGCAAGCAATGGCGTTCCTTTGCCGGACGGGACGGGAAAACGGTCGACCAGATCCAGTGGGTCATAGACGAGATCAAGCGTAATCCGGATTCCCGCCGCCTGATTGTGAGTGCCTGGAATCCCGCCGAGCTGGATGAGATGGCCTTGCCCCCGTGCCACCTGTTGTTCCAGTTTTACGTGGCGAACGGCAAGCTGTCCTGTCAGCTGTACCAGCGCAGCGGCGATACGTTCCTTGGCGTGCCGTTTAACATCGCCAGCTACGCCTTGCTGACGCACATGATCGCGCACGTCACGGGGCTTGAACCGGGAGATTTCGTGCATACTCTGGGCGACGCGCACCTGTATCTGAACCACGTGGAGCAGGTCAAGCTGCAGCTTGGCCGCGAACCGAAGCTGCTGCCGAAGCTTTGGCTCAATCCGGAAGTCAAATCGATCTTTGACTTCACGTACGAAGACATCGAAGTCATCGGCTACGAATCCCATCCTCACATCAAAGGAGAGGTGGCCGTATGATCAGCCTGCTCGTCGCCTATGCCCGGAATCAGGTGATCGGCAAGGACGGGACCATGCCGTGGCATCTTCCCGCCGACCTCGCGCATGTCAAGGCTTTGACGACCGGCAAGACGATCGTGATGGGGCGCAAGACGTTCGAGTCGCTGGGCAGACCGCTGCCGAACCGGCGCAATGTCGTGCTGACGCGCAACCGCGATTTTCATCCGGAGGGAGTCGATGTCGTCCACACGAAGCAAGAGGTGCTGGAACTGGGCGATGTCATCATTTTTGGCGGAGCAAAGATTTACAAGCAGTTTCTCGACGTAGCGGACAGGTTGTACGTCACAGAAATCGATCTGGAGACGGAAGGCGATACGTTCTTCCCGGCGTGGGACCGCGAAGCGTTTGCTCTGGTGGACAAGCGGGAAGGCGTCGTGGACGAGAAAAACCGGTATCCGCATACGTTTTACGTGTACGACAGAATCGCTGGGACAAGCCAGCGTTAGCTTAGCAGCCAGGACAGGAAAAAGTGCGAAGACAAAGGTCCGGCGCAAACGCACGTGAAGGAGAGAAGAACCATGGGCTTACAAGAGGAACTGAAGCAGCTGCTGAAAGAGATGGAGCCGCAGATCATCAGCTGGAGACGCCATTTGCACCAGTATCCGGAGCTGTCCTTTCAGGAAGAAAAGACGCCTGCGCTCATCGCGGAAATTTTACGGGGATTGAATTTTGACGAGGTACGTACGGGAGTAGGCGGGCGCGGCGTCGTGGGCGTGCTGCGGGGAAGCCGTCCAGGCGCTGCCGTCGCCCTGCGCGCCGACTTCGACGCCCTGCCTATCCAGGACCAAAAGGAAGTGGCGTACAAGTCCAAAGTGCCGGGCGTGATGCACGCTTGCGGGCACGATGCGCACACCTCCCAGCTGTTGGGTCTGGCGAGCGTGCTCGCCCCTCGCCGCGACCAGTTTGCCGGGGAAATTCGCTTTTTGTTCCAGCATGCGGAGGAGGAGTCGCCCGGGGGTGCCATCCAGATGGCGGCGGACGGGGCTGTCGACGGGGTCGATGCTGTATTCGGCGTCCATCTCTGGTCGATGCTGCCTGTAGGCAAGGTGTACATCAGTGCCGGACCGATCATGGCCAACACGGATGATTTCGTCATCGAGGTCAAGGGACGCGGGGGTCACGGCGCCGTTCCGGAAGAGACGGTCGACTCCATTGTGATCGGCTCGCAAATCGTCGGAAACCTGCAGACGATCGCAAGCCGCAACATCAGTCCGCTGGCGAGCGTCGTCGTGACCGTCGGGACGTTTAACGGCGGCGACAACAACAACATCATCGCGGACACCTGCCGACTCACGGGAACCGTGCGCACATTTTTGCCGGATGTGCGCGATCGCGCGGAGCAGCGGCTCATCGAGATCGCAGAAGGGACGGCTGCCATGCTCGGAGGCAGCGCGCGCGTCCTCTATGAGCGCGGCTATCCGGCCGTCATCAACAGCGAGAAGGAAGCGGCGATTGCCCGCGAGGCGGCGGTCGCGGCGTTTGGCGCAGAGCGCGTGGAGCCGATGAAGCCGTTGATGGGCGGAGAAGACTTTTCCTACTACCTGGAAAAGGTGCCGGGTGCCTATTTGTTCGTCGGGGCCGGCAATCCGGACAAGCTCGCCAACTATCCGCACCACCATCCGCGCTTTGATATCGACGAAGACGCCATGCTGATCGCCGGCGAGCTGCTGGGGCGAACGGCCTTGCGCTACCTGGAGCTTCATCAGGGCTAGTCTTGCCCGCGATATGCGCTTTCGCCCAGTCGGGACGAAGGCGCTTTTTGCTGCCTGCGGCCATAAACTAAGACGAGGGAACGAGGCAGTCGTATACGAAGGAGGCTTGCCGCCGGTGAAAAAACGGATTGGCATACTGACCTACCGAGGAGACGCTGGATTTACCGAGCCTGTTTATTTGCGCAGGCTCGTCATCGAAGGACGCGAACTGGGCGCGGAAGTATTTTTGTTTGGACCGCAGGATGTCCGCTTTGCGGAGCGCAGGATTCGCGGTTTTGTACCTGCCGGGGCGGGCTGGAAGAGCGAGTGGTACGGGTGGCCCGACATCGTGATCGACCGGTATCGCTACTATCCGCTGCCGAAGCACAGCCTGTACCTGCCTTTTCGCAGGCAAAACTGGTTTCGCTACGCCAACAGCCGCTTCACCAATAAATTTCAGGTGCACCAGGTGCTGTCGCAAGACCCGTTGCTTGCGCGCTGGCTGCCGGAGACATTGCCGTATTCCAGAGACAATCTGGCCTCCCTGCTGCGGAACCATCGCCTTTTGTATCTGAAGCCGACCAACGGATCTGGCGGGCGCAGCATATTGCGGGTGGAACGGACGCGCAATGGTTACCGGCTGCACGGTCGTACCAAGCTGCAGGCAAAGAGCAGCGAGAAGCTCTCTACCATGAAAGAGTTGTGCAGGCGGCTGGAGCAGTGGATGGAGCAGGAAAAACACGGCAACGAGCAGTTTTTTTTGCAGCAGGGCCTAGCGCTTGAGCTGGTGCCGAAACGAGTCGTAGACGCCCGGCTGCTCGCCCAAAAGGACGGCAGCGGCCACTGGAGATTGACCGGGATGGGACTGCGCATGGGCGCGCTGCACTCCTCGACGTCCAATTTGCACGGCGGGGGCAAGGCGCTGTCTGCCGCCCGTTTTTTGACGGAGCGGTTCGGAGCAGCGGAGGCAGAGCGAATCATTCTCGAATGCAAAGAGCTCGCCCTGCGGACGGTGGAGCGCATCGAGGAGCATTTCGGCCCGATGATGGAGTTCGGCTTCGATGTCGGCATCGATGTGGAAGGAAGGCTCTGGATTATTGAAATCAATCCCAAGCCTGGGCGGGACATCTTCCGCCAATTGGGGCAGCACAATCGCTATCGCCTGGCCGTGCGCAGGCCGCTGGAGTACGCCTTGTACTTGCTGAAGCAAGAGGAGGACAGCGGTCAGCTCAGGCAGGCGGAATGAGACAGGAGCAGGCCATGTGTGCCGCTCCTGTCTTCTTTTCTTTCCCACGCAAGACGAAAGCGGCATAGGCAGGCCCCCGCAGGTGGAGGAAGCGATCGAGCGGACAGTTTCGTACATTCTTCCTATGCGTGTATAGAAAAAACCTATACCAGCCCGAGTTCTAATCGCATTTTTGCTATGGTATACTGGTTAGCATCGAAAGATTCAAATGGTTAGACTATTCAGATAAATAAAGGAAATGGGTGGAGACATGGAGAGCAAGGTGTATCTGTACGATACGACCCTGCGAGATGGTACGCAGGGTGAGGGAATCAGCCTGTCGGTGGAAGACAAGATAAAGATCGCGCGGAGGCTGGATCAGTTTGGTATTGATTTTATCGAAGGCGGGTGGCCGGGAAGCAACCCGAAGGACATGGCGTTTTTTGAGCGAATCCGGGAGATTCCGCTCCAGCATGCGAAAGTAACGGCTTTTGGCAGCACCTGTCGACCGAATGTGGCTGCCTCGGACGACGACAACCTGCGGGCGCTGGTTGCCAGCGGCGTGAAGGCAGCGGCCATTTTCGGGAAGTCGTGGGACTTGCATGTAACCGACGCCTTGAAGACGACACTGGAAGAGAACTTGCGGATGGTCGCCGACTCCGTCACTTTTCTCAAAGAAAACGGGATGACGACCCTCTTTTTGGCCGAGCATTTCTTCGACGGCTACAAAGCCAATCCGCGCTATGCGCTGCGCGTGCTGGAAGCCGCAGAAGAAGCAGGCGCGGACTGGATCGTCCTCTGTGATACGAACGGGGGAAGCCTCCCGACAGAAATTTACGACATCGTCAAAAGCGTCACGCAGCGCCTGCAGACGCCAGTCGGGATTCACCCGCACAACGACAGCGGTGTAGCCGTCGCCAATGCGCTTGCCGCGATTCAGGCAGGGGCCAAGCAGGTGCAGGGAACGATCAACGGGATCGGGGAGCGCTGCGGAAACGTCAACCTCATCTCTGTCATTCCGAACCTCCAGCTGAAGCTCGGCTACCGCTGTGTGAGCAGTGAGCAGCTGCAGGAGCTGACGCAGCTCTCCCGCTTCGTCGCGGAGATCGCCAACATGACGCTGCCGAATAACCAGCCGTTCGTCGGGCACAGCGCGTTTGCGCACAAAGGCGGCATCCACGTCAGTGCCGTCTTGCGCGATCCGAAGACCTACGAGCACATCGAGCCGGAGAACATCGGAAATGTTCGCCGCGTTCTCGTCTCGGAGCTGGCGGGACAGAGCAATTTGCTGGCGAAGATGGAGGAGCTGGACATCGATTTGTCGCTCGATCGCGAGGAAGCGCGCCAGATTATCGCGCAGATCAAGGAGCGCGAATTTCAGGGCTATCAGTACGAAGGGGCGGAGGCTTCGCTTACCTTGATGCTCTTGTCGGCGGCGGGCAAGCTGAAAAACCTGTTCACCCTCGATTCCTTCAAAATATGGATGGAAAAGGCAGCAGCGCGGGCCATTACTTCCGAAGCGATGGTCAAGCTGACGATCAACGGGGAGACCGTGCACACGGCCGCAGATGGCAACGGTCCGGTCAATGCGCTGGACAATGCGCTGCGCAAGGCGCTGGAGACGTACTACCCCTGTATCGCGAACATGCAGCTTACCGACTACAAGGTGCGCGTGCTGGACGAGAACGGAGCGACGGCAGCCAAAGTGCGCGTGCTGATCGAGTCGTCCTGCAACGGAGAAAAATGGAGCACGGTCGGCGTCTCCACCAACGTCATCGAAGCCAGCTGGGAAGCGCTCGCAGACAGTATCCGCTACCTCTTGTGGAAAGAGGGCTGCGAGGAGACGGGTGTGCAGGCGACAGCGGAAGCGCGAGTCGGCATCGTGAATCACTAGAGAAAAAAAGAGAAGCATGGAAAGCAAGCAGCCTGGCCATTTGCGGTCAGGCTGTTTTTGCTGTGCTGTGCAAACGCATCGGCATCTCCAATTCGTTTGGCTTCGGCGGACACAATGCCGTCATCGCCGTGAAAAAATACGAACAAGCCTGACGCGCCCGGCTGCGCCAGACCGCTCCGGGCTTTTTCTTTTGGCTGGAATGGCATATACGGATCGATGACATAATAATCCGGAACACATGATTCCATCCAAAAGGAACGAAGGAGCTAGGTCGAATGGCTAACGGAAACCACCCGGTGAAACAGGACGTGCGCAGAGGGACGATTCTCGGCGTCATCATTGCAGGGGCCTTCGCAGCATTGCTGAACCAGACGCTGCTGAATGTCGCGCTGCCCAGATTGATGGACCAATTTCACATCCATACATCAACTGCCCAATGGCTCATTACCATCTACATGCTGGTCAACGGCGTGCTCATCCCGACCACTGCTTTTATGATGGAAAAGTTTACGACGCGGCAGTTGTTTATCGCTTCGATGACGCTGTTCTCGCTCGGCACGCTCACCTGCGGGCTCGCACCTGTCTTTTCCGTAATGCTGATCGGACGGGTCATTCAGGCGGCAGGGGCAGGGATCGTCATGCCGCTGATGACCAACGTTATTTTCAACCTGTTTCCGATGGAAAAGCGGGGATCGGCGATGGGGGTGGTCGGGATAGCCATGGTGTTTGCTCCGGCGATCGGTCCGACCTTGTCCGGCTGGGTCATCGAGCATTATTCATGGCGGGTGCTGTTTTTCATCGTGCTGCCGATTGCGCTCATCGTCCTCATCATTTCCTCCTTTGTCTTGAAGAACGTGACGGAAACCGGGAATCCGCGCCTGGATGTGTGGGGCGTCGTATTTTCCACAGTCGGCTTCGGCGGCTTGCTCTATGGCTTCAGTACGGCAGGGTCCAAAGGGTGGGAGAGCGGCGAAGTCATCATGACGCTGCTGATCGGCTGTATCAGCCTGGCTGTGTTCGTCTGGCGGCAGTTGACTATCGATCATGCGATGCTCGAGTTCCGCATCTTCCGGACGCCGACGTACACCTTGGCGATCCTGATCAGCCTGATGGTCAACATGACGCTTTTTTCGGGGATGATCCTGCTGCCGATCTACGTGCAAAACATTCTGCACTTTACGCCGGTGCAATCGGGGCTATTGATGCTGCCAGGCAGTATCCTCATGGGGATCATGTCGCCGATTACAGGGCGGCTGTTCGACAAGTTCGGCGGTCGGGGACTGGCCATCACCGGGCTGATTATTACCATCATCACGACGTTCGGCTTTACCAAACTGAGCCTGCAAACCAGCTACGGCTATCTGATTTCGCTCTACACCGTCCGCATGTTCGGACTGTCGATGCTCATGATGCCGGTGATGACATCGGGACTGAACTCCTTGCCGCTGCGCCTGAACCCGCACGGGACGGCGATGTCCAACACGATCAACGCCATTGGCGGCGCGCTCGGAACTTCCCTGTTCGTGACCATCATGACGACGAAAAGCGCGGCACATACGTCCACTATCATTCGGGAGAACCAGATCAATCCGGCCGACCAGGAGCAGGTAGGGATGGCATCCTTGCAGGGGATGGTGATGGGGACGAACGATGCCTTCATGATCGCGACCGTATTTGCGATCATCGCGCTGGTGCTCGCCTTTTTCCTGCGCAATCCCCGTCAGCGGGAGAACAAGGTGCAGGCGAAAAAAGGAGCGGTGCAACCTTCGTAGCCGTCCCGCAAACGGCCCAATACGGTCCAGACATGCGTTGCCAGCCTAAATAAAGAGGGGGCTGTCTCAAAAGTCGATTTTTCGACTTGGAGACGCCCCTTTTGCCGTTCAAGGTGCTGTTCGCATTTTTGCCCTTTTTGGACAGCCCTGCTTTCGTTTTCCGTTACCTACGTGCAGCGAGAGGACCACGGGCTATTTTTTCTTGCGCATAGCTCCGAGTTCCTCGACGATGGCCGTCATTTCATTGATGCCGAATGCCGTTTTCTTCTGGACCATGTTGTACAGGTAGAGCAAGTCGTCGTAATGCGTAAGGTCAAAGTCTTCCGGGCGCATGACCGCGGTGTTGGCCATATTCAGCCTGGCCTTGATGCCCTCGATCAGGACAGCCAGATTTTCTGCAGTCGGTTGGTTCAGATCAGCCATTGGATCGTTCTCCCCTCGTCGGTTGTTATTTGGTCAGCTGGCCGCGTGTGACGCCCAGCTGGTTGGTCGCCTTCAGGGTGCGCCAGACGTGTGTGCCGCTGACTTCTCCGCGCAGCGCCTGGCGATACAGGCTGATGACTTCCTTTACCCGCTGCGGATCTTCTTCGAGGAATTCGATGCGGTAGCTGCCTACATGCAGCGAGCGGAATTCCTGCAAATACTCGGCTCCGGACTGGTCGATGGCGTTGTACACCGTATTGCGGCAGCCAGTATCGACGCGGACCGGATGGGAGAAGCCGACGCGGTCCTTCAGGGAGACGCGCGACGTTTCACACGGCGTCCCGCAGTTCGTATGGTCCGTGCCTTCGCTCAGGAACGTGCAGTAGACGCAGTGCTCGGTATGGAACATCGGCATGTGCTGATGGATGACCAGCTCCATGCTGGCGGCGTTGGAGTGGCTGAGCAAGTCGATCATCTGCTGGATGTTCAGGTCGTAGGACGGCGTCACGCGGGACAGTCCGGCTTCCAGGAACAAATCCACGGTCTTGTGGTTCGCCACGTTGAGCGAAAAGTCGCCGATCAACGGAATGTTGATTTCATCGCGGCGCGACAGGTAATAGTAGAGAGCGCCGGTATTGCGGACGAGGATCGCATCCGGGTTGCTTTTGGCGATCAGCGCCAGCACGCCGTTCTCGTCAGGCATGTGGATGCGCATGGTCGCGATCCCGATCTTTTTGCCGTATTTGTGCGCCAGCTTCACGCCTTCCGGATACTGCTTCACAAATTCAAAGTCGGCGTACAGGAAATCTGCATCGGTCTGCGCGGCTGCCTCCAGTTGCTCCAGGGAGCGGCAAAGGACTGTCAGCAGCGGCTTTTCCACCTGCTCGCGGACAGGCACATCCGCGTATACGTTGACGTCCCGGTGGCGGTATACAGGCGGCTTGGAGCGCAGGAACACGAGCTGTTCCACTGCATCGCGGCGGATTCTGTTCAGTTCGCTGACAGGTACGATCAGGTCCCCGGCGAGATCGACGGTCAGGTCGGCGGCATCGAGGCGGAAAATGCTTCCGCCGAGCCTGCTCAGCTGATCGTGGAGCAGCTCGGGCGTGAGGGGACGCTTCAAGGCCGCTTCCAGATTCATTTCCGAAGAGATGGCGACGGCGTGGGAGGCCAGCTTGTCGACGAAGGTGACTTGCAGCTTCTCGCCCAGCTTGCCGCTCACATGCACGGAGAGCGGGAAGGTACGGTACGGTTTATCGGTCTCGAACGTTTTTCGCAGACGTTTGTCCAGCTCGGGATCGCTGGTCTTCCAGACGCGGTCGCCAGCGTTCAGCCGCTTCAAGTTCACGTCGTTGCGGCCCATGACGATTTCATACAGCCCTTTGGACACTTCCCCTTCGACCTTCTTGCTGCGGGAGAGGATATCGTAGATGCGCCCGCCCTCTTCCTTTTGCGTCGGGTCGCCGGCGTCAAACACGATTCCGTCTCCACGCTTGACCGGAGAACAAATCTCGACGAGCACGGCAGAAGGCAGCACTTTCTTGACGGTGCCGAGGAACACGCCACGGCTTTTCGGGAAGGAGCCGTCGACCAGCTTTTTGTTGTTCGTCCCTTCCAAAAAGCCGTGCGTGAAGCCGCGGGAGAAGCTCTGCTGCAGCTCGCGGATCTCATCTGCTGACGGTTTGGCATCCACACCGTCGAAGTAGCGGTCGATCGCGGCGCGGTATTTGCTGACGACGTTGGCTACGTATTCGGGCGATTTGAGACGGCCTTCGATCTTAAAGGAAGTGACGCCTGCCTCGATCAGCTCCGGCACCAGGTCGATGGCCGCCAAATCTTTCGGAGAGAGCAGGTAGGCGATATTGCCCATTTCCTTTTGCACCCCGTCCACGATCAGGTCGTACGGCAAGCGGCAAGCCTGCGCACATTCGCCGCGGTTGGCGGAACGGCCGCCCCACATTTCCGAGGTCAGGCATTGGCCCGAGTAGGAGACGCACAGTGCGCCGTGGACGAATACTTCCATCGGGAGCTTCGCTTTTTCTCCGATCTTTCTGATTTCCTTGAGCGAGTTTTCCCGTCCCAGTACGACGCGCTCGAGGTCAAACGGCTTGGTGAACTCGACAGCTTCCGGTGACGTAATGGTCATCTGGGTGGAGCCGTGGATCGGGAAGTCAGGCGAAATTTCCCGGATCAGCTTCACGAGTCCAAGGTCCTGCACGATGACGGCATCGACTCCGGCGTGAATACAGGCGTCGATCAGCTCGCGCGCATCCTCCAGCTCGTTTTCAAACACGAGAATATTAAAGGTCAAAAACCCTTTGACTCCGTACATGTGCAAGTACTCCATGATCTCTGGCAATTCAGCCATATGGAAGTTCTCCGCACGGGCGCGCGCATTGAACTTTTCGACTCCGAAATAGATGGCATCGGCTCCGTTGGCAACGGCGGCTTTCAGACAGTCCCAGTTGCCTGCAGGAGCCAAGAGCTCAATATCTTCACGACAGATAGCATTTCGCATGTGTATGTCATTACCTCCAAGGTCTTCAAACAAGCTACCTACATCATAGGGAAATACAGAGGTCACCGCAAGGCAAACCTCGGCTTTGCCAGTATATAGGCACCGGCAAGCTCTGCGTCAATCAGGATATGGGAAGCGATGAACGGCGGGGGGCGATTGGACAGTTGCCGCAAGTGACGGAGCTGGTCTGGACGGGAGGGAATGGAAATTGCGGGGCGGTATCGTGTTGGTGTGGCTGGAGGCGTGGACCGCGTTCGCGATTGTATGCAGCATGCGTGAAGAAAGGCTGGCCGCTAGGATGATTCCACGACCAGCCCTTCAAATACGATGGAGACCTTCTCTTCCATGATTTCTTCCAGTGCCCAGGCTCCTTCGCTGCGCACCCAGTCATACAGCGCATTGTAATAAATGTTTTCGAGCATGTTGGCAGCGACCAGCGGGTTGAATTTGCTCTTGAGCTGCTTTTTTTCCTGCGCTTCTTCGATCAGGTCGGCAAACAGCTGTCGCAGCTCGAAGTAGACGTTTTTTTCATTTTCCAGCACGCTGCGATGCTTCATCGAGGATTCCACCACGACTTTTATGAAATCGAAGTTCGTGATTGTCACTTCGTTCATGATTTTGTAAATCCGCAGAACTTTCGCCTTGCAGTCGTCGCCGTAATCCCACTCTTCGCGGCGTTCCTCTATTTCGTGCAGACGTTCATAGCCCCAGTTGGCGAGGATGGCTTCTTTGGACGTGAAATGCAAAAAAATCGTTCCGCGGGCAACGTCCGCTTCTTCGGAGATCATGTCGATGGTGGTGCCCTCAAAACCGTGCTGCTTGAACAGCTTGATGGCAGCGTTAAAGATTTTTTCCCGAGTTTCCCGTTTTTTTCTTTCTCGTCGAGTCGTCAATAAAGAAGACACCTCCTCGTGTAATAAGGTTGATTATAGCACAATCGATACAGGCAAAAGAATTTATCCGCGAATTCATGGGGGCAACGTGAGAAAAAGGGATAGACTTCTGCCAAAGTCGATTGTATATTTATATACAATAATGAATATTTATTATACCGTACCAAGCCGGAAGAGCATGGGGTGGAGGAGTGTAAAATGAGTGTAGCAAAAGCGCTGACTGTACGTCAGGCAACTACGAAAGACGTCGATGCCATGTTGGAAATCGTTAATGAATATGCACAACAAGGTTTGATGCTGCCGCGAACGAAACTTTCTTTTCTGGAGCATCTGCAATCGTTTGTCGTCGCGCATGACGGGGATAACGTTGTCGGGGTGGCAGGTCTGCACATTTTGTGGGAAGACCTTGCGGAAATTCGCTCCCTGGCCATCTCCGAAAAGGCAAAAGGAATGGGAGTCGGCAAGCACCTCGTCCTCCATCTCGTCGAAGAATGCCGCAACCTGGGGATCAAGCGGGTTCTGGCGTTGACCTACCAGAAAGAGTTCTTTGAAAAATGCGGATTTTGGGTTGTGGCGAAGGAAACGTTGCCGCAAAAGACCTGGAAGGATTGCATCAACTGTTCCAAGTTGCCGATGTGCGACGAAATCGCGATGATTTTTGAGACAAAATAATACTTTGGTATAGCCTTCCTATTTTCTTTTCTGGTACTATATTCTTAACTATAATAAATAGAATGGACGTATTACCAGAGACAGAGATTGTTATTGGGGGGCTTACACATGAAGCTTGGGGCACGCATACTGATTTTGCTGTTGTTGGCCGGGATCGTGCCGTTGACCTCAGCTGGCGTTTTTGCATATACGGAGTCCAAACAGGAGTTGCTCGGCAGCAGCAAGGCGACTTTGGAGGCATTGCGCAACAGCCGCAAGGAGCAGGTGGAAAATTACTTTCGCGAGCGTTCCCGCAACCTGGACACACTTGCTGCGTCAAGTACGGTTATCTCGGCTTTGTCCGAATTTCGCCAGGTGTGGGAGCAGGGGCCGGATTCTTCGGCTTATCAGGAGATTGAATTTTCACGCACCAAGGAACTGATGATGGAGGTGGCGCGCTACGGCTTTTCCAACTCCTACCTGATCAATGACAAGGGCGAAATCATCTATGAGACGAAGAAGCAGGAAGACCTTGGCACGAACCTGCTGGACGGCAAGTATGCGAATTCCGCGTTGGGGCAAACCGTGCAAAAGGCATTCAAAGGCCAGAGCACGGAGATGTCTGATTTAAGTCCGTATGAACCGTCCGGGAACGTGCCTCACGTGTTCATTTCCACACCGATCTTCGAGAACGGCTATATCATCGGTCAGCTGGCGGTAGAGGTGTCGATGGATTACATCTCCCGGCAGCTGAACCAGCGGGAAGGGTTGGGTCAGACCGGAAAGATCTACCTGGTAGGAACCGACAAACTGATGCGCTCCCAGGTGGGTGAAGAGCAGGAGACGCTGCTCTCTCAAAAAGTGGACACGCCGATCGTGGATCAGGTGCTGCAGACCCAGCAGTTCAAAGGGACGGAAGAGGGCGTGGACTATCGCGGAGAGCGCGTCCTCGTCGCATACGATCAGGTCAAGGTTGGAAAAATGACCTGGGCGATTCTCGCCGAAATGGACATGACGGAGATCCTCAGAGGACCTGACCGGATCATGAAGGCGATCGTCATCTTCAACGGAGTGGTGCTCGTCGTCATCGTCGGAATTTCCTTGTATACGGCCAACTGGCTGCGCCGTTCGTTCCGAGGCATGCTGCAAGTGGCGGGACGCATCGGCGAAGGAGATTTTTCTACCCCGGTTCCGGCGTGGCTGCTGAGGCGGCGGGATGAGCTGGGAGAGCTGGCGCGGTCGCTTTTGTCCATGCGCGATCAGCTTCTGGGGATCTTGTTGCAGGTGCGGGAAGCGTCGTCTTCCGTCCTGGAGTCGGTACGCGAGATTCACGGCAACTCGAGCGAGATAGCGTCCTCGAGCCAGCAAATCGTCCAGGTCGTCGATCAGGTGGCGGCCACGGCAGACAGTCAGATGGAGAAAATGGGACATACATTGCAGCTTGCCGTCGACCTGACGAACGATGTGGCAGGCGTAACGGAAAACGTGGAGCAAGTCTCCCTGTCCTCGCAGGAAATGAAGCGGCATACGGAAGCTGGCAGAATGGCGGTGACGGCCGTTATCGACAGCATGGAGGAGATCAACAGGTCTGTCGCTTCTGCTACGGAAGTCATCTATGAGCTGGAGAAAAAATCGCAGGACATCTCGCGCATCAGCGCTGTCATTTCGGAAATCGCCCGGCAGACAAACCTGCTCGCTCTCAACGCCGCGATCGAGGCTGCGCGTGCAGGCGAGCATGGCAAAGGCTTCGCGGTTGTCGCAGGCGAGGTCCGCAAGCTGTCTGAAGGCACCAATGAAGCAGCGCTGCAAATTGCCCGGATGATCGGAGACGTGCAGCAGGATACGGCGGCGGCTGTCGCCCGGATGGCTGCAGGCTCCGAGACGACCGCCAACGGACTTGCGACAGCCCGGCAGTCTGGTGAAATGTTCCGGCGGATCGAGCAGAACATTTTCCGCGTCACGCAGGAGATGGAGAGCGTCCGGCAGGCGTTCAACCGGATGGCGCCGGATGCCAGACAGGTGGTAGCCGTCGCGGAGGAAGTCTCGTCCGCATCGGCGCAGGCTGCGGCAGGCGTTCAGAGCATCTCGGCGGCTGTCGAGGAACAGAGCGCAGCTATGGAGCTGATCGTTCATTCCGCAAACCAGCTGGCCGTGTTGGCAGAGGAATTGCGCGGATCGCTGGCGCGTTTTATATTGACAGAAGAGTAACATGCAGGGACGGGCAATGCTGGCGGAATGGCTGGCTAAAGCTCGTCTCTTTTTCCATTTTGGAAGGATAACTACTCTGGAATGTTGAATGATAAGTACGAAGGAGAGTTTCAGGCCGGAGGGACGTAGCGTGCACAAACTAGACTGGGAACTGTATTTGCTGCCGTTCGAGCAAGCTGTAGAAGAAATCAAAGTCAAAATTAAAAACATCCGCAACGAGCTGCGCAAGCGCAAGGAGTACTCTCCCATTGAGTTTGCCTTGGGAAGGGTCAAGTCGATTCCGAGTATCTACAATAAGGCGAACCGTCTGCAATTCCCGATTGACGAGAACATCTGCTGGGAGATTCGGGACATTGCCGGCGTGCGGATTATTTGCCAGTTTATCGAAGACATTCCTGCCGTAGTGGAGATGATTCGCAAGCGCGGCGATATGCGTGTCTATCTGGAAAAGGATTACGTGACGACGCCAAAGGAAAGCGGATACCGCGGTTACCATCTGGCGGTGGAGTATCCGATTATGATGGCGAGCGGACAGGTGACGATTCCGGTCGAAATTCAAATCCGTACACTGGGGATGAATTTTTGGGCGACCATTGAGCATTCACTGAATTACAAATACGAAGGGATCATCCCATCCAACATCCGTCAGCGGCTGTTTGAAGCAGCCAAGGCTTCTTACAAGCTGGACAGCGAAATGAACAACATCCGCGAAGAAATCAAGGAAGCGCAAGCGGAATTTACGAAAAAAGAAGTGCCGATGGATTCCTTGCTGTCGCTCGTGGAGCTGGACCTCGACGTCGATGCCGCGATGGAAGACACGAGCGCGAAAGAAGGAGAAGAGGGCGACGATGACAACCATTAATTGGCTCGAAGAAGCACGCAAGCGACAAGAGGAGCTGATCGCTGCGACGCAGGCCTTCCTGCGGATCAAAAGCGTGCTGGACCCGGCGAGCGCAAGGGAAGGGGCGCCGTTCGGCGAAGGCATTCGCGCCGCTCTGGACTTCGCGCTCGATGTGTGCGCCAAGGCAGGCATGACGGTAAAAGACGTGCGCGGCTATGCGGCCCATGCAGAGTTTGGACAGGGGCAGGAGCTGATCGGCATTCTTAGCCACGTCGATGTGGTGCCGGAGGGAGACGGCTGGAGCACGCCGCCGTTCGCTGCCGAGATCGTCGACGGCAAGCTCGTGGCGCGGGGAGCGATCGACGACAAAGGCCCGACGATGGCCGCCATTTTTGCCGCCAAAATCGTACAGGAGCTGGGACTGCCTCTCTCCAGGCGCGTGCGTTTCATCTTTGGCACCGATGAGGAATCCAGCTGGCAGTGCGTGAATACATATTTTGCTTCCGAGGAAATGCCGACGATGGGTTTTACGCCTGACGCGGACTTCCCGCTCATCTACGCGGAAAAAGGGCTGACGGATCTGACGCTGCGCCAGACACTGGAGGCGTATCGGACATTGGCGAAGCCGTCCGCGGGCGCAGCAGGGCAATTGCAGCTCCGGTCGCTGCAGTCCGGCCTGCGCATGAACATGGTGCCGGACAAGGCCGAGGCCGTTCTGGCCCTGCACGGCTCAAGTGCGCAGGAGATCGCTGCCAGCTACCGTCAGTATTTGGCGGACAACCAGCTGATCGGCAGTGCGGAAGAGCAGGAGGGACAGGTGGTGCTGCGCATGGAAGGCGTATCCGTACACGGCATGGACCCGGGAAAAGGCGTGAATGCGGGCACGGAGCTGATCCATTTCCTGCGCACCCTCCCGCTCGATGACCGCGCGATGAGCTACGTCCGCTTTGCAGATCAGTACCTGTACTGCCAGCATTACGGCCAGTCGCTGGGTATCGCCTGCGACGACGAGGAAATGGGCCCGCTGACGCTGAATACGGGTGTGCTGGAGTATCAGGCAGAAGGGGAAGCGGTCTTTCGTCTCAACATTCGCTATCCGCATTCGGTCTCTTTTGAACAATGGTCGGCTGTCCTGGCAGCCCGCGCCGCCGAAGAAGCGTTTGCGC
This sequence comes from Brevibacillus sp. GCM10020057, assembly GCF_042683565.1. Lineage (NCBI taxonomy): Bacteria > Bacillati > Bacillota > Bacilli > Caryophanales > Paenibacillaceae > Brevibacillus > Brevibacillus sp. GCM10020057. The sequence goes on from NZ_JBHUJW010000041.1 coordinate 88,599, forward strand.
TGGAAGTCGTCGAGCACCTGCCCCCGCACCGCGTCGATCCGAACCATCCGCTGGTGACGACCTTGCAGCGCGTCTATACGGAACAGACCGGGGAAGAAGCGAACATCATCGCCATCGGCGGAGCTACCTACGGTCGCTCCCTCGACGTTGGCGTCGCTTTTGGCCCCCTCTTCCCGGGCCGCCCCGACAGCGCCCACCAGCGGGACGAGTACATTTACATCGAGGACCTCATCAAGGCCACAGCCATTTACGCCCAAGCCATTTACGAACTGGCAAAATAGAAGGAACCCCGAAGCGGGAACGCGCCAACGTTTGAGGTGCGTCCGCTTCTTTTTTTCAGATATTGGTTTACTGAAATGTTTTCCAGTTTACGTGCAGCCAAGGCTCTGCTAATGGCTTAGAGCTGGCGGGTTATTCCATTGGTGAAAGATTAGGATGTAGAAGCCGGGTCATAGTATGAGGAACAGGAACGAGTGGGAAGCGGGCAAGGAAAGGACTGGGAGTAGTGGAAGAGCTTCTTGCTATACAGCGAAGCTCGCGCCCAACCCCAGGTTGTATTTTTGCATCGACTCATTTAGTATAGGTAGGATAGGAATTCAGGCGTCGTGGAACATCGCCGGAGGAATATGAGTGACGGCAGCCGGTTTTTTTGCACCCCACTGTCCATGCAGTCTTTGGTGTGGCGAATCGGGCCGCTTTGAAAGGAAGTGGATATTATGGCAACATCGTTTGCGTCTTTTGGGTTTCGACCGGAGCTGATGCAAGGGATTCAAGACCTGTATTATAAAGAACCAACCGCCATTCAGGAAGAAGCGATTCCGCTCATTCTGGAGGGCAAGGACGTCATCGGACAAGCACAGACCGGGACGGGGAAAACGGCGGCATTCATGCTGCCCATCCTCCAAGGTCTGAAGGAAGGAAAGCGCGACATCCAGGCGCTGATCCTCACGCCGACCCGGGAGCTGTCCATCCAGATCGCAAAAGAAGCCGAGAAGCTCGGCAAGTATTTGAACGTCAACGTTCTGTCACTGCACGGCGGCACGGACATCGACAGGCAGCTCAGCAAGCTCAAGGAGACCGTTCACATCGTCGTCGGTACGCCAGGGCGTGTGTTGGACCATATGAAGCGCGGCTCTCTGCACTTCGGACGCATCTCGACCCTCGTGCTGGATGAAGCAGACAAAATGATGGAAATGGGCTTCCTCGAAGATGTCGAGCAGGTCATCGTCCATACGCCGTCGCAGCGGCAAGTGCTGCTGTTCTCGGCGACGATGCCCGATCTGGTGAAAAAGCTGGCGCATCGCTTTATGAAGCAGCCGCCGCACATCAAGATCGAAGGCAAGCAAAAAACGGTGGAACGCATCGAGCAGTTCTACTACGTCGTCAACCAGAGTGACAAGACGGACGCCCTCGTGGATGTGCTGGAGCAGGAGCGACCGTTCCTGACGATCATCTTCGCGAATACGCAGGTGCGCGTCCAGCAGCTGACGGCTCGCCTGCAGGAGAACGGCTTTGCGGCGCAAGCGCTGTACGGTGATCTGTCGCAAAACAAACGGGAGCAGTTGATGCGGCAATTCCGCGAGATGCGCTTTCAGTATTTGATCGCCACCGATATCGCGGCGCGCGGTCTGGACGTGGAAGGCGTCACGCACGTCATCAACTACGACCTGCCAAACGATGTGGAGAGCTACATCCACCGCGTCGGCCGGACGGGACGGGCAGGGCAAACCGGAAAGGCGATCTCGCTCATCTCGCCGCGCCAGAAAAACCTGATGGGACGTTTCGCCAAGACGACCAAGGCGGATATCGAGGAAAGAATTCTGGAGGTCGGCCGCCATCTCGATGCGGGCCGCCGCAAGCGGGCAGAAGAGCGGGAGGCGCACTTCATCGCTCTGCGCGAGCAGCAGAGGAAAGAACAGCAAAAAGAAAAAGACAAGGAATTTGCGCCGATCCGTGAGGCGATCAAGAAGAAGACGAAAGTCAAGCCAGGCTACAAGAAAAAGCTGGCGCGCGAACTGGAAGAGCTCCAGGCGCAATACGAGAAAAACCGCAAGCGGGCCGAAGCGATTGCGGCGCGCAAGGCAGGCAAGTCCGCCAAATCGGCTGCGGCCGCAAAACCGGGACGTGGCGGCACAGGCAAACCTGGCAAGAGTCCGGCAGGCCGGCCGTTCCGACCAACCGCAGGTAAAGGAAAAGCAAGAGGATAGTAAGTGCAAAAGCTGCCCGGGTCTGGGAAAGATCCGGGCAGTTTTTTCGCGCATAGTTTTACGTCCCTTTCCCGCGCAGCCTGCCAAAGCTCGCCGTAAACCTCCCTTTCTTTTTTTCGACCGAGCCTCTCACAAGACGGTCTTTGCAAAACATTTTTAGAAAAATACAATATTTACTTAAAAATTTAATGATTTCACCGATAAGTCTCTTAACAAATAAATAAATTGCTATAATCAAGGAAAAAAAGGGGGCGGTGCGAATGGATCGGATTGACGAGGCGATATTACGGCTGCTCAAGGAAAACGGCAGGATGTCCAGCTCCGAGATCAGCCGACAGGTGCATCTGTCTGTGAAGCAAATAGCAGGGGTGGTCAAGACGAACACGATGATCGTCCTCTCCACCATGAAAGAGGAGTTGTGAACCGATGGCGCTATGGGATGGCTTGCTCTTTGGCATGATGCTGCAGCTGTCAGTCGGTCCGGTCTGTCTCGCCGTCCTGGAGCGCTCCGTGACGCACGGTTTTCGGCAGGCGTGGTGGATGGCGGCAGGCGTTGCCTTGGTGGACGCGGCGTACATGGCAGGGGCTATGACGGGACTTGCACTCCTGTTGCAAATTCCGCTAGTAAAAAACATCGTTGTCATTGGCGGAGCTGCGGCTCTCGTCTGGTTCGGGATCGGCAGCATGCGCACAAAAGCGCCGCAGCACGAGGGGGCGTTGCAGAAAGAACCCGCGCTGCAGCAGGAAATGCAGCTGCAAAAGGAGCCTGCGGCGCAGGATACGGCGGTGCTGGTGACGGATAGCGCGCGGGGCAAGGCGCTGGGCAGTTTTGGGTACGGGGTCGTGCTGACGATGTCCAACCCGCTGACCATCCTTTTTTGGGCAGGAGTGTTCGGCTCGCTGCTGTCGAACCCCTCGTTTGCAGACAAGGCTGTTTTGCTGTCGTTTGCCGCTGGCTGCGTACTGGCTACGCTGCTGTTTTTGACCGCTGTATCAGTGCTGGGGAGGCAGGCGGCGCGGTTGCTGCGACCTGTCTGGCTGCAGCGGCTCCATTTTGCCGTCGGGCTGTTCCTCATCGGCTTTGCCATCCGCCTGCTCGCGCAAAACAGCTGGGGGTTTTGAAATCGAAGTTTTACGTCTGGAGAAAAATGGGTAAAATAGAGAGAGACAGGCCCTTTGCGCGTAAAACTCTGGGACAAGGTGTGAGGAGAAGCAGTGATGATCGATACGTGCTTGAAATGCGGCAGTGAAATGAGCCCTGGCGAGTACAAGTGCAGAGTATGCGGGGAAAGTGACCTGGATGAATACCGGGCGATTCGGAATTATGTGCGCAGCTTCCCCAATTCCAACGCCATGCAGATCGCCAACGCGACGGGCATCTCCGTCTCGAAAATATTGCGCTATATCAAGAACGGCTCGCTGACCATCGTCGACAACCAACCGCGCCGCAACCGATAACAAGCGAAAAAAGAATGCCCACCGACCTGGTCAGTGGGCTTGTTTGCATTTGTTCGAGGTTTGGTCTGTATATCTATAGCCAGCGCAACCCTTTGGGGTAGTGGTTCTTCAGCTGGCCGTCAGCCTGCTTGCCCCAGCCAAGGGAAAAACCGTCGACTGTGACCAGCGTCCAGCCGTTTTCGCCATCCCGGCTGAGCGCCTCTCCTTTCAAATACCGCAGCAGGTCAGGAGCGTCTGCGGAAAAAGGGGCGGTGCGGGCCGCCTCATCAGCTTGCAGGGCGAGCGCCAGCGCGTGGGCGGGCTCCAGCCGGTTCTTCTTGACGGTGCCCAGGTGAAGGCCGACGCGCAGCACCTTGATCCCGTCCATGTCCAGTTCAGGCGCGGGCGAGTAGTAGAGCTGCTCGCCAAACAGGAGGAAGGCAGCGTCGTCGTCCAGGCGCCGAGCCAAATGCGGGATCGCCTCTTTCGCAAAGTGACGCCAGGCCGCGATTGCCTCTTTTCGCCCGGCGGGAGCCGATTTTGTCCCGCGCTTTTCCTTGCGCTTTTTCGGTGCGGCCAGAGGCGCTTCGTCCGTGCTCTTTTGCAGCTTTGCAAGGTAGTGTCCTTCGCCTGCCAGCTTGTGGGGCCACAGGCGAGCCGTTTGGGCCAGCTCTGCTGCGCCAGACGACGCCCACTCCGGACGTCCGGCAGAAAAATGCTCCGGATGCGGCAGCGCCATGACGGTAAACTCCGGATGACGCTCCAGGAAGTCTGCCATCGACTGTTCGTTTTCCAGCGGCGCGAACGTGCAGGTGGAGTATACGAGTGTCCCGCCCGGCTTCAGCATGGCGGCGGCGGCATCGAGGATGTCGAGCTGCATCCGATGGCACTCGACCACTTTTTCCGGTGTCCATTCTGCGATCGCCTCGGGCAGCTTGCGGAACATGCCTTCGCCCGAACAAGGCGCGTCTACGAGAATCCGGTCGAAAAATTGCGGGAAGCGCTCCATCAGCCGCTCCGGCGTCTCGTTGGTGACGATAGCGTTGGTAACGCCGCACCGCTCCAGATTTTCCGACAGCGCGCGGGCGCGCACGGGATGAATTTCATTGGCGACGAGAAGACCATTTCCCTTCAGGGCGGCGGCCAGCTGCGTAGACTTGCCTCCCGGAGCAGCGCACAGGTCGAGGATCGTTTCTCCCGGCTGTGCTCCCAGACATTCCGCAGCCGACATCGCACTCGGCTCCTGCAAATAGTACAGGCCGGCCGCATGGTACGGGTGCTTCCCTGGACGGGCGCCATCCGGATAGCGGAAGCCGCTTTTGCACCAGGCGATCGGCTCCAGGGGAAAGGGCGAGAGTGCCAGGAAGCGCTCCACGTCGATTTTGAGCGGATTGACCCGCAAACCGTACAGGGCGGGCTGGCTGTAAGATGCGGTGAACGCGTCGTACTCGTCAGCAAGCAGCGTACGCATGCGTTCGGAAAAGGCTGTTGGCAGTTTTGGTGTCATAATAGCCTCCGTTGTCAGAATTTGGCCAATTGGGAGAGGAAAAGAGCGAATCGTGGCGAATCATAAAATTATGAGGTGAGAGCATTATGGAAGGAACCCGTGCACAGCGATACCGCTCCCGGCGGAGGAATGACGCGGAGGTCAGCCGGTTTTGGATCATGGGGTTGCTTTTCTCACTGCTGGTGCTCGCTTTTGAAATCCTGATCGAGATTCCCGCCGATGCAGAATGGCTGCAGGAAATGGAGATGGCGCTGTTTTCGGCCAGCTTTACCTTGCTCGCCTTTTATCTGCTGGGGCTTACGTTCGTCTTTTCGCGTGGACAGAAAGCAGGGAAGATCAATCACCAAGTCATTATCTACGTCTGGCTGGGAGCGATATTGTTTCACTTGTTCCTGCTCATCAGCAACTTGTCCAATCAGCATGTCTACAAAGCAGGGATCATTTTCTTTTTAGGTCCGCTGTTCTTGACTGTCTACCATTTTATCACGTACTTGTCCGCTTTGCGCGAGGAACGTGCCGAGCAGGAAGCTGCTTTTGGCGCTTCCCTGGAGCGGATCGCGTACCAGACGATTTTGGAAGGCAGCAGGGTGTACAGCGAAATCAACCGATTGAAGGCCGAGTACCCTGAAGTAGAACAAATGCTGCGGGCAAACGATTTTCACAACAGGCTGGAGCGCTACTCCCTGGAAATGCAGCAATATTTGCAGGTGAAGCACTTCGAGCGTAAAGACGTAGAGCTTTTGGAAGGGCATTATTACTTTTTGGAAAACCTGCTGACGTTGGCAAAGCAGCATCCGGGAGTCATGGAGTCCCGCAGCTTTGCCCATCGCCAAGACTAACTGACGCAAGTCAAGGGGGCTCTTTCATGTTCTGGAAAAAAGGGAAAGATTCAGCAGCAAAAGAGACAGCAGCAGCGGTCATTGCAACTGTGGAGCCGGACAATCGGAAGGAGCTGAAGGAGGAATTGCGCGCCATCTACGAGCAAATGGGCGCGATCCTCTCCGACAACCGGGAAGTCAACGCCGAGCACGCGCATATCGCCGAGCTGGCGACTCGGATGAAGACAGTCGTAGGCAAAATCCACAGCATCAACGAGAGTGATGAGGAGTCCGCAAACCAGCTTGCTTTGCGCGGCGAACGCTTGACGGCAATTTGCCAGCAGTCTATGGAGCGAGCGGAAGCGGGAAGAGACGCGATGACCGAAGTAGTCCAGGTCATGAGCCTTCTGGAAGAAGAATCTGTCAATACGTCCCGTACCATGAGCCGCCTGGAAGAGAGCTCGTCGCAAATTACCAGCATCGTCAAAGTCATCAGTGACATTGCCAATCAGACTAACTTGCTGGCACTCAATGCTGCGATCGAAGCAGCCCGCGCCGGCGAGCAAGGACGGGGCTTTGCAGTAGTGGCGGATGAAGTGCGCAAGCTGGCCGAAATGACTGCCAATTCCACCAAGTCGATCGCCGAGCTGATCGGCAAAATCCAGGAAGAAACGAAAGAAGCCCTGGTGAACAGCGGGAAGAGCGGAGTGGCGATCAAGAACGGAATGACCTTGAGCAAGGACGCTTCCGCGAAAATGGAAGGGATCGTGCAAGCCTTCAAGGAAGTGAGCGTAGAAGTCAACGGTGTGATGCAAATTATCGAGCATCAAAGGCAGTTTGCCGACTCCGTCTCGGTACAAGTGGAAGAAGCCGTTCATTTGCTGGACGAGTGGGATCAGTATCTCGCCAGCCATGTGAAGGAAGCAGGCCAGGTAGAGCGTCTTTTGCAGGAGAGCTATGCCGGTTTGAAAAAAGTCGTATCGGAGTAAGGAACGGCATCGGTTAGGCGACAGCGCCGCTGTTTTGATACTGGCACTTTTATCCAAATATTTTTTCGATTAATTGAAAACGCGGCAAGATGTAACAAAAACCCTCTTTCCAAAGTCTTACAGGAAAGGGGGTTTTTCTTTGGGCAATTTGCCTGTGGAATGATCGGATGTTGCAGGCAATAAAGGGGTTTGCCTGCAAAAAGAGGGGGATACCATGATCAAACAAGTACGGGTTGTTCTCTTTCTGGTTATGCTGTTTACTTCCATCGTGTTGTTGTCGAGCCAGACCAGCGCTGCAGCAGGAGCTATTTCGTGGACAAAGCCGGTGGAGCGGGAGACGAAGCAAGCGATCAAGGGAGGGACCCACAAGAAGCAGGAGTTCGCGTTTGGCGACGGGGATTTGTACTGGATACACCAGGTGACCGCTGGGCAAAATCAGCAGCCGTACGTCGTAACGATTCCCGTCAAGGGGGAGAGCGCCACGTTTCGCTATCGGGCCGTTGCGGCGAACAAGCAGCCGTACTGGGCACAGGTCAGTCTGCGTGACGTGCGGGTGCTCCCGGCTGCATCCGGATTTCTCGAGACGGAGAACAAATCGGTCTGGCTGGGCAAGCCGATTGTCTACGCCGCACTGGGCAAGGGGACGATCGACGAAAAGCTGACACTGGCGCCTCCCGTCGAAGTGAAGAAAACAGCGGGCGGGTATGTGCTGCAGGTGCGCTTGCCGATGCGAGCCGGTCTTATCAGCGAAATGTGGGCGCTGGAGTCTGCTGAGCCGCTCGTCATCTGGGGGAAGGAGTCGCTGGAACAGATCTGGCTGACGCTCGATGTGACAGATCAGGCCAAGTGGCTGTATGACGGCTACTACTACAAAAGCCCTTCCACCTACGTCCCGTACACCGAGACGTCCTACTGGCGCATCCCGGAAAACTACGTGCTGCGCTCCTTCCTGTACACGGGAGGGAGCAAGGCGGCGCTCGATATGGGGTACGTCATGCTGAAGGCGAGCTTAAAGCAGCAGGAGCAGCAAGGCTACTGGAAATCGCTGCCCCGTTCCCAGTGGCTGCAGAATGACTACGGCATCTCCGAAGGCTTTTACGACACACGCTTCAATACAGGGGCGGCGGGCATGATGCTCAAGGGCTGCGCCTTGTACCAGGAAGGGGAGTTTTGCGATGCGGCCAAGCGATACACGCTCTTTTTCCAGCAGCATGCCGTAAGCAACCATTACGTCGTGGAGGGTACCCGCCCTGGTTGGCTGGTAGCCGATTATGCCACGGTCGGGAAAAAGTCCAACACCCATGTGTCGCTCAACCACCAACTGGCGGAGATCAACTACTTGTACAGCAGTTACTTGCAGTTTGGCGATCCGACAGACAAAGACCTCGCGGATATTATGCTGGGAGGAATCGTCAATCTCGGGTCCAGGTGGATCGTGAGCAGCGGCGATCTGCACTACGCCTATTTTCCGAACGGAACCTTCGGACGTACGGATTACCCGTACTTGACGTATAATGATTTGGTGGAGACGCAGCGGCTTTACAAGCTGCTGCACGGCATGGAAGAGCCGACGATCGGGAAGCTGATGGCAAGCAAGCTGGCATGGATGGAGAAAAATAAAGTGGCTTACTTGACGATCAAATGAACAAGGGCAGCATCGGTTGTCTGCGCTGCGTAGACACCGAAGCTGCCCTTTTCTTGCGCGAACGCGGTCTGATCTGCGCGGGGCGAGGCCGCCTTTCCGTTATCCTTCTGCCTTTTGCAGGACGAACAGCGTCAAAAAGCTGACGGCCTCGCGCAGCTCTACGCTCAAACGGCCAGCGATGTCCGGGGTGACCCCTTCCTTGTAGACAGGTTCTTCCTCCAGCAGCCGAAAGCCGTTTTCAGCAGCCAGCTTTTTCGCTTCCCACGGCATCATCGTGTTCTGGATCGTCGCTTCCTCGTACAGGCGGCGATAGCTGTGCGCGCGCGGACCTGCTGTCGGTCCCAAAATGCCGAGCACGAGGGTGCCGCCGGGCATCAGGACGCGGCGCAGCTCCAGGAGAGCCTTCAGCGGAGAAGGGGTGAATTCGACGACATTGATGGAGAGAATACCCGCGAAGGTCGCGTCGGCAAAAGGGAGACGGCTGATGTCTCCGGTCTGGAACGGAATGGACAAGTCAGCGTTTTTGGCCCGGTCATGGGCGAGCCGGATCATTTCCCCGGCAATGTCGATGCCCTGTACCTCATAACCGGATGAGGCCAGTTTGCAACTCGCAAAGCCATCGCCGCAGCCTGCGTCGAGTACGGGGCCGTTGCCCGGCTGGACGTATCGCTGGAAAAGCGGCAGAATCGTGCGGCGGCTGCCGCGCTCCCACATGTTGTCGCTGTTGGCATGCCAGTCTGCGGCAAACTGGTCCCACTGCTCGGCAGCCATTTGGTTCCATGGGTTCATCGGAAGGACTACCCCTTTCATGATTGATCTGTCCTTATTGTAGCAAGCATGAGCGCTATTGCGTACTTTAATAAATGAAAGCGTTTGCGCGTTTGCGCGGTATTTGGTGTTCTTGCGCGAGTAAGCGCTTCCAATGTACTCTCATAGTAACGGCAAAATAATCCCAATTGAAGGAATAATACGAAAACAAAGCGGAGGGGTAGCAATGAGCAACACCGATTTTTTTCCTGTACAGGACTGGGACTATGTGGAGTTTTATGCGGGTAATGCCAAGCAGATGATGCACTACTTTACCAAAGCGTTTGGTTTCGAGGCTGTCGCGTACGCCGGCCTGGAGACCGGGTCCCGCGACAAGGTATCGTATGTGCTGAAGCAAAACCACATGACGTTCGTCATCAGCGGCGCACTTACGCCGGATCATCCTATCGCAGATTTCGTGAAGAAGCACGGGGACGGCGTCAAGGACGTGGCGCTGCGCGTGGAAGACTGTGAGCAGGCGTATCGCGAGGCGGTGTCGCGCGGAGCTATTCCGATCATGGAGCCGACCGAATATACCGATGAGCACGGAACGGTCAAAAAGGCGATCATCGGGACATACGGCGATAACGTCCACTCTTTTATTGAACGGAAAAACTACAACGGGCCGTTCCTGCCTGGCTTTGTCGCCTACGAGTCGCCCGTGAAAAGCGCGGGAACGGGGCTGATCGGCATCGACCACATCGTCGGCAACGTGGAAGTGATGGATGAGTGGGTGTCCTACTACCAAAAAGTGATGGGCTTTACAGCGGTGCAAAACTTCAGCGATGACGACATTTCCACCGAGTATTCCGCCCTCATGTCGAAAGTGATGCAGAGCGGCACGGGGCGGATCAAATTCCCGATCAACGAGCCGGCAGAAGGGCGCCGCAAATCGCAAATCCAGGAATTCCTCGACTTCTATCATGGGCCGGGCGTCCAGCACATCGCGATCTTGACGAACGACATCATCGACACGGTCAGCAAGCTGCAGGACAACGGCGTGGATTTCCTCTCCGTGCCGGACACGTACTATGAAGACTTGAAGGAGCGGGTCGGTGAGATCGACGAAGACATCGAGGTGCTGAAAAAGCTGGGTGTCCTGGTGGACCGCGATGACGAAGGCTATTTGCTGCAACTGTTCTCCAAACCGATCGTCGACCGCCCGACGCTGTTCGTGGAAATCATCCAGCGCAAAGGCGCCCGCGGCTTCGGCAACGGGAACTTCAAGGCGCTGTTCGAGGCGCTGGAGCGGGAGCAGGCGCGCCGGGGCAATCTGTAGCCTGCAGCAAGCGAGGGGAGTGGCAGTCTTTCCCGTTTTTGCCCCCCGGTTCAGTGTTAAATCGGATCGCTCCATAATCGCCGGGAAGTGCCAAGGCGCTATGGAGCGAATGGTCAAAGAGGGAATAAATAAGCCTCAAAAAGGTGATATTTAGCATACAAAAAAGACCTGGGGGTTTACTTCAGGTCTTTTCTACTGTTCAAGTCTACGCTTCATTTCACGCAATTGGGCTACACTCTCAATAGACCTTGCTGACAGTAGGCCAATTACTTCCTGGTGTGTGTCGAGTTTATCTTCAAGGTGCCTGAAATGGCTGCGGGCTTCGGTTTTTCAGTTGTCGAGTTTTATATTGATCTTGGATAGTTTCTTTGACAGACGGTTCTGTCTTGTCAGACAATGATCTTGACCATTGGAACGGGCGCTATGGATAATGAGAGTAACGCTCTAGTGGAGGGGATGATTGCTTGAACATGGCTTTGATGATGCCGCTTGCTGAACGGACGGCTGTCCTCATCGTTACGGCGCTCCTGTTTACGCGTGTTCGCGCTTTTCGCAGCATTTTGAACCAGCAGGCGACGTGGAAGGAAAAGGCGGTCATGGTCGTGATCTTCTCCGCTATCTCTATTTTTGGAACATACAACGGCATCTGGTATCAGGATGCCATCGCCAACTCGCGGGTGATCGGAACGGTCGTAGCAGGGCTGTTGGCCGGGCCGTGGGTGGGCCTTTTGACCGGATTGATCGCCGGCATCCACCGATACTCGCTCGGGGGCTTTACCGATCTGGCCTGTGCCATTTCCACCATCAGCGAAGGCTTGATCGCCGGATTAGTCTACCAGTTTCGCCGCAACCGCCATCAGGAGATCGGGTGGACGACTGCCTTGATCGTCGGGTTTATTGCGGAGTGGATGCAGATGGGGATCATCCTGCTCGTCGCCCGGCCGTACGCCGATGCGCTGACGCTCGTCCAGACGATCAGCATCCCGATGTCTGTCGTCAATTCGCTGGGAATCTCCATTCTCGTCATCATTATTGATCTGGTGAAAAAAGAAGAGGACCGGATCGGGGCTCTGCAGGCGCAGCGCACCATGCAGGTCGCAGACAAGACCTTGTCGTATTTGCGGGAAGGGCTGAACTTTCAGTCGGCGCGGATGGTAGCAGAAGAAATTTTGCGGACGACCCGCGTGGCTGCCGTGGCGATCACGGACACGAAGAATGTGCTGGCACATGTCGGCGCTGGTTCGTCCCATCACGTAGTGGGCGAAGGCATCACGACCAAAGCGACGCAGGCGGTCCTGGACACCCGGGAACTGATGATCGCCCGCAACCGCGAAGAAATCGGGTGCAAGGAGTCCAACTGTCCCCTGCGCTACGCCATCCTCGTGCCGCTGATGCGCAGGCGCGAGGTGGCAGGCGTGCTGAAGCTGTACCAGGACCGCTCCCGCAAGCTGTCGGCGGTCGATCTGGAGCTGGTACGCGGATTGGGCAACCTCATTTCCACCCAGTTGGAGCTGGCCGAGCTGGAAAAGCAGTCGCGCCTGCTGGCGGATGCGGAAATCAAGGCTTTGCATGCGCAGATCAACCCGCATTTTTTGTTCAATGCGCTCAACACGATCGTCTCGTTCATCCGCTTCCGGCCGGAGCAGGCCCGCGAACTGCTGATCCACCTTGGGGAATACTTCCGCCGCAATTTGCATGATTCCGGGGGATACGTCAGCCTGGCCGAGGAGTTGGAGCACATCGAGGCGTATTTGGCGATCGAACGTGCCCGCTTCGGGGAAAAGCTGCACGTCACGTACGACATCGAGCAAGGTGTCGAAGGCTTGATCGTTCCCGGGCTGATTTTGCAGCCTTTGGTGGAGAACGCCGTCAAGCACGGCCTGCTGCCCAAGCGAGAAGGGGGCACGGTCCTGATCAAGGCGCGGCTTACGGACAGCAGGACGTTGGAACTGACGGTCGCAGACGACGGTGTCGGCATGCCGGCAGACCCGTTTGCAACTCCGCAAAAGCAGCGCGAAGGCAGACGCCGTCTGTCCGGGATTGGCTTGTCCAACGTGAGGAGCAGGCTGCAATCTATCTACGGCAGCCCGTACGGAATCGAGATCAAGAGTGCTCCTTTTGAAGGAACGACCTGTATCATAACCATGCCGGTGGGGGTGAGGGCCAGTGTTCAAAGTGTTCATCGTGGATGACGAGGCGCCTGCCCGCGCGGAGCTTCGTTATTTGCTGGAGCAGTTTCCGGATGTCTCGGTCGCGGGAGAAGCGAGCAGCGGAGAAGAGGCGCTCGAATCCATCCTGCAGATCGAGCCGGATGCCGTCTTTTTGGACATCCATCTGCAGGACAGGGACGGGGTGGATGTGGGGCAGGAGTTGCTCGAATCGATGGTCAATCCGCCGGTCATCATCTTCGCCAGCGCTTATGAAATTCACGCAGTGCGGGCCTTCGAGACGGATGCGATCGACTACATCGTCAAACCGTTCAGCGAGCCGCGGCTGGAAAAGACGGTGAACCGTGTGCGGAAAATGCTGCGGACCAGAGAGACGCAGGCCCAGGCAGCACCGAACCTGGGGGAGCAGTTGCACACCTTGCTGCAAAACGTCCTGGCTGACCAGCAGCCGCGCCGGGTTCCTGTAGAAAAGAATGGCAAAATCATGCTGATCGACCCGAACGAAATCGTCTATGCGACGCTGGAAGGACGCTACGCCAGCATCTACACCGCAACCGAGCAGTTTTCCACTTCCTTTACCTTGCAGGAGCTGGAGAGCCGACTGTCCCCGAAGCAGTTTTTTCGGACGCACCGGGCCTACATCGTCAATCTCACCAAGACGGCCGAGCTGGTGCCGTGGTTCAAGGGATCGATCCATCTGGTCATGCAGGACTGCCGCCAGACGGAGGTTCCCGTGAGCCGCAACGTCGCGAAGGAGCTGAAAAAGCGGCTCGGGTTCTAGCGTGCAGCTGTTTCCTGTGAAATGGTTTCCCCTTTTTGCACCGCCACCTCCACGCTAAGATGATGGAAGGCCAAAATCTCGAAGATCACCAAATTGAAAACCATTGCTTTTTCAACGCTTTTGAACGGAAAACGGGGCGTCTCCAGGTCAAAACATCGACTTGTGAGACAGCCCCTTTTTTCACGGTCAAAAGCCGCAGCTTTTTCGGCCAGCAGCAGTGCCATGCGCGGTGCTGCGCTCAATGCTGCTGATTTTTCGCCTGATTCAGCTGCTTGATCGTCTCGATGATTTCACGGATCTGACCGCGTGCTTTTGCATGCTCCGGCTGACTCGCCCAATGCTGGATGAGCGGGGGCATTACTTTGCTCATATGGGTGTACAGGGCCCATACCTTCACCATTTCTACACGGTCGGGCGTTGCCTCGCCTGTCAGCAGTTCCGTAAACTTGTACAGAAGTTCTTCAAGTTCAGGGACGAGCGCTTCCTTTTTTTCTTCCATGCCAGTATCATCCTTTCCGGAACATATGAAGATCGCTCTGTCTATTGTACGCAAAACAAAAGCGCAGGGAAAGGCGGAAATGGGAAAGGTGGAAATGGAAGGGCCGGGCGCCTGCAAGAAGGCGAGACAGGCCGTTTCCTTCAAGAAAATGTATCCGTTTACATTCATGCGCAAATGGTGCGATTCGTGTTGCATTTTGTGCGTTTCAGACACAAAGCATTTTTGGAAAGTTTCCACTGTGATACGTTCTAGGAAGGCGATCAGCCTGTTCAAAAATGAAAAAAGGAGGAGAATCAGATGAAGAAATGGCTTCTTTCCGTCTTGATTTGGGGCGCGATCGCAGCGCTGGGCGCGGTTGGATTCGGCATCCTTGCCCTGTCTCGCGGCGAATCCGTCAACTCGTTCTGGCTGCTGACAGCTGCTTTTTGCACTTATGCCGTTGCTTATCGTTTTTACAGCCGCTTCATTGCGAAAAAAATCATGGGCCTGGACGACAACCGCGCGACTCCGGCGGAAGTGAACAACGACGGCAAAGACTTCGTGCCGACGAACAAATGGATTCTGTTCGGCCATCACTTCGCTGCGATCGCGGGGGCAGGTCCGCTCGTCGGTCCGACGCTGGCTGCCCAAATGGGATATTTGCCGGGGACGCTCTGGATCATCGTCGGGGTGGTCATCGGCGGTGCCGTGCAGGACTTTGTGATCCTGTTCGGTTCGATGCGCCGCAACGGAAAAACGCTGGGGCAGATCGCCAAGGAAGAAATCGGTCCGTTTGGCGGGGCCCTCGCTCTCATAGGTATTATTGCGATCATGATCATTTTGATTGCGGTCTTGGCGATGGTTGTTGTAAACGCTCTCGCGGACTCTCCGTGGGCGACCTTCACGATCTTCATGACGCTGCCGATTGCGATTTTCATGGGCTTGTACATGCGCTACATCCGTCCGGGCAGGGTGCTGGAGGGCTCCATCATCGGTCTGGCTCTCCTGTTCCTGTCGCTCTGGATCGGCCAGGGGGTCGCTCATTCGCCGACATGGGGACCGGCGTTTACGTTCTCCAAAGTACAGCTCGCCTGGATGATTATCGTGTACGGCTTCATCGCTTCCGTGCTTCCAGTCTGGCTCCTGCTGGCGCCGCGTGACTACCTGAGCTCGTTCCTGAAAGTAGGGACGATCGGCGTGCTGGCCATCGGTATCATTTTGACGCTGCCGCCGCTGCACATGCCGGCTTTGACCAAGTTCATCGACGGCACCGGTCCCGTGTTTGCGGGGGATCTGTTCCCGTTCCTGTTTATTACCATCGCCTGCGGAGCAGTGTCCGGCTTCCACGCCCTCGTCTCCTCGGGTACGACACCGAAGATGATCGCCAAGGAATCGCACGCTCCGCTCATCGGCTACGGCGGTATGCTGATGGAGTCCGCTGTGGCGATCATGGCGATGATTGCGGCCTGTGTGCTCACGCCTGGCGTCTACTTCGCCATCAACTCGCCGGGTGCGGTGATCGGCGCGGATGCGGCAGCCGCTGCGACGACTATCTCAAGCTGGGGCTTCACCGTCACGCCGGACCAGTTGACGGCGCTGGCCAACGACATCCAGGAAAAAACCGTGCTCTCCCGCACAGGCGGCGCTCCGTCGCTGGCAATCGGGATGGCGACGATCTTCTCGGGCATCCTGGGCGGAAAAGCGTTCATGGCGTTCTGGTACCACTTTGCGATTTTGTTTGAGGCCGTTTTCATTTTGACGACGATCGACGCGGGAACGCGCGTAGGCCGGTTCATGGTGCAAGACATGCTCGGCAACGTCTTCCCGAAAATGAAAGAGACCAACTGGCTGCCCGGCAACCTGATCGGCTCGGGTCTGATCTCCATCGGGTGGGGCTACTTCCTCCTGCAAGGGGTTATGGACCCGCTCGGGGGTATTTACACCTTGTGGCCGCTGTTCGGGATCGCCAACCAGATGCTCGCGGCGATTGCCTTTACGGTCGGTACGACGATAATCTTCAAAATGGGCAAAGCCGCCTACTCGTGGGTCACGCTCGTGCCGATGGCTTGGCTGAGCGCAGCGACATTGACGGCTGGCTGGCAAAAGCTGTTCCACCCGGATGCGAAAATCGGCTTCCTGGCGCATGCGGACGCGTTCCAAAAAGCGATCGATGCCGGCGGGCTGCCCAAAGGTGTAAAAACGCTCGAGGCCGCGCAAAAGATGATCATGAACGACCAGATCGACGCGGCGGTCTGCGCGATCTTCATGCTCATCACCATCGGCATCATCCTGGACGGCGCGCGCCTGTGGATCAACATCTTGCGAGGCAAGCAGTACCCGCTGTATGAATCGCCGTATGTGCCATCCAAAGGCAATATCATCGACGGGAAAGGTCACCACGTGGCATGAGACGCAAGTGGAGGGCGATCCGCAAGTCTTTGCGCAAAGCCAGCTCGGCGATCAAGACGATCTTCGGCATGCCGGACTACGATCGTTACGTGCAGCATTGGTATGCGACCCACGCGGCGCCTGGCATTTTCCCCATGACCGAGCGGGAGTACTACATGTACGCGCTTCGTGAGCGCTACGAAAAAGGCGGCGTGAACCGCTGCTGCTAGGAAAGCAAAACAAGAGGCCCCGAATCTGCCGGGCCTCTTTTTCATGTACAGGCGAGCCTGTGGCGGCTTTCGTCGCAAGAAGCGGATGAAAAGCACCTATGGTTTCGGTGTGGTGTAACCGCAGGTAAAGTATGGTACACTAATGGAAAAGTCATGTTTTGGGTGGCGATACGTGTGACACAACCATCACTGGCGGCGTTGAAAGAGCTTGCCTTGCAGTGCGCCCGTTCGGCGGGAGAACTGAGTCTCAAGCGGATGAAAGAGCCGTTTACTGTGGAATACAAGACGTCTGCTTCCGATCTTGTCACGGCTGTTGATAAAGAAGTGGAAAAGCACGTCATTCAAATGATCCTCGAGCGTTTTCCGGATCATGGCATCCTGGGCGAGGAAAGGACGTTCAAAGGGGATTACCACAGCTTCGATACGCTGTGGGTCATCGATCCGATCGACGGGACGAGTAACTTTGTCCACCAGCAGATCAACTTTTCCGTGTCCATCGCGGTATATCACAAAGGGGAGGGGCTGGTCGGGGCCGTTTATGACCCTTCCCGGGATGAACTGTTTTACGCCGCGCGAGGCGAGGGCGCGTATCTCAACGAGCGCAGGCTTCGGCTGGAAAAGGTGGTCACGCTGGAGGAGGCGCTGCTGTGCACGAGCGTCTTTTGGAACAAGCGCGCCGAGCAGATGGGCATCGACCAGATCGTCAAAAAGCTGGCAGGAAAAGTGCGGGGGATGCGCCTGCTCGGCAGCGCTGCCCTGGAAATGTCGTACGTCGCCGCAGGACGGCTGGACGGCTACGTGAGCATGTCCCTGAACCCATGGGACTTCGGCGCCGGGCGCATCATCGTCGAAGAGGCCGGGGGCAAAGTCACTACCATGATGGGCTCGCCGCTGCCATTCGATCAAAAAAGCAGCGTCATGGCCTGCAACCCCGCTTTTTACGAAGAGCTGCAGCATTTCCTGAATTTGTCCGACAACACCGAGATGACCAACTAGCCACCCCTTGCCGGATCGACGCCGGCAGGGGGTGCTTTTTTCCAGTGATACAGCGCAGGCCATTCGGGAGAACCACGGCAAAGACTTGGGGTCAGCGAGGAAAAATTGCATATGCTATGGTAACGGTTTCTTTTGCGTGGGAGAATGGAGCAGGCTTGTCTCGCAGGAGGGGAACAAGAATGACAACGGCTGCCAGGATCGACGAGAGTTTGCGCATCATCCTGAAGCATCAGGCCGCGAGCGGAGCCTATATCGCTTCGCCGCACTTTCGGCCATACCAATATGCGTGGCTGCGCGACGGGACCTTCACTGCCTACGCGATGAATCGCGCGGGACAGCACGACAGCGCCCGCCGCTTTTACCGCTGGTGCGACAGCGTCATTCGCAAGTATGCCGACAAGGCGCGCGCGGCCATCGCCGCCGTGCAGGCAGGCCGGAGTACGGGCGGGAACGAGCAGTTTTTGCACACGCGTTATACGGTGGACGGCGACGAGGTGGCGGGTGAGTGGGGTAGCTTTCAGCTCGACGGCTACGGCACCTGGCTTTGGGGGCTGGCCGAGCATGTACGCCTCAGCAGCGACTACGGACTCGTCCAGGAGCTGCGTCCGTCGATTGATCTGACCCTCGATTATTTGCGGACATGCTGGCAATTGTCCAACTATGATTGCTGGGAGGAAGTGGGAGACCGGCAGCATCCGGCTACGATGGCCGCCATTTTCGGCGGAGTGACGGCGATCGCTGGGCATGTGCCGCAGCGGGCTGCGGAGCTGACGTTCTTGGGCAGCTCCATCCGCAGGTTCGTCATCGAGAGCGGCACGGCGGACGGCAAGTTTGTGAAATCGCTCGGAAATCCCGCTGTAGATGCCAGCCTGCTGTGGATTGCGGTGCCTTTCGGATTGGTCGGGGCAGACGACCCGCTTATGGCGCGCACCGTGGCAGCGATCGAACGGGAACTTCTGGCAGGACGAGGTGTTCACCGCTATGCGACGGACACGTACTACGGGGGTGGACAGTGGCCGCTCCTGTCCGCCTGGCTCGGCTGGTACCACGTCCGCACGGGGCGAAGGGCGGAAGCCGAGGACATCTTTCGCTGGATCGAGGAACAGTGGTTGCCGGCAGGCTTGCCTGAGCAAGTCCAGGAGCATTTGCTCGCGCCGGATGCCTACGGCTACTGGGTTGCAAAGGAAGGGACTCCGGCAGTGCCTCTGCTCTGGTCGCACGCGATGTACGTGGTGCTGGCAGCAGAACTGGGCCTGCTTGCACCAGCCAGAAGCGAAGGACAGCACAAGGATTGACTGCGCGTCTCCCATTTGCCGGGGGGACGCATTTTTTTGCGCAAAAACAGGCAAGAGCATGCAGCGTGACCCGATAGCGCAAAGAATGAAAACTACAGGGGGAACAAATAGTATTGGAGAGTGTTGCAGGAGCAACCTTCACTACACGTTGGCTGGGAGCGATGAAATGTGGCTGCATCTCAACAAGCACAGCACGGCAAAGTTCGGCATCCGCCAGGGTTGTACCTGTTGTTTTTTACGGAGATGTGGGAGCGCTTCAGCTATTACGGAATGCGCGCCCTGTTGACGTTGTACCTGACGACTGCCCTGATTGGCGGGGGTCTCGGCTTTGAGAAAAGCACGGCGTTGAGCATTTACGGATTTTTCACGGGAGCGGTCTACTTTACGCCATTGGCAGGCGGCTATCTGTCGGACCGGTTCATTGGCAGAAGACGCGCAATCACCATCGGGGGTCTCTTGATGGCCTTGGGTAACTTCGTGCTGTTTGCCATCACAAATAAGACGGGGCTTTACCTTGGACTCGCCTTGCTCATTATTGGCAACGGGTTTTTCAAACCGAATATTTCCACGCTTGTAGGGGAACTGTACCCGAACAATGCGAGCCGCAAAGACGCGGCATTTACCATTTTTTACATGGGAATCA
Source organism: Brevibacillus sp. GCM10020057 (assembly GCF_042683565.1). Lineage (NCBI taxonomy): Bacteria > Bacillati > Bacillota > Bacilli > Caryophanales > Paenibacillaceae > Brevibacillus > Brevibacillus sp. GCM10020057. Next base: position 108,267 of record NZ_JBHUJW010000041.1, read on the forward strand.
ACATCGGTGCTTTCTTTGCTCCGCTGGTGTGCGGCTACTTGGCAGAGGATTTGTTCAAGACGAGCGTAGACGGCGTCGACCACTTCGGCTTTCGCTACGGATTTTTGGCTGCGGCGGTCGGCATGTTGATCGGGCAGGCGATTTACAACGGCCTCGGCAACCGGTATCTGGGCGACATCGGGAAAGCGGCAGCAGGTGCGGTTTCCCCGACATCTTCGCCGAGCCGAAGCGAAGCAGCCCGTGCTCCCTTGACGAAGAAAGAAAAGCAGCGGACGGCAGTCATCGTCATCATCACGTGCTTCGTCATCTTTTTCTGGGCCGGCTTCGAGCAGGCGGGAAGTTCGCTGACTTTGTACGCGGACAAGTTCGTGAACAAGAGCTTGTTCGGCTGGGAAGTCCCGACTTCCTGGTTCCAGTCGCTCAATCCGCTGTTCATCGTGATTCTGGCCCCGATCCTTTCTTCGTTCTGGGTCAAGCTCGCCGCGACGAAGCGGGGAGATTTGAGCATTCCGGTGAAGATGTCCTTCGGGATGATTTTGCTTGGGATAGGCTACATGGTGCTGCTCATCGCAGTGATGCAGACCGGAAGCGATGAGAACAACGTGGTCGTCCAGTCGAACATCCTGTTCATCGTCGTGACGTACTTTCTGCATACCTTGGGCGAATTGTTCCTGTCACCTGTAGGGCTGTCCATGGTGAGTAAACTGGCGCCGGCCAAGCTCGCATCCCTGCTCATGGGCGTATGGCTGGCAAGCAGCGGCGTAGCCAATATTGTCGGCGGCTATTTGGCGGCGTTCACCCAGTCGCTCGGCTACTTCGAGGTTTTTGGCCTGATCGGTCTGCTCGCGATCGTGATGGGGCTGATCCTCCTGCTGCTGTCGGGCAAGCTGGTGCGGATGATGGAATAAGGTTCAGAGGAAGGAAGCAGCGGCCTGGTTTGGTCAGGCCCTGGGCTTCCTTCTTTTTTGTTCGCTGCCCCTTGATTTTGCCGCAAGGAAACGATAACATATGAAAATGAGAACCATTATCATAAAATCTCGTTACATTGATTGCTAGAAGGTGAATCCATGTCCATCTCCAAAGTCATTCGCGAGCGCCGCTCGATTAAAAAAGATTACAAGCCGGACCCTGTCTCCGAAGAGCTTGTCCTCGAGCTGCTCAACGACGCTGTCTACGCGCCGAACCACTGCTTGCGGGAGCCTTGGCGCTTTTTGTTCGTACCGACGGAAAACAAGGGAGCTTTCATCGAACGGATGCTGACCGTGTATCCTCCCGAGCATCACGAGTACCGCCGGCAGCTGTTCAGCGCCCCGGCTGCCTACCTGATCGTCATTATGAAAGAGGACCCGCGCCAGAAGCAGTGGGAAGAAGATTTCAGCTCGACCTGTGCCTTGATCCAAAACTTTCAGCTGCTGGCATGGGAGCGCGGTCTCGGCGTCGTCTGGAAGACCAATCCGCACAACTGGGACCCGAAAGCTCATCAGGTGCTGGGCGTCCAGCCTGGCGAGAAGATCGTGGGCTTTTTGCATCTCGGCTATTTTGAGCCGGACTCCGTACCAAAAGCTGCGCCGCGTACGCCGGCCGAGAAAAAGTTTACCCGGTTTGAATAGGCCGAAGCGAGCTCTGAAGTGCAGGGCTCGTTTTTTTATGCAAATAGAGGCGCCGGATGTGAAGGAACGGTAGAGCCTGGATAAAGTGTGTGTTGAATTTCCAGCAGGCAAGCACCCGAATTTTCTGAAATGGGGCTTTCGATAGACAGGCAACCATACGGCAGTACTGGGGTTGTCATATTGTGAAAATAGGTTCGCTGTGCAAGGCAGCGGCTGTCAGATAGGGAGGAGAGGGGGAGAGATACGGTGGGATTCGGCTTTGGTCACGGCGGTTTTCTGTGGATCATCCTCATTATTCTTCTGATCGCTGCTTTTTGCGATGACTGAGAGGGAAAGACAAAAAGACTTTGTGCCGATTCGCCGACACAAAGTCTTTTTTCTGTCGCCTGTATAGCGGAAGCTACTGCTTCAAGTGCTGCAAAAACTGGCGGGTGCGCTCTTCCCGAGGCTGGGCAAACAGCTGCTCCGGAGGGCCTTGCTCTACAATGACCCCTTGATCCATGAAGATGACCTCGTCGGCGACATCCCGGGCAAAGCCCATCTCGTGGGTGACGATGACCATGGTCATGCCTTCTTGTGCCAGTTCCTTCATCACCTTCAGCACTTCGCCGACCAGCTCGGGGTCGAGCGCAGACGTCGGCTCGTCAAACAGCATGACTTTGGGGTCCATGGCTAGCGCGCGGGCGATTCCTACCCGTTGCTGCTGGCCGCCCGAGAGCTGGGCGGGGTAGTGATCCAGCTTGTCGCCCAATCCGACCTTGGCGAGCAGTGCCGAAGCCTTTGCCCGGGCAGATTCCTTGCTTTCCTTTTTCACCGTGACCGGTCCCTCCATGACATTTTCCAGTGCCGTCATGTGCGGGAACAGATTGTAGTTTTGAAACACCATGCCGGTTTGTTTGCGTAGCAAGGGGAACTGCGAGCGTTCCACTTTTTTGGAGAAATCCAGCTTGACCTCTCCGATCCGGATTGTGCCGCTCGTCGGCGTTTCCAGGACGTTCAGGCAGCGGAGAAGCGTCGTTTTGCCAGAGCCGGACGGGCCGATGATGACGACGACCTTGCCTTTGGCGACGGTCAGCGATATTCCTTTCAATACGTGCAGCTGGTGAAACTGCTTGTGCAAGTCCGTAATGGCAATCATTTGAATTCACCTGCTTTACTATACATAGCGATCCAGCCTGCTTTCCAGCCGATCCTGTATGATCGAGAGGAGCAAGCAGATCACCCAGTAGATGAACGCGGCCTCGATATAGAGCAGCAGCGGCTCATAGGTGGAGGCCACGATCTCCTGCGCCTTCCGGAACATCTCGGGTACGAGGATGGCTGCGGCGAGCGATGTGTCCTTGACCAGACTGATGAACGAGTTGGACAGGGGAGGCACCGACACGCGGGCTGCCTGCGGGAGAATGACCCGCTGCAAGGCTTGGCGGTACGTCATCCCGATCGAGTAGGACGCTTCCCATTGCCCCTTCGGAATGGACAAGATAGCGGCTCTGACCACTTCTGAGGAGTACGCGCCGACACTAAGAGAAAAACCGATGATGGCGGACGGAATCGGGTCGATCATGATGCCGATGCTGGGCAGACCGAAGAAAATGATGAACAGCTGCACGAGTAAAGGCGTTCCCCGAATGATCGAGACATAGACGCGCGCGATGGCGACCAGCGGCTTGATGCCGGAGATCCGGGCAAGCGCCGTTACAATAGCAATAATCAGACCGAAGAAAAAGGAGACGATCGCCAGCGTCAAAGAATAGAGCAAGGCTCCTTTCACCAGAGGGAGAAAGGAGCTTTGCGCGATCGTGATCCAACGGTCCAGTCGTTCCGGGTTGTCAAAAAAGTTACTGAGAGACATCTGCACCAAACCATTTCTCGGAGATTTTTTTCAGCGTGCCGTCTTTTCTCATCTCGTCCAGCGCGCTGTTAAAGGCATCCACCAGCTCGGTGCTGCCTTTGCGGAACATGAAGCCGTTTTCCGCGACATTTGGATCTTTCGCCACAATTTTGATCGGCGTCTCCGGTTTCTGCTTCAGAAAGTCGAGAAACGACAAACCGTCGTTGATCGTGATGTCGACACGCTTGGAGACGAGCAGGTCGATCGCCTGGTTGAAGCCTTCCACCCCGACGATCTCGGCACCATGCTTCCTCGCGATGTCGGTGAGGTTGCTCGTGAGCGTTTGCGCCGCTTTGAGGCCTTTGATGTCTTCAAAGCCTTTTACCGTCGTGTTGTCCTTGTGCGTGACGAGCACGGCGGTGGACACGGTGTAGGGCTTGGAAAAATCGTATTTTTCCTGGCGATCGGGACGGATTCCCACCTGATTGGCGATTACGTCAAAGCGTTTGGAATCGAGCCCGGCGAACATGGCATCCCACTGCGTCTCCTGGAACACCGGCTCAACGCCGATCCGCTTGGCGACCTCGGTCACGACTTCCACATCATAGCCGGTCAGTTTGCCGTTTGTGTCGTGAAAGGTGAACGGGGCGTAAGTGCCTTCCGTGCCGATCAGCAGCTTGCCGTCTGCTTTGACCTTTTCCAGCAGGTTTTGTTCCTTTGGCGCAGGCGCGGCGGCTGCCTGATTTTCGTTCGGTTGGCTCGTCGTGGCAACCCCGCAGCCCGCCAATGCGAAGACAAGGGTAGAAATAACGACAGAGAATAGACGCTTTTTCATCATACAACCCCCACTAAACCGATGAGAATTAAATAAGGAAAATGGTAGTCGGGTTGTGTGGTTTTGTCAATCGGTTATTGCGAAATATCTTCGCCAAACCATTTTTCCGAGATTTTCTTGAGCGTTCCGTCCTGACGCATGTCATCCAGCGCCTTGCTCATGGCATCTGCCAGATCGGTGCTGCCTTTGCGGAACATGAATGCAGACGGTTGACCTTCCTCGTTTTTGGCTACGATCTGAATGGGCGTGTCCGGCTTTTGCTTCAGGTAGTCGAGGACGCTGAGATTGTCGTTCAGCGTGACGTCGGCACGGTTCGTTGCGATCAAATCGACTGCCTGGTTGAAACCTTCGACGCCGACGATTTCCGCACCGTTCGACCGCGCCATGTCTGCGTAGTTGCTGGTCATCGATTGGGCTGCTTTCAGACCTTTGATGTCTTTGAAGTCTTTCACAGTCGTATTGCTTTTGTTGGTCACCAGAACCGCGTGGGAGAAGGAGTAAGGCTTGGAGAAATCGTATTTTTCCTGGCGGTCCGGACGAACGCCCACCTGGTTGGCGATCACGTCAAAGCGTTTGGAATCGAGACCTGCAAACATCGCGTCCCACTGGGTTTCCTGGAACACAGGCTCTACTCCAAGGCGCTTCGCTACTTCTGTCACGACTTCGACGTCATAGCCGGTCAGCTTGCCGGATGCATCGTGGAACGTGAACGGCGAGTATGTACCCTCGGTTCCGATCACCAGCTTTTTCTCTGCCTTGACTTTGTCCAAAAGGCTTTGCGCAGCAGTCTGGTCAGCTGGAGGTGTGGCATTATTGGGCTGGGATGCCGAACCGGAGCCGGAAGTGCCGCAGCCTACAATACCCAGTAACATGCTTGAGATTAATGCGGAGAAAAGAAGCTTTTTCATGTAGATGCTCCCCTTTGTGTGTTTGAATTTCACTGATTCATATTAGTGGCGGAAATACGGTTTGTCAATTGCAAAAGTATTAAATCCGATTTGTATTATAAGAATTGATTTCCGCACAGCTTTCCTCGTTAGGATACACCATGCAGCGTCAGGCTATGTCATGTTTGATCGCGTTTCAGGTTTTGGGTTGAGCTTCCCGGCGAAGAAGCGTACAATGAGTACGAATCACATGAGCTTGCCACTTGTACGAGCAGATGAAAAAGGAGTCAAAACAATATGTTGAATGACTGGCGTCTTTATACAGATGAAAGCGGCCTTGAGAAAAAGCATGTCGCCTGGCACGAGGTATTAAAGGAGATCGCACAGCTGAACGGCACCTCGCGCACGCTGGTTCACGCCGCATACGGCGATCACGTCGATCTGGTCGTAGCTGGCGGAAATAACGGCAAGGTTCTCGTTCAGTGGAAAGAACACGAGCCGGCCGAGCAGCACTTCGTTCTCGCAGCGGACAAGCATACCGGCGTCATGTCTTCGTTGGTCATAGAAGGCAATGAAGTGACGTTCCCCCTCTCCTGGTGTGTACCGCTGGAGATGGCCGTCCCGTTGTGCGGAGATATATTGCGGACATGCGACAAAGGGGAGCCTTCCGGGCTGGAATGGCTGCCAGTCCAAATGTAGCGGGAGGGCAGTATGGAATTTCAGACGTTGACACAGTCTATCCTGATTATGGCCGCCATCATCGGCATCGGCAGCCTGATCGGGTACCGCCAGCCGCTGACCGCCGAATCTCGCCAGCTCGTCATTACGATCATCGTCAACGTGGCGATGCCGTGCATCATTTTGGACGGGATCTTCCGGACGCCGATTGACAGCCGGACGTTGGGGCAAATTTTCTCAATATTCGTCATTTCCATTCTTTTGAACTGTTTCGGAATCCTGATTGGCTGGACAGGTGCGCGGACGTTGCCGCTGTCTTCCAAAAAGCGCCGGGAGATCGCCATCCTGTCTGGCCTGGGCAACACCGGCTTCATCGGGCTTCCGCTGTGCGCAGCACTGTTTGGTCCCAAAGGCGCGCTCCTAGCGGCGATCTTTGACGCCGGAGTGGACGTTGTTCTCTGGACGGTCGCGGTGATGATGCTGCAGGACAGAGGGGCGTTTTCGCTTAAAAGCTTGAAGACGATCATCAACATTCCGATGATCGCCATTATCCTTGGGCTCGGCTCCGCGCTGGTCGGCTTCGCGCCTCCCGATCCGGTCAAGCAGCTGTTCGGGACGCTGTCCAAGCTCGCATCCCCGCTCGCTATGATGTACATCGGGATGCTGTTGCCGATGTTTTTGCGTGGCAAATCGCAGGTGAACTTGCCGCTGCTCAGTATGCCGATCGCGATGAAGCTGTTTGTTTTTCCGCTCTTGACGGCTTTCCTGTTGTCCGTGTTTGCCGTCGACAGGGACATCTCCAGCGTGACGCTCGTGCAGGTCGCGATGCCGACGCTGACGCTCGCCTCCATCCTGTTCGGCCGCTACAAGGGCGACGAAGAAATGGGCGCCATGACGACGGTGTTCTCGACCTTGCTGGCGATGTTGACGATCCCGGCAGTCGTGTTTATGGGCAACTGGTTTTTGCATTGAACAAGCGAGATTTCGACCCGATTTACGCCGCGTGCGGAAATCGGGTTTTCTCATGGGACCTGTGAAACGAATAACGGCAATTGCAAGTCTAACAAGATAGAAACAACAAAAGTTCCGTACACTTTAATGGAGGAATGACCATGAAGGGCAAATGCTTGATTGCCGCCGCGCTCGGGATGCAGCTTCTGGCGGCTTGGCCGGCAGCTGCGGCGCCTGCTGCATCTTCAGCTGCGGCAACCGTGTACGTGGATGGCGAGCAGATGACACTGAAAAATTCGCCGATTCTGGTCAACCAGCGGACGTACGTAGCCGCAGAAGACGCGAGCCGGATCATGCAAGGAGACTGGACGCTGTCTGCGGGAAGCGGCACCCTGAAGCTGCATGCGCAGCAGGCGTTTACCTTTTCGCTTGGCGACGGGAGGGTGGCGGTGAACGGGAAATGGAGCGAGACCGGACAAGGGGCCATCGTGCAAAACGGACAAATCTACCTGCCCCTTCGCTGGCTCGTCGAACAGGCAGGCGGCACCATTGCGTGGAACGCCGGGAAGAAGGCGGTGGAAATCATGGCCGCAAAGTATGAGGGCGGCTTCACCCTGCTGACGCATGACAACCTGACGCAGGAACAACAGGCGTTTGTCGATTCCGTCCGGAAAAAGCAGGGCATTTACCGCCAGGGGGACCTGTATGTCATCGCTCGCGGCGAATCGCCGAACCCGGGCTACGGCTTGAAGGTGACGCATACCGCGTGGAGCTGGGAGCAGCTGTACGTTTACGTCAAGCTGACCAAACCCGAGCCTGGCAGGATGTACACCCAGGCGATCACGTATCCGTATATCGTGGCGAAAGCGGTTGTGCCGCCCTATACGACGGTCGTCTTCCTCGATGCCGATACGAACAAGCCGCTATTTGCGACGCAGCAGTAGGCGAGTATCCCTTTTTGGCAGGAGGCGGTTGAGATTTGCCTCCTTTTGCTGTATAGTGAAGGATAAGTAAAAATTTTCCTGGATGGAGGTGCAGGTACATGGCTGGAGCCGTTCACGCGTGGTTTGTGGTAGAAGTTACCAGTATGACACATGATGTGGCATACAACGGGATCAGTCTGCCCATTTTTCGCCATACAACGGAACGGACATACCAGAGGCGTACCATGCATCGAGCGGACACAGTTTGCCAGTTCAAGCTGACTTGACAGAGACGGACCAAAGGCGGCAGAAGCTGTCACAATGGTTTACTCTCTTCGTGATGCCGCGGGCGCAGGCCTGCGGCTTTTTTCATCTGCTTCCGCTCGGTTGTGCCGCCCAATCCAGGGAGGAAGAAAACATGATCGTAGCTGCAACGCAACATATACAAAAATCGTACGGGGCAAATCTTGTTTTGCAAGACATCACCATCGAGATCAAGGCGGGCGAGCGGGTCGGCATCGTCGGGCCGAATGGCGCAGGAAAGACGACGTTGTTCAAGCTGCTGGCCGGCATCGAACCCCCGGATGCAGGCGAGTTATACCGGGCAAAAGGCAGCGTCTGGGCGTATTTGCCGCAGACGCCAGACTATCCCAGGGAGTGGCTGGCGCGCGACGTCATCGCAAGCGCGTTTGCCGACGTGCTTCGGCTGCAGGAGGAGATGCGCAGCCTCGAGCAGCAAATGGCGCAGGTGTCCGAAGCAGCGGATGCGTTGGAGAGGCTGATGAATCGCTACCAGAGGCTTCAGGAGGACTTCGAGCAGCGGGACGGCTATCAGTGGGAGACGAAAATGACGCAGGTCACCCAAGGGCTGGGTATTTCCGACGAACTGCTGGCAACGCCGTTTGCCCTCTTGAGCGGCGGGGAGAAAACGAAGATCGGCCTTGCCAAACTGCTGTGCCAGCGCAGTGACGTGCTGCTGCTCGACGAGCCGACAAACCACCTCGACGCCTGGTCGATGGAGTGGCTGGAGCAGTTTTTGCGGGACTACCCGGGCACCGTCCTGATCATTTCCCATGACCGTTACTTCCTCGATGCCGTCGTCACGTCTATCTTCCACGTCGATGGCGGCGAAGCGGAATCGTACATCGGCAATTACAGCGCGTTCGTCAAGGAGCGCGAGGAACGTTTGCTCCGGCAGTTCGCCGCTTATCAGGAACAGCAGAAGAAGATCAGGAAGATGCAGGAGGCGATCAAGCGGCTCAAGGAGTGGGGCAACCGCTCCAATCCGCCGAACGAAGCCTTTCACCGCCGGGCCAAGAGCATGGAAAAAGCGTTGGCACGCATGGAGCGCATCGACAGGCCGCGGCTGAAGGCGGAGCGGATGGAGCTCGCCATTCAAAAAACGGAGCGCAGCGGGCAGGACGTGCTGGTCGCATCCGGTGTGCACAAGGCTTACGGCGACAAGACCTTGTTCGCGGACGCAGAGCTTTTGCTGCGGTACGGCGAGCGCAAGGCGCTGCTCGGCCCGAACGGCTGCGGCAAGTCCACATTGATCCGCATGCTGCTCGGCGAGATTGAGCCGGACGCGGGCACAGTGAAAATCGGCAGCAGCGTCAAGGTCGGCTACTTGTCCCAGCAGCCACTGGAGGGGGATCAGAGCAGGCGCGTCATCGACCTGTTCCGGGACGTCGCGCAGGTCACGGAGGCACAGGCGCGTCATCTGCTGGCGCGGTTCCTGTTTTACGGGGAGCATGTGTTTAAAAAGGTCGACCAACTGAGCGGTGGAGAGCGCATGCGCCTGCGGCTGGCCCAACTGATGCACCAAAAGATCAATCTGCTCGTGCTGGACGAACCGACCAACCATCTGGACATCGAGTCGAGGGAGACGCTGGAGGAAGCCCTGGCTGATTTCAAAGGCTCGCTTTTGATCGTCTCCCATGACCGCTTTTTCCTGCAAAAAATGGTGGATGGCGTGTTCTGGGTGGAGGACGGGCGGCTCGTCCACGATGTCGGCACGTACGAGGAAGCGCGGGAGAAGCGCAAACAGCGGCTAAGCAGCAAGGCGAAAGCGGAGGGGAGTAAGGCCGAGCCGCATCCGGTTGAAGCAGCGGCAGTTCCCCGGCTGGCCGAAGAGCCAAGGCGCCCCAATCCATACAAGCTGGCGGAGCTGGAGCAGAAAATTGCGAAGCTGGAGCGGGAGCGTGACGAAGTGCTGGCACGTCTTACTACGGAAGAAAGCGGCTACGAGCAGCTGCTCGAGTGGCAAGCACAAAGCGAGCAGCTCCAGCATCAGATTGAAATGCTGTATCAGTCTTGGTTTGCACTGCAGGAGGTGTAAGGTTATCTGGAGAGTCGCGGTGTGTGCGGAAGCGATTGCGCTGGGAGTGGCCATTTCAGCCCACAAAATCTGGCTCATAGATCTGCTTCCGCAGAAATACCGGAGGGGATGAAACAGAAAAGAGTGGCAGGCTGTCGAAAGAAAAAGCAGCCAGCCGCTCTTTTTTTAACAGGTGGAGCGGGGGAACTTTGGGGAGGTTATACCGATTGATAATTATGCAGAATCCCCCATATCTTCCGTGTAGATATTACACTAAGACATTAAGGTTTGTGTAATTATGGTGTATAATAAGAGTAGCCAGTTCTCAAAGGAGTGGGCAGTTATGTCAAAATCAAGGGATGTAGTAATAGGGAAGCGCATTCGCCAAGCACGTGTGGACCTATCTTTTACGCAGGAGTTTGTTGCGCAAAATATTAATATGACACGTGATCGTTATGCAAATATTGAATCAGGACGAACAGCTTGCTTGCTTACAGATGCGCAGCTAATCTGCAATTTTTTAGGGTTAGAGGTGGAGGAACTTCTGAAAGATGATGATACCGAACTAGAAGGAGTTATCTTGTTCCGTTCTGGAGAGGATGAGGATGGGGTTGAAGAACAACTTCTTGATTGGTCGGATAATATATACATGGAATTGATTGCACAAGAAGAGCTGTATCGTAAGCATAGAGGCGGTGGTGTCAGCTATGTTTAATCGACCAGAAGGGCCTGTTGAATTGACAGATGCTTTGAAGTTGAACATCCAGTTAAGTGCGAGAGAATTCGCGAAGCAGACACGTGATCGGCTTGGAATTTCCATTCATGAACCTTTAGATATTATACACACGCTTGAAAGGGAAGGAATCCTGGTATTTCAGATAAAAAATCTAGGAACAGCAGGATTTGTCCGTATCTTCAGCCAAAAGAAAGCCATCTTTGTAAATGCCAGCGAAAGTTTAGGCAGACAACTTTACACAATGGCTCACGAATATTGTCACTTGTTGCGTGATTTGGAAACAGTGAAAAAGTGGAAGGAAATTCCGGAAGAAGAAAAGGCTCATCAAATGAAGGTATTAGAATACTTTGCGTTTAAATTTGCCGATTATTTTCTTATGCCGGAAGAAGCAGTCGCAAAATATATGTTAGACTACAACATTGCTGATTTTTCGCGCGTAACCATTTCAGATATTATCCGAATTCAACATCATTTTCAGCTTAGCTTCCGTCAAACCATTAGAATGCTAAATAAATTTATGATTTTATCAGATAAGCAACACGAATCGTTTAAAGAGTACAGTACGAAAGATGATCCTGAGCGTCTAATAAAGGTGACAAGAGAAGCAGGATATCCAATTCAACTGATTTCCCCGCTGCCTACTTCTAGGATACCCGCTAAATTTATGCAAGCACTAACAGACAATATTCGACACCACAGACTGACCAGAAAGAAGGTTAAACACTTAGAAGGACTCCTCGGTTTATCACTTGAGATTCCTGAAGACGGAAGTGGTTATCTTGAATAAATCTATCGTAGTTTCAGACACAGATGTCCTCGTTCACATAATTCATGGTAATATCTTTCGTGTTCTTGTACCAGCAGTCATTGAAGAAATCTACATTCCGCCAAAAGTAGAAGAAGAACTTAAACTAAGAGGTGTGCATACCCAATTATTTTATTACTTGAACGAAGGGAATTGGGTAAAAAGAACAGCGGATAAATGGGCATCCATGTCTGATCATGATAGAAAGGAACTACAACGAGTAAAAAAAGAAATGCGAGCAGTTCTAGACCCAGGGGAACTTGAGTGTTATGCGTATTCAGTTGGGTTGGGGATAGATGGAATTATTAGCGATGATGGTGATGCTCGAAAGAAAATTAGCGAAGAAACCAATGGCAAAAAGATTGTGCTCAATTTTGCGCAATTACTGTTACTTGGAGTTAAATTAGACAAATTTAGTTTAAGTGAAGCCGAACAGTACTTTCAAAATGTGATAAGAGCGAATCGATTACATAACTTCAATCCGTTCCCGCAGCAAGTACAGATTTTCGATTCAATCACCATACAGCATCCATGGGTTCAGCAATTCTTGTAGTCTCATCGGAAAAAGAACGAAAAAATGAGTGATATGTCTGTCAACAATTTGGAACTTCATTGTACATAACGGGTCGAGAAAAGCAGAGGGCGTCCCTCAGCCGTTTTTACGGCTTCGGGACAGCCCCTTTTTTGTTCGGTGCCATTACGCCTGCGCGCTCGGCTCCGGCAAACGCTTGTAGCTGGTGCGGAACCAGAGCAGGATGACCACCATCAGCGCGCCGCCCAAGAGGAACGGGCCGCTGGAGGTGAACTGGTATACGGCGCCGCCTGCGAGCGGGCCGAGAATGCGTCCCAGGCTGTCCATCGAGCTGATTGCCCCTGTCGTGACGCCTTGCCCTTGGGTCGTGCGGTGCGTGATCATTGCAGTCGCCGTCGCGCGGATCATGCCTTGCCCGGCCCCAAAGAGGGAGAGGATCAGGGCCAGCACCCAAAAGTTGCCAGACAGCGGGATGGCGAAAAAGCCGATGCCGTACAATACGATCCCCAGTGTCAAAACAGCCGCTTCCCCCATTTTCTTGACCATTCTGCCGATCAATCCGCCCTGCACCATGGCGGCGATGATGCCCATGACGAGGAACATGTAACCCAGGTCTCTGGAGGTAAAGCCGTACAAATCGTTGATGTACAGGGCGAACGTCGTCTCCAGCCCGGAAAAGGCGAACGAGACGACGAACAGGATGGCGTACAGCAAGGACAGGGAGCCAAACAGGGAAACGAGCGGATTTCCCTTGCGCTGCCTGGCTTGTCCCGTCCGCTTTTCGGGCGGCAGACTCTCCGGCAGGGCGAACAGGATCACGAAGAAGGTGAGCAGGGCGACGAACCCGGACGCGAAAAAGGGCACTGCGAATCCGTATCCGCTCAACAGTCCGCCGATGACGGGACCGAAGACAAAGCTGAGGCCGGTGCCCGCGCCGATCACGCCCATGCCTTTGGCGCGCTCTTCCGGCGGAAACAGGTCCGCGACCATCGCCGTTACCGTAGGCATGGCTGCGGCGGAGACGATCCCGCCGACGATCCGGTAAAACAGCATGGCGGAATAACTCTCGGCCAATCCAAACAGGATAAACGTGATGGAAAAACCGAGCAATCCGAAGGCCACGAGCGGCTTTCGCCCGATGCGATCCGAGAGCGCCCCCCAGACGGGAGCAAACACCAGCTGCATGATATTGTAGCTGGCAAAGAGAACGCCTATTTGCAAGGATGATGCGCCCAGCCTTTCCGCAAAGTACGGCAGGATCGGAATGATGATGCCAAAGCCCAGCATGGTGAGAAAAGCAATCAAGAACAAGAGGGCAAGGTGCTTCTTATTCATGGAAGATACCTCTTTTCACACAGAATCAGATTGCCAGAAACATTGCTTGCATTTTCCACCTTACGTGAAGGGTGGGGCGAAGTCAAGCGAGCGAAATGGTCAGGCTCTTCCCTTGCGTGCTATAATAGAAAAGAAAAAGAATTGCACTGAAAGTTGTCAAGTATATATTCATGAGGTGTTTATCAACATGTCTACCGCAATGCTATACTACCTGGCCTGGCAAGAAGACGACTGGCTGGATGAGATTCTCGACCGTTTCCCCGAGGTGAACGCGCTGGTCCCGACGGCGAAAACGTTCGAGCAGCTGGCTAAAGCGCGCAAGTTGGGCGAGGTAAATCGCGCTGTGCTGGTGCTGAACGCAGCGCACGAGCAGGAGCGTACGCGAGAGTTTTTGCAGCTCTGCATGGCCGATCCGCTCCTGTCAACAGATCCGCTCTATATCGTCGGGTTGAAACCGGAAGAAGAGGGGGCGTGGCAAGAAGCGTATCCGAGCGCGAAGATCATCGTGATTACCGGCTTTGCTGTCGAGTTTGACTACGATGCCGTCCTCGCCAGGATGGAAACCGATCTGGAGGGAGAACAGTGAATGCTCGCCCGAGTGATTTCGACTTAAAAGCGTTTCTGCACCGCTTTGGCCTGTTTGTTTATACAGGGGACCCCGAGGGGGATCTGCTCCTGATCGAGGATGAGATACGGGAGATGTACGAATTGAATGTCATTGACAGGGAAGAGTTTCTGGAGGCGATGTCTGCTGTGCGCAGCAAGCGCAAGGCAGAAGAGCGATGAGCGGATGAACGTGTTTGCTGACCATGGCAGGAGCGGTGGCGGTAAGCACGTTTTTTTCGTTCAGAAATTATTCAGAAATCCTTTAGAAATTCTTAAATCTTTCTCTCCCTTTTTGAAAGGTTTCTCCGGTAGCATGAATGCAAGGCAGCCGGAGGAGGGATCAATCGTGGAGCCAGCAGGATCGTTTGCCGCTTTCATCGCGGTGGTCGAGGCAATGACAGGGAAGCTGATACCGGATGAGCTCGTCGTGTTGACCGCAGGAGCAGAAGCGGCGCAATCCGCCATGCACATCGGACAGTCGTTTGCCGCCGCATACGCCGCCGTAGCGCTGGTGCTGACCGCTTGCTACTTGCTGGGCGCGCTGGTCGGGGGAGTGCTTCGGTCCAATTTCCACCCTGGCAGAGGGAGCGGGCACACACCATTTCGCATCCCTTTTGCAGGGTGGATGCTGTGCCTTGGGGTGTTCTTTCCCGTCGCGCGACACCTGCTTCCCTTTTGGGCAGGTGTCCACCGGTTTGACTTGCGCCGCTGCCTGCTGTACGTTTTGCCGAGCAGCTTCCTATGGACCGCCCATTATTTTTTTGCGGGCTACTGGCTGTCTGACAAGGTGGATCTGCTCCAGGCAGCGATCTACCCCTACAGCAAAATCTCGTTGACGGGCCTCCTCTGTATCGCGGTACTGTACGTGCTGGTACGGCAACTGCGGCGGACGGGGGGCTGGCTCCCCTCTGAAGAAGGAGCCGCGGGAAACGAAAAAAGAAGCGAGTACGAATAAGCCCCTGCAGGAAGTGAAGAATCGCGCAGGGGCTTTCGCATGTTTGTGCGAGTGCGAAACAGACGATTGCTGCCCAAGTGCCGCAGCAATCCGGATGCGAGCTGTGATTAAGCTGCCGAGCCGTTTTTCAGCCTTTCTCGGGACGGTGATTTTCCGCAGCTTTCTTGCGGAGTTTTTCGCGGTTTTTTTTCAATGCGGGAGAGCTCGCCATGGCCGAAAACAGCATGCCGAACCCTGCCAGGGCAAGAACGATTCCGATAATCAGATAGATGGTAGATGTCATGAAGGTGTGCCTCCTAATTTCACGAGCAGACATGCTTGTATGGGGGGAACTATGCTATAATTGGGCAGTATGTTTCATCCGTTGAGCTGTACACACAAAACTGTTTTCCAAAAAGCAAGGGGGATTTAGCGAGATGACTCAGCAAACGTCTGTTGATCAACTGTCGATTAATACGATCCGCACATTGGCGATCGATGCGATCGAAAAGGCCAATTCCGGCCATCCAGGCATGCCGATGGGGGCAGCTCCGATGGCGCATGTCCTGTGGAGCCGCTTCATGAAAGTAAATCCGGGCAATCCGAAATGGATCGACCGCGACCGGTTCGTCCTCTCGGCAGGACACGGCTCAATGCTATTATACTCGATGTTGCATCTGATGAAATACGATGTTTCTCTGGAAGACTTACATAACTTCCGCCAGTGGGGCAGCAAAACGCCGGGTCACCCGGAATTCGGCCACACACCGGGCGTCGATGCGACGACAGGTCCGCTGGGCCAGGGAATTGCGATGGCAGTCGGGATGGCAATGGCGGAAAAGCATCTGGCAGCCGTGTACAACCGCGACAACTTCGACATCGTGAACCACTACACGTACGTCATCTGCGGCGACGGCGACCTGATGGAAGGCGTGTCGAGCGAGGCGTCTTCCCTGGCGGCACATCTGAAGCTGGGCAAAATGATCGTGCTCTACGATTCCAACGACATCTCCCTCGACGGCGAGCTCTCCCGCTCATTCTCGGAAAATGTGGCGCAGCGTTATCAGGCGTACGGCTGGCAATATTTGCGCGTGGAAGACGGCAATGACCTGGCAGCGATCGAAAAGGCGATCGCCGAGGCCAAACAGGATCTGGACCGGCCGACCTTGATCGAAGTTAAAACCGTCATCGGCTACGGCAGTCCGAACAAAGGCGGCTCCAACGCATCCCACGGTGCGCCGCTGGGCAAGGAAGAAGTGAAGCTGACCAAGCAAAACTACGGCTGGAACCACGAAAGCGAATTCCACGTACCGGATGAAGTAGCCGAGTTTTACGCGAAGCTGGCGGAGCAAGGGGGAAAGGCGGAAGCGGCATGGCGCGACCTGTTTGCGGCATACGCCAAAGCGTATCCGGAGCTGGCGCAGCAATTCCAGACAGCCGCAGAGGGTGAACTGCCTGCAGGCTGGGACAGCAACATGCCGAAGTACGAAGCGGGAGCCAAGCTGGCTACGCGCGTCGCGTCCGGCAATGCGATCAACGCGCTGGCGGGCACGATTCCGTTCTTCCTGGGCGGTTCTGCCGACCTGGCTCACTCCAACAACACCGTGATCAAAGAAGCAGGCAACTTCCTGCCGGGCAGCTACGACGGCCGCAACATCTGGTTCGGTGTCCGCGAATTTGCGATGGGTGCTGCCCTGAACGGGATGGCTTTGCACGGTGGCGTGAAAGTATACGGCGGTACGTTCTTCGTGTTCTCCGACTACGTCCGTCCGGCGATCCGTTTGTCCGCGCTGATGAAGCAACCGGTCGTGTACGTGTTTACGCATGATTCCATCGCTGTTGGCGAAGACGGACCGACGCACGAGCCGATCGAACAGCTCGCTTCCTTGCGCGCCATGCCTGGCTTGACGGTTTTGCGCCCGGCGGATGCCGTCGAGACGAACGAGGCGTGGAAATACGCCGTGTCCCGCACGGACGAGCCAGTGGTGCTCGTGCTCACTCGCCAAAACCTGCCTGTCCTGCCGGAGACGATCGAGAAAGCGGCAGAAGGCGTCACCAAAGGAGCGTACGTGCTGGCAGACGCTCCGAGCGGCAACCCGCAGCTCATCCTGCTCGCGACCGGCTCCGAGGTCTCCCTCGTCATGCAAGCCCGTGAACAGCTGCAATCCCGCGGCATCGAGACGCGCGTCGTGTCCATGCCAAGCTGGAACCTGTTCGAGCGCCAGAGCAAGGAATATCGCGATTCCGTCATTCCACCGACCGTCAAGGCGCGTGTAGCCGTGGAAATGGGCTCTCCGCTCGGTTGGGAGCGCTACGCGGGAGATAGCGGCACGGTGATCGCCATCAACCACTTCGGCGCATCCGCCCCAGGCGAGCGCATCATGAAGGAATACGGCTTCACCGTGGAAAACGTCGTGGCAGAGGCAGAAAAGCTGCTCAAGTGACGACCCATATCCCCTATATTGAAGAAACGGCCTATCTTCCGGATTCGGGAGATAGGCTTTTTCCAGTACTATGAAGCCACAAACAGGCAAAACGGTGGTAGTATAGGAACCATTGACAGGAGAGGTGCCGCACTGCGCCAATTTAAGGCAGGCAAATGCGGCCGCCCACTCCAGATTTTTTCCGCCATCCCAGGTTTCCTGATGACAAACCGCAGCGAGTGTGGAATGATAGACACGTGCCAAAGGCCAGAAACTTTTTTCAAAAGTAACCGTCTATAACATGTGTGGGGGAGCGAGAAACCAGGAGGTAAGCAATGGCAACAAAGGCCAAGAAAAAAGTCAGGAAGAAAAAAAGCAACTTGCTGATGATTGCCGCATCGTTTGCAATCTTCCTGGTCCTCAGTGTCATCGGAGGGTATTTTGCCCTGTTGTACGCTGGAGATCGGATGATTGAAGAAAATGAACAGAAACTGAAAGACCTGAAAGCAGAACCAACGGTCATCTACGACAAGAATGGGAAAGAAATGACGAGCCTGATCCGTCAAAAAAACCGTGAATACAAACCGATCAACGAAATGCCGAAAATGCTCGTCAACGCCTTTCTCGCCGTCGAGGACAAACGCTTTTTCGAGCACAAAGGCGTGGACATGATCCGGATCGGCGGCGCCATCCTCAATGACATCCGCAAAGGATCACTGGCGGAGGGAGGCAGCACGATCACCCAACAACTGGCGAGGAACGTATTCCTCAGCCTTGACCAGACATTTTGGCGGAAGACGAAAGAAATGAGCATTGCCATCGGCCTGGAGCGCAAGTATTCCAAGGACCAGATCCTCGAAATGTACCTGAACCGCGTCTACCTGGGCGAAGGGGAATTCGGGGTGGAGGACGCGGCGAATTACTACTTTGGCCACTCCGTATCGGACGAGAAGTTCTCGATTGCGGAAGCCGCCATGCTGGCCGCGATCCCGAAAGCGCCGACGACCTATTCGCCATTCAACAACCCGGAGCAGGCAAAGCTTCGCCGCGACACGGTCATCCGGCTGATGTATGAGCAAGGCATCATCACCGAAGCGCAAAAGAATGAAGCGCAGGCAGAACCGCTGCCGACAGCGCCGACGGAAGTGGCGGGGGCCAGCCTGAAAAAAGGCTACCGGGCGTTCTTCGATCACATGCTCGAAGAGGCGGAAGCCAAATACGGCGTGAGCGAAGAAGAGCTGTACCGCGGCGGCTGGGAAGTGTATACGACCTTTGATCCGAAGTTGCAGGACGCGATGATCGAACAGTATGCCAACGCGAAAAACTTTCCGAAAGACGGAGCACAACGGGGCGTGGAGTCGGCGATGATCGTCGTCGATGCCAAAAACGGCGGAATCGCCGGGATGATGGGCGGCCGTCATTACGCGCCCAAAGGCTTCAACTACGCGACCGACATGCAGCGTCAGCCGGGGTCGTCGTTCAAGCCGCTGGCCGTGTACGCGCCGGCGATCGATACTGACCCGGGAAAGTGGGAATCCAACTCGTCCCTTAGCAACGAGCGCCAGAGCTTTAACGGCTATGAGCCGCGCAACTACAACAACCAGTACAGCAAGTCCGTCAGCATGAACCGCGCCTTGATCGAGTCGCTCAACGTGCCGGCGGTCTGGCTGTTGAACGAGATTGGCGTCAACACGGGGATCAAATATCTGGAAAAATTCGGCATCGACCTCGCGCCGGAAGACCGCAACCTGGCCATCGCGCTGGGGGGACTTAGCAAAGGGACTTCACCGCTGAAAATGGCGCAGGCGTATACGGCTTTCGCCAACGGCGGGGTGATGTCCGAAGCGCATTCGATCACGAAGCTGACCAACAAGACCATCGGCATCGAGCGCGTGTACGAACCGAAGCAGACGGAAGTGCTGAAGCCGCAGTCCGCCTGGGAAGTTCACACCATGCTCGTGCGCGCCGTCCAGGAAGGGACCGGGAAGGCCGCGCGCATTTCCGGCCGCCATGTGGCAGGGAAGACCGGAACGACCCAATCGATTGCGGGCGGCAGCGATGTCAACAAGGACGCCTGGTTCGTCGGCTATACCCCCGAATACGTCGGGGCCGTCTGGATGGGCTTTGACCCCGAGGACAAACAGCACCTGATGCGCCAGGGCAGCAGCTTGACCGCCCAGATGTTCTCCAAAGTGCTGGCGGAAGGTCTGAAAGGGGTAAAAGCCCGCGACTTCGAGCCGCCGGGCGGAGTGCAAAAAGAGCAAGAGCAGGAACAGACCGAGCCGCCGCTGCAGCTGGCTGCCGATATGACGCTCGACAACGGCAAGCTGAAAGCAGTCCTCAGCTGGATTGGCGGATCGCCGGATTACACCTATGACGTATACCGTGTCCTCCCGAACGGGGATCGTCAACAGATCGCTTCCGGTCTGAAGGAAATGGCCTTTGTCGACGAGCTGGACAGTCCGACACCTTATCGCTACGTCGTCGTTCCCCGCAATGCCGACGGACAGGAAGAGATGCCGTCCAACATTGCGGAAATCAACACGAAGCAGCTGGAAAACCTGCTCAATGCAGGAGAGGATGCCGACAATGGCAACCAGGAAAGCGGGCAGCCCGATGCACAAGAAGGAAGCACGGATCAACAGCCGCCTGCTTCGGAAACTGGCGGAAATGGCGGGCAGAACGGACAGTCCAACGGCCAGAATCCGGCAAATGGCGGAAACGGAACGAATCCGGGAGAGACGCCCGCTCCTCCACCAGATATCGTGAACCCGGGTGGAGACCAGCAAACGCCGCCATCCCAAGGGATCGAGCTTCCGCCGCCGCCAGACCAAAACGGCCAAACCCCGAATCAGGGCGGCACCAACGGCTAGAAGCGGGAATAAGATAAACAACTCAAACAGTTTCACCTATTTGCACATCTTCTTCCGCGTGGTACAATACCTATAAATCGGGAGACAAGGGGGGACAGTCCATGTCTGACTACGCACAAAAGGATTTACCCGCATTCTTTTTGGAACAACTGCGCCAAGCCAAAGTGAATTTTGAGCGAGCTCTCGACTGCAAACACACCGATTTTGACGATCTCTACCCATACATGAACGAGCAGCCGCAGTTTTTCTGGTACAAGCGCTATGTCGCTTGGTCAGAACTGTTGACTGTCGTGAGGCTGGCGGAAGAATTGGGAATCGAGTGGACTCGTGATTTTACCGAGCAGCAGGTCGAATTCATCAAAGGCAAGGTATTGCAGGGAAAAGTGCTCGATCATTGGAAGCCGGAAGAAAAGACGATAAGCCAATTGGAAGAAAAATAAATGTACGAACAAAAGCGCGTTCCTCGGGGAGCGCGCTTTTTGTTTTGCTCGCGAGCGGGAGAGAGGGAAGAGAGGATGCTCCGCCCGGAAAAGAATGGAGCGTAACGATTTGCGAGCCTTATGCGTCTTCACTGATGTGAATTGCGTCAATGCAGCCAGCGGTAGACTACCTGGGGTGTTTCTTCCGCGGGACGCGCCGGCAGGATGAGCGGGGCGGGATTGCTCCACGCCAAGGTCTGGACCGGGGCATCGGTGGCAATGACCTCCGTTCCGAGCGAGACGAAGGAGTACAGCTCCTCGACAGCGGCATTGAGCATGCGTATGCAGCCGAGCGAGAGGGAGGCGCCGATGCTCTCCGGGTGGTTGGTGCCGTGAATGGCGTACCCGCTGCTCTCAAACACCATGCCTCTGGTGCCGTAGATATTGTCGTGCCCGCGAGGATGGTTGATCTTTTGCAAAATGGTAAAGTAGCCTTCGGGAGACAGACCGTCTTTGCCGATCCCGATCGGGTAACTGCGCACGACTTGTGAGCCGCTCATGAGCCGCATCGTATACGTGGCTTCCGCGATCCGGATCTGCAGCGGCTCCAGCGGGACGAGCGGCTCCGGATAGCCCGGCAGCGGCAAGACGTCGCGGAGGCTGGCCCAGGCGGCTTCCGGACGGAAAGACGCGGGACGGTACAGGTAACTCTTCAGTCCGAGCCCGGCAGGAGGCGCAGGGACCTGGGGCAAATAGTTGCCGGGGTAGGCTCCCGCAAGCTGGGAAAGGCTGTCCGGCAGGCTGCCTTTTTGCTGGTAAAAGCGGTACAGGGCGTTGCGCAAGAGCAAGACGTGTTCGAGCACCTGCTGTTCCTGTCCCAGGGCGGTGCGGGCGGGACGAAGCAGCGAATCTTGCGGGTAGGCTCCCGGACGCGGGAACCACGTCTGGCTGATGACGGTTCGGTTGAGCGGATGATACCGCAGCACTCCCATGACGTTCGCGGGCTGGTAAAAGAGCAGCGGCGTAAACAGCGGAGCTCCCGCGACTTCTGGCACGACGATGACAGAATAAGGCTGAGAGAGTGACGGGCGGCGGTTTTCCACGTATTGCCGCACCTGATCCTTGAGCTGATCCGCACCGAGCTGCGCGGGGACTGCGATGACCTCCACATGCGGCTGCTCTTTGGAGATAGCCGGGGAGACGGGGGCAGTCGTAGCGGCGGCCGGGCCAGGCTCTGTCAAGGGAGACGGAGAAAAGGCAAACTGAAAGTAGAGAAAAAGCAGGGTGGCGAGCAGCCGGCGCGTTTTGCTCCGCCATTCCTGCTGCTTGCGCTCGCGAAGCAGCGCCTGGTACGCCTCCCGTGCTTCGTTGTAGTAAGGGCCGGGCTTTGCGTGCAGAGCCCGGCGCAGAGCAGACAAGGCCTGCTCCTGTTCGCCGCGCTCCGCATACTCCCGCCCAAGGTGATACCAGCCAATCGCCTCGTCCGGATGCTGCTCGGTGTACCACCGATAAAAGGAAAGATCGCTCTGATCGGGATATTTCATATGATAGGTACTTTTTTCCTGCAGAAAGGAAACCTTGTCCACGATACTCCCCCCTATTAGGAAGTATCGGACGGGGTGGTTGGAAAAGTTAGGGTGGAGGGAAAAAAGATGGTCACCGACCATTACCAGCTGACGCGCCGCTTTTTGGAAAACCGCGACAGATACTGGGAAGAATAAATGTTTATCCGCGCTGTCACAAAATTACGGTCGGCGGTTTCTAGTAGATGTAAGGAAGCGAAAGGACCCGACGGCACCGGATGTGACGCCATCAGATTGGAGGGATAGCGATTGGAGGTGCAGGCAAAGCTGGCGATGAAATCCATGCTGGTCCCGAAGGAGGCGGATTCCTTTCGAGACTTGTTTACCGCCTATTACCCTTTCGTAGTGAGACAGATCATGCGCATCGTCAAAGACCAACAGACAGCCGAAGACATCGCGCAGGATGTGTTCCTCTCCTTTTATCATACGGATCGCTCTGCCATCCAGCATATACCGGCGTGGCTGTCCCGCGCTGCCGTGAACGCCGCCTGCAATCATTTGCGAGCGGAAAAGCGCAGACAGGATCGGCAGGAGCGGGAAAGGGCGTTGCAGGAAACAGCCGCCCCTTCCACGGAGGAGATGTGGCTAGCCCAGGAGACGATCCAGGATGTGCGCGACGTTCTGGCGCAATTGGACGAGAGGGAGCGTACCTTGCTCGTCATGAAGTATTCGGGCTTCGCCTATGCCGAGCTGGCGCAGGCGACAGGAACGCAGGTCGGCTCGGTAGGCACCTTGCTGGCGCGGGCCAAGAGCAAGTTTCGCAGCATGTATCGTTCTGTAAAGGGGGGCAAAGGGTGAACTGTGCGGATGCAGGCTTGATGCAGGCGTATTTGGATGGGGAGTGCAGCAGCGAGACGAGCTTGCAAATCAGCGAGCACGTCAGCCAGTGCGAACAGTGCCGTCAGCTGATGGCAGAGCTGTCCGCACTCGATGCGTGGACACGGGAGACGATGGAGCAGGGGCTGTTTCGCGGGGCCGAGCAGGTCCAGGTCGATACGGAAGCAGCTTGGCAGCGATTTGCAGACAGGCTGGGACAGAACGCCGGGACCGCTTCGACACTGGCCCACTCCGCGCAAAAGCAGGTTAGAAAAAGGAGCTGGAAAAACATGAACAAGACGACGAAAAGATGGGTGACTGGCGCTTCGGCGGCAGCTGTGCTGGCGGTATCGCTCTCCTTCCCGCAGGTGCAGGCGGCAGCGAGCGACTTCCTGTCTATTTTCCGGATGGATAAAGTAGAATTTGTGAAAGTGACGCAGGACGATTTGCAGCAAGTCGAAGCGTGGATGTCCAGCGGCAAAGCGGGCGAGATGGAGCTGAAAGGAATCGGCAAAATCTCGATCAAGGAAGACGGACAGAAAGACAAGGAGGCCCGGATGTACGACAGCCGCGAGGACGCAGAAAAGGCGGGCGTGAAGCTGCCGAAGCTGCCGAAGCTGCCGCAAGGGCTGGACGTCGACAGCGTCGAGGTAAGACCCGCCTTTACCGTCCAACTGGAAGTGAATGTAGAGAAGGCCAACAAGCTGCTCGCCCAGCTGGCGGTCGATCAGCGATTCGATGAAAAGCTGGACGGCAAGCCATTTGAGCTGAAAGTGCCGGAGATGCATTCGATCTGGCTGAACAAAGGAAAAGAACGGCTGAATTACACGGTCGTGGATACTCCCGAGCTGCAAGCGCCGGAAGGGGTAGATCTCGAACAGCTGCGCGAAACCATTCTTTCCCTGCCGTTCATCCCGGACAATGTGAAGAAGCAGATGCTTGGCATCAAGGATTGGCAGCACACCTTGCCTGTGCCTTACATGACGGGCAAGGACAGCAAGATGAAAGAAGTTAGGGTGCATGGCGCAAGCGCGATTCTTCGCACGAGCGAGAATTACAATCAGATCGTCTGGCAGCAGGACGGACGCATCCACATGCTGGAAGGCTCTGATACGAAAGCCGACGACTTGCTGCAGCTCGCAGGAGAAATGGAATAAAGTCAGAACGAACGGGTGAGCAGAGCAGCCTGGTTGGGGGCGCTCTGCTTCGTCCCGTTTTGGGAGGGGGGCCGGAAGTTATGGCGGATTATGTCATTGAGACGTGGGAATTGTCCAAGCAATACGAGGGCAGGGGCGGCTGCAAAAATGTCACCTTGCAAGTGCCCAGAGGCTCCGTATTCGGTTTTCTGGGGCAAAATGGCGCGGGCAAGAGCACCTTTGTCCGAACGCTGCTCGGCTTGCTGCACCCGACAGGCGGGAAGGGAGTCATGCTCGGGGAGCCGATCGGCAGCGTGGAATCGAGGCAGAAAGTCGGCTATTTGCCGGAGCTGTTCCGTTACCCGGACTGGCTGACAGGTCAGCAGCTGCTCGAACACCATGCCGAGCTGTGCGGTTTGTCCAGCAGTACGCGCAAAACGGTCATCCGCGATGTCGTGGCGCGGGTAGGGCTTGCGGGGAGAGAAAAGGAACGGATTCGCGGGTATTCCAAAGGCATGCAGCAGCGGATCGGGCTTGCTTGCGCCCTCTTGTCCGACCCGGAGCTGATCTTTCTGGATGAGCCTACCTCCGCCCTCGACCCGATCGGGCGAAAAGAAGTGCGCGAGCTGATTGCCGAACTGCGGGATCAGGGCAAGACGATCTTTCTCAACAGCCACCTGCTTAGTGAGATGGAGTCGGTCTGCGATCATGTCGGGATTATCCATCGCGGCGAGCTGGTGGTGCACGGGGAGTGGAAAAAGCTGAACGCGGTGCTGCCGCAGGTCGAGCTGACGCTGGGCAATGACAGTGAGGCTGCGTTGGAGCAGCTGCCGTCATTTGTCCAGCAAAAGAGCCGGGTCAAAAGCGAAGCGGAGCTGGAGCAATGGCTGGTCACGCTGGATGGCGAGGGGCGAGTGCCGCAGCTTTTGGAAGCCTTGCTGGCGCGCGGAGTCGCCGTGCATGAAGTCGTGCGGAAGCGGCAGTCACTGGAGGAAGTGTTCTTGTACTGGGTGCAAAGGAAGGAGGGGGAAGCGCATGTGGCCGATCATGAAAATCACGTATAGGGAGATGATCTCCAAACGCATTTTTACGATCACCATCCTGATGTCGCTCGCCTTTTTGCTGCTGTTCGGGGTAGGGACCTGGTATGCGTCCAGGGAATTGGGGGAAGCGTTGGGAAGTGATGCGCAGTCCAGGCTGGAGCGAGGCTTTCTGTCCACGCAGATGCTGGGGATGGGGCTGTTTTTCGGCTCGTTCATTACGGCTCTTCTTGCCATTTTGAGCAGTGTCGGGAGCATCGCCTCGGAGGTTGAAAGCCATCAGATCGACACATGGCTGGCGCGGGCGCTGCCGCGTCGCACGTATTTGCTCGGGAAGTTTTGCGGGCTCGCCAGCCTGCTCGTTATTTACGCGCTGATCATGTATTTCGGCTTGCTGGGAATCAATCAATTTGTCGGCGGGGGCGCACTGGCTGTGCCAGTCAGCATGGAAAAGGTTCTGGCCGGAGCGGGCTTTTTCGTGCTGATGCCGATCATTCTCGTCTGTGTCTCTCTGCTGCTTAGCAGCGTCACGACGACTGTAACCGGAGGAATCGTTCTCATCATTTTGTACGGAATCAGCTTCATCGGCGGGTTTATCGAGCAGCTGGGCACGATCATCGGACAGACGTCGCTCGTGAACATCGGCATCATCTCCAGCCTGATCTTCCCGACGGACGCCATGTTCCGCAAGGCGACGATCGCCCTGTTCGATACGGCGGATGACCCGATTTCCTTTGCATCTAAAGGCATTTTCGGCAGTGCCTCGGTGCCGAGCGATGCCATGCTGGTTTATACGCTCATCTACGGGGTGGCGGCGTTGTGGCTGGCAGTGCGCTTGTTCGGCAGGCGGGATGTGTAAAAACAGGAAAATGTAATAGCACGAAAAAAGGAAGCCGGGTCATCATCCAGGCTTCCTTTTTTCGTGTTTTCAGGAGAAGCTGCAGTGCGCCTCGCAGCGATAAATGCGCTGGCCTCGGGATGAGAAACGCTCCTCGTACTCCGTCATCACATTGTCTTCCGCCAGCTTGGACTGATGCAGGTCGAACGTGATGTTGCGCAGCTGGAACCGCTCCTGGGCGAACTGATTGAGCGAAAACTCGAACAGCTTTTCATTGTCTGTCTTCATATGAATTTCGCCATCCGGCTTCAGCACCCGGCGATACGTGTTCAGGAAGCTGGCGTAGGTCAGGCGGCGTTTGGCGTGGCGGGTTTTCGGCCACGGATCGCTGAAATTGAGGTACAGACGGGAAATTTCGTGATCGTCGAACAGGTCGGTCAATTCTGCGGCGTTGAACTGGACGAATGCCAGATTGGGGATGTCCCTGTATTCGGTGCGCTGTGCCGCGCGCAGGACGACCTCTGCCTTCAACTCCACGGCGATGAAGTTCACATCGGGGTAACGCTCTGCCAGCGTATTAATGAAGCGTCCTTTTCCGCAGCCGATCTCGACGTGGATCGGATTGTCGTTCCCGAACCGCTCCTTCCACCGCCCCTTGAAGGATACGGGATTGTCTACGAACGTCGGATATTCGCGCAGGGCCGATTCGGCACCTGGTATGTTGCGCAGTCGCATATGTGCCTCCTTATATAAAGAACTCCTATCTACTTTACGATGACTCTTGCAAGGTTGCAAGCATGGCAGGGTGAGAGAGATACGAGCTTCCAGTCAGGAGAGAACGCACATGCCATCCGGAAGGGATTTTCTGTAAAGGGAACTAGGTCATAAGTCATATGTAGCGCGGAAATGGCGTGATATGCAGAGGATAAATTTGGTTGAATTGCGAGGTACATTCTGGCAGAAAAATTAACTGAAAATTTGCGGAATGCCTTTGAAATCAGGCTTTTGAGCGTCAAGCAGAAAGTTTATCCAGAAGTGGGTACGGGATTGGAAATAATTTGGGAATATTACGGAGCCAAAGGCGATGGTAGAGTAGAGAACAAGTGAGAGGTCAGCCAAACTTTGCATACAAAAAGCTTCCTGCAAAAGGGAACCGCGAGCAGCGTGGACAAGCTCGCAGAAGCTTTTATGCGTAATGGAACGGGAGCAAACTTGCCCCGATTCCAAGACGATTGAAAGGGAGGATGAACAGCATGAAATTACATAAGGGAATTGTCGGCATCATGATGGGACTGGCTCTTGGATTCACGGCCATCGTCGCTCCGCTTCCGGGAGAGCAAAATGTAGCGCATGCAGCCTGGACGCAAGCCAAAGCCGATAAAGTCATCAACACAGGCAAAAAATACTTGGGCACACCTTATAAATTCGGCGCAAGCAGCGCCACAACCAAAGTATTCGACTGCTCTTCTTTCACGCAGCGGGTGTTCAAAGTCGCGGTCGGCAAATCGCTGCCGCGCACATCCCGCGACCAGGCGAAAAAGGGTGTCAGCGTCTCCAAGAACAACCTGAAAAAAGGCGATCTGGTCTTCTTCAAAGCCAGCAAGACGACGACCAGCAAACGAATTACGCATGTCGCCATCTACGCCGGCAACAACAAACTGCTGCATACTTACGGGGCGCCGGGAGTGACCTTCACGGCGTTCAAAGGAACGTCATGGGAGAAGCGTTTCGTCTCTGCGCGCCGTGTCCTGTAACGAACATCTCTTTCTCCTAATACGTCTTGCGATTGCAATAGTTGCGAATGGGACAACATGCAAATCCTGTCAGCGCCGCTCATGCGGAAAGCTGGCTGCAAGGTGCGGGAGCCCGCTCGTCCGAAAAAAGACGGGGGGCTCCCTTTTTGCGCGGTGAAGTCGATGAAAAGGCACGCAAAAACCCCCTTACGCTGTAAGTAAGGGGGCTTGCTGTTGGCTTAGTATTTCAGAACAGCGCCCGTGCTTGCATTGGTCACCAGTTTGGAGTAGCGGGCCAGGTAGCCGTTTTTCACTTTCGGCTCGAATTCCTTCCAGCCTTCTGCGCGGCGGGCCAGTTCGGCTTCGTCGACATGCAGCTGGATGGAGCGTTCCTCGAGGTCGATGGAGATGATGTCACCGTCCTGGATAAAGGCGATCGGTCCGCCTTCAGCCGCTTCAGGCGATACGTGGCCGATGCTGATGCCGCGGGAAGCGCCGGAGAAGCGTCCGTCGGTAACGAGCGCTACTTCCTTGCCCAGCCCCATCCCGACGATCTGCGAGGTAGGAGCCAGCATTTCCGGCATGCCTGGGCCGCCCTTTGGCCCTTCGTAGCGGATGACGACGACGTGGCCCGGCTTGATTTTGCCGGATGCGATGCCCGCCAAGGCTTCATCCTGGGAGTCGAAGCAGATCGCAGGCCCTTCGTGGCGCTTGATGGACGGATCGACGCCGCCCGTTTTGATGATCGCGCCTTTTTCCGCCAGATTGCCGAACAGGACGGACAGGCCGCCAGATTCGCTGTACGGGTTCTCCAGACGGCGGATGACCTGGTCGTTTTTGATCTCGGCATTTGCGATGTTCTCGGCCAGCGTCTGACCGGTGACGGTGATGCGGTCGGGGTGGATGGCGCCCGGTTTTCGGGAAATTTCCTTCAATACAGCAGAGACGCCGCCTGCTTCATGGCAATCCTCGATATGGTATGCGGAGGACGGAGCCAGCTTGCAAATGTGCGGAACGCGCTTCGCCACTTCGTTGATGCGCTCGATCGGATAATCGATGCCGGCTTCCTGGGCGATCGCCAGCGTATGCAGGACGGTGTTGGTGGAGCCGCCCATCGCCATGTCCAGCGCGAATGCGTCGTCGATCGCTTCCAGTGTGACGATGTCGCGCGGTTTGATGTCGCGTTCGATCAGCAGTTTCAGTTTTTCAGCCGATGCTTTGACCAGCTCTTTACGCTCCGGAGAGACAGCGAGTACGGTACCGTTGCCTGGGAGAGCCAGTCCGATTGCTTCCAGCAGGCAGTTCATCGAGTTGGCGGTAAACATGCCGGAACAGGAACCGCAGGTCGGACAGCCGTATTGCTCCAGCTCTGCCAACTGCTTGTCGTCGATCAGTCCCGCCTGATGCGCGCCGACCCCTTCAAATACGGAGGACAGGGAAATGGAGCGGCCATCGCTCGTCTTGCCCGCTTTCATCGGGCCGCCTGTGACGAAGACGGTTGGGATGTTGACGCGGAGTGCGCCCATGATCATGCCCGGCGTAATTTTGTCACAGTTCGGAATACAGATCATGCCGTCGAACCAGTGAGCGGCGACGACGGTCTCGAGGCTGTCTGCGATAATTTCGCGGCTGGGGAGGGAGTAGCGCATCCCGATGTGGCCCATGGCGATTCCGTCGTCTACTCCGATCGTGTTGAATTCAAACGGCACCATGCCTGCCGCACGCACGGCCTCTTTGACGATCTTTCCGAATTCTTGCAAATGCACGTGACCCGGAATGATGTCGATATAGGAGTTGCAAATCGCGATAAACGGTTTGTCGAAATCTTCATCTTTGACGCCGGCTGCACGCAGCAAGCTGCGGTGAGGCGCACGGTCAAATCCTTTTTTGATCATATCACTGCGTTGTCTGGCCAATTGAAAAATCTCCCTTCCTATTAGGTGATGCCTGTCTTTAGTTTTGAACTATCTTATCACTTCTTAACGGATTGAAACAACCGTAAAAGTCTGAACATTCGTTCAGGTTTGCTTGCAGGCAACTCCGCTCCGGCCCTTGACTAGCGGGGGAAAGATAGAATTATGGAGATGTTTGGGCTACAATAGAGAGATCGATTCTATTTGCGCTGGAGTGAACAAAATGATAGAGGAATTGAAAGGAATCTTGGAGGAGGGCAGCGAGGAAGAGCAGCAAATTCTCGCGCTCGCCCTGCAGGCCATTCGCCAGAGACGCGAGCGGGGCAGCTCCTTTTTGTCCGGCTTTCTCGGCCTGAAGGGAGAGTTCGTGGACGAGCGCACCTATCGCTTCGAGATCCCGCTGACTGTGTTTATGCACAACTCGGGCGGCGCGGCGCACGGCGGCATCCTGGCGACATTGGTCGACTCGGTGATGGGCTCGCTCATCAATCGCTCCCTCCCGCCGGAGCAATACGCTGTGACGACCGAGCTGAAAATGAACTATTTGCGCCCCGGCAAAGGCGAGCGTCTGCGGGCGGAAGCGACCTTCCTGCACCGCGGACAGACGCTCGTCGTCATGGAGGGCAGCGTGTACGATGAGCGGGACAAGCGGATCGCGCATGGCACAGGTACGTTCATCGTCCTGAGCCGGAAATAGAAGAAACGGCAAAACCTCTGCTCCTGTGCAGGAGAGAGGTTTCGGGCGATGGTCTGGTCTGACTGTACATTTGGACATCTCCAGGCGATGACGGGAACACTCTTGCCTCACTTGATGGCGACAAGGCCGCTGTATTGCGAGATGTAGGACAGCACTTTAGACGAGAGCGGCACGATGAACTCCATGTTCTCGTGCTCGACGATGCCGGAACGGGAGACAACCCGCGCCCATTTGACCACGAGCTTGTAGTAGTCGGAGCCAAAGGTGGAGTGGATCGTCTCGCTCTGATAGCGGAACGAGACCGGGGGTGTGTCGAGCTTGACCGGCACCATGCTGACGATGTCGTGCAGGAACAGGTGATAAGTCATGTGGGGCTTGAAGAATACCAGCTCCTTGCTGGTCACGGAGCAACCAAGGCTATGGTTCATCTGGGAGAACTTCAGCTCGCCTTCCATGTTTTTCAAGCGGATGAAGTCGCTGTTCATTTCATATCCCCTCCTGTCGTGGTGGCCGATCGGGTATCTTTCTATCATAGTCAGGGTGCAGACAGGTGCGCAAGTGAAATCAATGGATCATGAGAGAAAAGAAGGAGAGAAGACAGATGCTGGAGATTGCCAAGGAAGCGGCGAATGTAGCCGGGGCGTACTTGAAGGAGCGGTTTTTGGAGCAGCTCGTGCCGGACGAGGAGCTGCACAACGACGTGAAACTGCCGGAGGACAAGGAGAGCGAGCGGCGCATCATCGAGGTGCTCCACCGCCATTTCCCGGCGCATACGATTTTTTCCGAGGAGGTCGGGATGGTTTCCCGGGATGAGGAGTATTTGTGGATCGTCGACCCGCTTGACGGCACGAATAACTACTTCATCGGCCTCCCTTACTTTTCTGTCTCGATCGCCTTGCAGCATCAGGGCGAGCTGGTGCTGGGCGTCGTCTACAACCCGGTAGCGGGCCAAATGTTCTGGGCGGAAAAAGGAAACGGTGCCTACCTGAACGGCAAGCGCCTCAGTGTCAACGACCGCACCGACGTGACCCGGGCGGTGGGGACATACATCCGGGGGAGAAACACGGTGACGAAAGAACAGGAGCTGGCCTTTACCGAGCCATTTGTGATGAACACCAAGCGTTTGCTGCGCAACGTGGCGCCAGCTCTGGACTGGTGCCTGCTCGCCAACGGCTGGCTGGACTACGTGGTCATGCAGCGCTCGGGAATCATGGATGTGGCTGCAGGCATCGTGATCGCCCGGGAAGCCGGAGCCACGATCACGGACTGGCAGGGCAATCCGTATCGGCACGAGGCTTTCCGGCAGGACAGTGTTCGTTCCCTGCTGGCGAGCAACGGGCATTTGCATGAAACCATTCGCGGCATGATCCAGGAGTAGGAGCAGGCGCTATGGACTCCGGCAGCGGCAGTTACGCCGATCTGCCGATTTTTTTGCGTATGTGAAAACCGAATATTTACAGATTCGTATATTTTTGGAGGTTTTGAATGCTGGAAAGAGGGAGGAAAGACGATGGCGCGGTTGGAATATCGATTGCTGGATGAGGCGAGGGGATATCCCGTCCTGTTTTTCTACGACCGCATTGACAAGGATGAGGTAT
The DNA here is from genome assembly GCF_042683565.1 of Brevibacillus sp. GCM10020057. Lineage (NCBI taxonomy): Bacteria > Bacillati > Bacillota > Bacilli > Caryophanales > Paenibacillaceae > Brevibacillus > Brevibacillus sp. GCM10020057. Next base: position 140,316 of record NZ_JBHUJW010000041.1, read on the forward strand.
CCTTGCGCTTCGCCTGCGATTATCTCGTCAAGGGGCATGTCGTCTACGAAAAGACGTCGTGCGCCGTGGAGCCGGAATGCTACGTCATCTACGTCAAGCGCTCGACGGAGGAACAGGCGCTCGATTACGCACATACGGCTTCGGCGAGATGGGGCAGCATCCAGATGGAGCTGCGCGAGTACAGAGAGGGTACGGCGATCTATCCGCTGGTACATACGTACTACTTCAAGGACGATGACGATGCCCTGCTGCATTTGCAAGCTCGGGGTAAGCAGGAGATGACCATGATGCCATATTTGCAGAAGCGGGAACGGCTGTACGGGCCGATGCGCGAGGAGGGCGTGTTTACCTGGGACCGGATATACGGGGAGGAGTACGCGCTGGCTGACGCGCATCGCATCACGCGCGCATTTCGCCAGGAGGTGGCGGAGGCGACGGACCGGCTCGGAGCCATTTTTGCAAGAGTGCTGCCGGTGCTGCAGCAGGCAGAAGATTCATTATTATGCGAACTGGGCGTGCCCGCGCAGGCGCTGCAGGCGGTCCGGACGGCAGTATCGCGCAAACTCCCCACGGTCATCGGACGGTTCGACTTTGCCGAGACGGCAGAAGGGATCAAAATGCTGGAGTTCAACAGCGACACGCCTACGGGAATCGTCGAAGCCTTTTACGCAAACGGGCCCGCCTGCCGCTTTTTTGGCATGCAGGACCCGAACGAAGGGATGGACGCCCAGATCGCGCCAGCCTTTGCGCAGCTGCTCGCAGCGTATCGCAGGCAGGGATGGCGGTCGGAGCACATCTGGTTCAGCTCGCTCGACTGGCATGAAGAAGACTGCGGCACGACGCTCTATTTGAATGGGTCACCCCGTTCAAGGTCGTGTCCGAAATTCCGAATGGCAAGCTATCCGTAGGTATTTTCGCCTCTCGTCTGAGCATTGCGGCAGGCCTGCTGATGGCGGCGCTCATCAGCTACTAGGAGCCAGTCAGACACTGCCTGAAATCGGGAAAGGTCATTTTGCATCATGCCCGGCTTAGTCGGCCAATTGCGCCGTCCGCCGGTCTTTTTTATTATGCAAATTTATCCGCAGATCCGGAGACTGCGTGAACAAAGTTTTTTCCAATACGTGAAGAAACGCCCGGAAATCACCCGGTTCAAAATATTATGCCGAAATGAAATATTTTTCATAGTTGACGGGGCCAAGGAAGCCTATTATAATCCCGAGTAAACAAATATGATTTATAAATGAGAGTGGAATAAGGAGGGAGTTCCATGGAGAAGACCGCGGTCCTGTTGATTGCCCATGGTTCGCCTGATCCGGAGTGGGTAGAGCTGGTCGAATCGGCCGTTCGGCAATGCTGTCTCGACTTGCCTGTCCGGGTTGCCTTTCTCGGCGGGGTCGAGGGCCGCAGCATCGCAGACGAATGGATCTGTCTGGAGAAAGCCGGCGCAAGACGCATCGTGACCGTTCCGCTGTTTGTGACGGCAGGCAGTTCTCACGTCACAGAGATTCGCGCCATGCTGGGACTCGAGCCGGGGGCGCAGGAGGAAGCGCTGGCTGTGCGCGAGTCGCGGGCGAGGACCCTGTGGTGTTCTCCATTGGAGGATCATCCGGTCGTGGAAAAGATCGTGACGGAGCGCGTACAGGCACTCACGGTCAATCCGCGCTCGGAAGCCCTGCTGCTTGTCGGCCATGGCAACGTGTCGAGCAGCGGCCAGGCGAAGTGGGAGCGGCTCCTGCAGCGGCTGACGCTTCGACTGCAAAACCGCTTTTTGTTCGCGGCTGCAGGCTATGGCACGCTGCGTCCGGACACGCTGCGGGAACAAGCCTGTGCGCTTGCCGAAAGCGGCGATCTCATCGTCGTCCCCTTGTTCGTCAGCCAGGGGTACTTTACCCGCAGGGCGATTCCGCAAAGGCTGGAAGGCTTGCCTTTCCGCTATGACGGCAGCGCCTACCTGCCACACCCGCTGATGGCAGAATGGATTACGCAATCGGTGCGTGCCGCCTTACGAAATGATCTCTTTACGCAAAGGAGCGTGTATGTAAATGGCAGAGAGAAAACAGTGGAAGTGGGCAGATGATCCGTCCCTGAACAAAATGGAGCTCACGAAGCTTGAAAAAGACGGCCTGGATGTCATCGAGACGATCGTGAACAAGTATTCCAAAGAAGGTTTTCAATCGATTGAACCTTCTGACATGGACCGTTTCAAATGGGCTGGCGTCTATCAGCAGCGCCCTAAAGACGGCCACTTCATGATGCGCGTGCGGATTCCCGGCGGCATTCTAAGCAGCGATCAGGCGCGCGTCCTGGCCAAAATCGCCGAAGATTACGGGCGCGACCTCGTGGATGTGACCACCCGGCAGGCAGTACAGTTTCACTGGCTGACCGTGGAGACGCTGGCCGACATCTTCGACCGTCTCGCATCTGTTGGTCTTTCCTCGTTCGAGGCCTGTGGCGACTGCCCGCGGACGATCATGGGCAATCCGCTGGCAGGGATTGACCCGCATGAGGTGCTGGACACGCGGCCGCTCGTCGCAGAGCTGGAAAAGTTCTTCCTCTTGAACAGGGAGTTTTCCAACCTGCCGCGCAAATACAAGATGTCCATCTCCGCCAATGTTTACAACGCCGCCCATGCGCAAATCAACGACCTGGCGTTTACGCCGGCCAAAAAGACGATCGCCGGGGAGGAAGTCATCGGGTTCCACGTCTGGGTGGGCGGAGGGCTGTCCGCCAAGCCATACCTGGCGCAGAAGCTGGACGTTTTTGTCCGACCGGAAGAAGTCGTCAAAGTGGCGGAAGGAGTCACCACGCTGTTCCGCGATTTCGGCTACCGGCAAAAACGGACGCATGCCCGCCTGAAATTCCTCATGGCGGACTGGGGAGCCGAGAAGTTCAAGGAAGAGCTGGTGAAGCTCGTCGGCGAGCTTGAGCCGTTGGGAGAAGACCTCTTGCGCGGCTGGAACGGCGGGTATTTCTACGGCATTCACGAGCAGAAGCAGGCAGGTCTCTACTACGCAGGGCTGTCCGTTCCGGTCGGGCGCATGAATGCGGCAGAGCTGGTGGAACTGGCTCGACTGGCTGACGAGTACGGCGACGGAACAATCGGTACGTGCAACACGCAGAACGTGCTGATTCGCAATATCCCGCAGGAAAAGGTGGCAGCGTTCCAGCAGGAGCCGCTGATCGTCAACCGCTTCAAGCTGACGCCGAACACTTTCGTCGGTTACGCCGTCTCCTGCACAGGCACGGAATACTGCAACCTGGCGATCGTCGAAACGAAGGAACGGATGCGCTCCCTCGCGCTTTACCTGGATGAGGTATTGGAGCTGGATACACCGCTGCGCATTCATATGATCGGCTGCCCGAACTCGTGCGGACAGCGGCAAATCGCGGACATCGGCCTGCAAGGGGCATTGGTCAAGACGCCAGAGGGAATGGTGGAGGCGTTCGACATTCACGTAGGCGGTACGCTGGAAGAGCCGCAGTTCAACCGCAAGCTGAACGCGCGCATCACCGCTGACAAGCTGGGACCGTTCCTGGCGCAGCTGATTACGCTCTACAAGGAGGACCGCCTGGAGGGTGAGTCGTACTGGCGCTACGTGGAGCGGGTCGGGCTGGAACGGATTCAGGCACAGGTAGATTCTATCCTGCAGACTGCGTAAGACAGACTGGCGGGAAAAAGAAACGAGGGGAACATCATGGCGGAAGAGCAGACAGAGAGCTATCTGTACAAACTGGAGGCCGAGCTGGAGGAAGGGCGGCTATTGACAGTCATCGTGCTCGCAAAATCGGATGAGCGAGCCTTCAGCGCGGCGGAAAACAACATCTTGCGGCATACGGTAGCGCCGCCACGCATCAAGCAGCTTAGCCTGGTGGAAAAGAAGCCGGTCGGCCGGCAGGGTGTAGGCTACGTCATCGAGACATCCCGTTTCGACTAGACAGACGAGTGACAGAAAAGAACTGGCAGCAAGGGAGCGATCGCGATGAAAACAGGCAGCGTCGTGTTTGTCGGGGCAGGACCGGGCGACCCCAAATTGTTGACGATCAGAGGGAAAGAGGCTCTCGGGCGGGCCGATGTGGTCGTCTACGACCGCCTGGCCAATCCGCTGCTGCTCGCACATGTGCGTGAGGGTGCGCGGCTGGTGTACTGCGGCAAGGAAGCGGACCGGCACACGCTGCCCCAGGAGAAGATCAATTCTCTCCTGGTCCGCGAAGCGCAGCGCGGCCACACCGTGGTTCGGCTGAAAGGGGGAGACCCCAGCATGTTCGGGCGAGTCGGAGAAGAAGCGCAGGTCTGCGTGGCGCACGGGGTACGCTACGAGATCGTGCCGGGGATCACGTCCGGCATGGCCGTACCGCTCTATGCGGGCATTCCGCTGACGCACCGGGAGTTCAATTCGTCGGTTGCTTTCGTTACCGGTCATCTGTGCGAGAAAAACAGCGGGAAGGAGCCGGACTGGGCCGCTCTGGCAGCCGTGGAGACGCTGGTCATCTACATGGGTGTCAAAAACCTCCCGCGGATCAAGGAGCAGCTCCTCGCCAGCGGCAAGTCCCCGGATACGCCTGTCGCTCTCGTTCGCTGGGGGACGCTGGGCAAGCAAGAGACGCTGACCGGCAGGCTGGAGACGATCGATCAAAAGGTGGCGGAAGCAGGCTTTAAGGCACCGGCCATCATCGTGGTCGGAGAAGTCGTCCGCCTGCGGGACGCGCTGAACTGGTATGAGAGCAAGCCGTTGTTCGGACAGCGAGTGGCGGTCGCTGCGGGGCAAGCGGGGGAGTCAGCGCTCGCACAAGAGTTGGAAAGGTTGGGGGCAGAAGTCTGGCCCATTCCGCTCCGCGAGCAGTCGCCTGCCATAGGCGCCAGTCAGGGACTGCCGGATGATTTCGCCGCCTATCCCTGGCTTGTATTCGACGGTGCCCCCCAGGTCGCTGCCTTTTTTCGGGGGCTGGCAAAGCGCCGCTTCGATGTTCGCCGTCTCCAGTCGAACATCGTCGCCTGCGGGAAGCAAGCCGCGAATGCCTTGGAAGAGCGGGGGATATTCCCGCAGTTCGTGCTCGAGGAGCCGACTTCTCCGGCCGCGTTGCAGCGCGCGTTGCCATTTTGGGGAGGCGAGCGGGTGCTGCATGTGAGCAGGAACGAGAGCAGCGTGATGCAGATCGCGCCTGGCATCGCGATTCACCGCGTGCAGGCAGGTGTTGTTGACTGGGATGAAACCCACCCGGCGGCGGAGTGGTTCGCCCCGGATTCATTCGACTGGATTGCCACAGACGATCCGGACGCCTTGGCTCCCTTGTCCCGGTTTGCCGGTGCAGACTGGCGGATGAGGCGAATACTTTGCGCAGGCGCAGACACGATTCGCCGGGCGAAGGAAATGGGCTGGAGCGAAGTCGTCGAGTGCGCAGGCGATGGATGTGATTTGCTGCAAGCTATGCGAGGTGCGGTACACCTCTATTCATAATAGTCAACGGGCGTGATGGGAGGTGTTCGACCCCGTGGGATGGAGTTATGTCGCAATTGCCATTGCTTTGTTTTTTGCCATGAATATCGGAGCGAGCGGGACAGCGGCATCGATGGGCGCAGCTTACGGCAGCGGAGCCGTGCAAAACAAGCGGATCGCCATGGTGCTGGTAGCTGTAGCTGCCCTGCTCGGCGCAGTTTTGGGCGGCGGTGAGGTCGTCAAAACGATCAGCGGCGGGATTATTCCGTCCAATCTCATGAACGTGGAGGCTGTCGTCATTGTGCTGGCGTCCGCCACGATCACGCTGTTCGGGGCAAACTTGCTGGGGGTGCCCCTCTCGACCAGCGAGGTGACGGTCGGCTCGATCGTCGGAGTGGGTCTCGCCTATCAGTCCATTTACTTACTGAAATTGCTGGTGATTGTCAGCTTTTGGGTGCTTGTCCCGGTCGTCGCTTTCATCGGCGCGTACCTTTTAGGCAAGCTGATTCGCCGGGTCAATCACCGTTATCCGAACCTGCAAAAGCCGGGAACGACAGCCGAACGCTGGCTGCGGTGGCTCCTGGTCGCCTGTGGCGTGTATGAAGCCTTTTCGGCCGGGATGAACAACGTGGCCAATGCAGTCGGCCCTTTGGTCGGTGCCGGCTTGATGGATACAACTGCGGGCATATGGCTGGGCGGCGTCGCGGTTGCTGTCGGCTGTGTCTGGCTGGGCGGCAAGGTGCTGGAGACGAACGGGAAGAAAATTACATCGCTGTCGCTGCTGCAAGGTAGCGCGGTATCCGCTACCGGGGGGACGCTCGTCATCGCAGCTTCCCTGTTCGGGATTCCGGTGCCGCTTACCCAGGCGACGACATGTGCCATCCTTGGGGTTGGCACGGCGGAAAACGGGTTCAAGCTGTGGCAAAAAGGCATCATCAAGCAGATCATCATGGTCTGGATCGTTTCGCCCGTCTCTTCTCTGGTTGTTTCCTTTGCTTTCGTCCATGTGTTTATGCGGTCGGATCTGTACATGCTGGTTGCGCTTGTCAGCGTTTTTGTCGCTACGCTTGGCTTCGTTGTACTGATTCGTCTCATCCGCAGGGAGAACAGTTCCATCAATGATCAAGGAGGGGGCATATGAGCCATTGGAGTTATGCTACGGCAACAGACGAAAGGCTGGCAGCCATCAATGCGGAGCTGGCCAAGGGAGATACGTTGGATGTCATCAAGTGGGCTTATCAGACGTTCGGGGATGAGCTGATCTACTCCTGCAGCTTCGGGGCGGAAGCGATGGTGCTCATCGACATGATCAGCGGTGTGAAAAAGGATGCTTCGATCATCTTTCTGGACACCCATCTGCATTTTCAGGAGACGTACGACCTGATCGAAAAAGTGCGGACGCGCTATCCGCACCTGCGCATCACGGTCAAGGAGCCAAAGCTGTCGCTGGCGGAGCAGGCTGCGGCATATGGGGAAGAGCTGTGGAAAAGTCAGCCGGATCTGTGCTGTCAGCTTCGCAAGGTGGAGCCGATGGACCAGGCGCTGAGGGGAGCGACAGCGTGGATGTCCGGGCTGCGCCGGGAGCAGTCCCATACCCGGGCACACGTGCAGTTTGTCAATCGCGACGAGAAGTTTGAATCTTTGAAGATTTGTCCGCTTATCCATTGGAAGTCCGAGGAGATCTGGCAGTATATCCGCGCTTTTGAGCTGCCGTACAACGAATTGCACGACCGACATTACCCGAGCATCGGGTGTGCGCCCTGCACGCGAGCGGTAGCACCGGGAGAAGATCCCCGCGCAGGCAGATGGGCAGGTCATGCCGGCAAAACGGAGTGCGGGCTTCATGTGGCGAAGTAATCGGCGCATCAGCGTACAACCAACAAGATAGGAAGTGGGAGCAATGAGTGGAAGCACACCTCATGGTGGAATTTTGGTCAATCGTTTTGATCCGCAGGCAGATTGGTCCGGGGTGACGAGAGCGGTGGAGCTGGATGCCTTCGCGCTCTCGGACCTGGAGCTGATCGCCATCGGCGGATACAGCCCGATCACAGGGTTTCTGGATCGCAGCAATTACGAATCCGTAGTGGAGCGGATGAGGCTGGCGGACGGGACGGTCTGGAGCATCCCGATCACGCTGCCAGTGACGGAGGCGGTGGCAAGCAATCTGGCGCTGGGCGATCAGGTGCGGCTGGAGCATCAGGGAACGGTGTACGGCTTGCTCACCATCACAGACATTTACACCCCTGACAAAGTCGCGGAAGCGCGTCATGTATACGGGACGGACGACATCCAACACCCCGGGGTGAAAAAGCTGTTCGAGCGCCCGCCCGTTTATCTCGGCGGTCCCATCACACTGGTGAGGCGGACGGAAAAAGGCGAATTTGCCAGCCACTACTACGATCCGGCCGAGACGCGTGCGCTGTTTGCAGAGAAGGGCTGGAAGACTGTCGTCGGCTTCCAGACGCGCAATCCGGTGCACCGCGCCCACGAATACATTCAGAAATCCGCGCTGGAAATCGTCGACGGCCTGTTCCTCAATCCGCTGGTCGGAGAAACCAAGGCAGATGACATTCCGGCGGACGTGCGCATGAAGAGTTACCAGGTGCTGCTCGACAAATATTATCCGAAAAACCGCGTGCAGCTGGCCGTATTCCCGGCGGCGATGCGCTACGCAGGCCCGCGCGAAGCCATTTTTCACGCCATGGTGCGGAAAAACTTCGGTTGCACGCACTTCATCGTCGGGCGTGACCATGCAGGAGTGGGCAATTACTACGGCACGTACGATGCTCAATTGATTTTCCGCAACTTCACCGCCGAAGAACTGGGCATCACACCGCTCTTTTTTGAAAACAGCTTTTTCTGCCGCACTTGCGGCAATATGGCCTCGAACAAGACGTGCCCGCACGACGCCGAGCATCACGTCGCGCTGTCCGGCACCAAAGTGCGGGAAATGCTGTCGCGCAAAGAAGCGCCGCCGCCTGAATTCAGCCGTCCGGAAGTGGCCCGCGTCCTGATCGAAGGATTGCAGGCGCTCGTCGGCAGCAGGGACTAGGAGGGGATTGCGATGTCGAAGGAACTGACCGCCAACATCGTCTGGCATGCTACGACGGTCACCAAGGAGGATCGGCAGAAGCGCGCCGGCCATAAAAGCTGCGTGATCTGGTTTACCGGCCTGTCCGGCGCAGGCAAGTCGACGCTCGCCAATGCGGTGGAGCACGAGCTGCACCAGCGCGGGCTTTCCAGCTATGTGCTGGACGGAGACAACATCCGCCACGGGCTCAACCGCGGCCTTGGATTCGGAGCGGAGGACAGGAAGGAAAACATTCGCCGGATCGGGGAAGTAGCCAAGCTGTTCGTCGATGCGGGAGTCATCGTGCTGACGGCTTTTATTTCCCCGTTCCAGGAAGACCGCGATCTGGCGCGAAGCCTGGTCGAAAAGGACGAGTTCATCGAGGTTTACGTCAAATGCCCGCTGGAGGAATGCGAGCGGCGCGATGTAAAAGGTTTGTACGGGAAGGCGAGAGCGGGTGAAATCGGCCAGTTTACGGGAATCTCCTCGCCCTATGAAGAACCGGTCGCACCCGAGCTGGTGATCGAGAGCGGAAAATGGTCGGTGGAGCAGTCCGTACAAACCGTCCTCGATTATTTGCAGCAAAAAGGCATCATCTGAATCTGAAGTACATGCAAACAAGCACGACGCTCGCGGCGCCGTGCTTGTTTTTTGTAAATCCGATCCGTTTCTTATCCGGAACAGGTGAAACATAGCGAGACTTGTGTCCTTTGGGGACGGAGGCTGCGTCAATGCCAGGCGCAACCAGGTTTTCCAAGGCTTTTGCTACGGAGTGACGGTTTCGGCTTGCTGCTCTTTCTCCAGCTCCGCTTCCCATTCCTTCTGCCATTTGTACTCCTCCAGCATCCTCTCTGCTACCGGGCGCAGGAAGCCTTTCGCGCTGAAGTTGTCGATCGCTTTTTCGTCTTCGTAGAGCTGTTCGACGGTCAATCCGGCGTCTTTGCCAGGAATTTCGTATTTGGTCGCTTTTCCGAAGTTGTACGTGTACTCGTCTGCTTCCAGTCCGAGAGTCAACGGTTGCGGCATATCCGTCGTCTGGACAGTGACGTTCAGCACGCTCTTTTGGTGAACAGGCATTTTGGCGTTGTCGATGTAGAAGTCGAGGGTCCAGTCGAGTCCCTGGAAGCCATCTTTTTTCATTTCTTCCACGATCTTGTCAGGCGTGTACACTTTGCCTGTTTCCTCCAGCCACTTCTTCGCAACTGCGAGTCCTTCAGTCACCGTTTTTTCGGCATTGGCGCGTTTTTCCGCTTCCGTCGTTTTGCCCAGCTCCGGATTCAGTTCCTCCTCCAGGGAGCTTTCGAGCACCAGCAAGTCGATGGCAAAGTCTTTGACCTCTTTGCTCGCAACAGCGTCATTGGCTGTGTAGAAGAACATCTTCACGAGTTCCTTGGCATCGATCTTGATGTTCACGTGAGTGGCCTGCGTCTTTTCGCCGTTTGGCAGCGTGACGGTCTCTACACCGAGGTTTTTGGCGTCGGAGAGCGTGTAGCCGTATTTGGCGATGTATTTTTTCAGGAAAGTAATCGCAAGGTCAGTCATTTTGTCCCGGTACTCTTTCAGCTTGGCAGGGTCTGCGCCCGTTTGACCCAAGCCGCCCATCAACTCGGCCGTAGGTGCAGCGACTTGCAAGTATTTGTTGTCCAGCGGCGTTTTGACGAAGAAATTGTCGTCGCTGAGGATCAGCTCGACGGAAGCCTTCTTTTCGCCGTCCCACAGCTTCTTGTCGCGCAGCACTTTGTCGTCGTTGACTTCAATGTTGATTTTTGCGTTTTTCCGATCCAACTGGGAGCCTTTTGCGGTTACCCCTGCCTTGAGTGCCGCCACAAGGGCTTGCTCGTCTTTTTGCTCGGCCGTTGCCCCGAGCGCGGCTTGCAGTTTTTCGATGTCGCCGGTCAGCTTCAGCGTCCCTTGAAAATCGTAGTTTTGTTTTTCGACAGACGCTACGAACGAGTCGCGCACCAAGGATGCTTCGCTTGAACATCCGGTAAGCATCAGCATACCAGCAGCGAGCAGAGCGCTCCCTTTTTTCCAAAACATGTGCTGTTCCTCCCCTATGTATCTTTTTGCAGTCACTTCCTTGTACTACGTCTGAATAGCGAAAAAGTTTCGCAAAAACGGAAAAAAATCACAATCTCGCCAACACCGCAGCGGTTTCGTGGTAAGATGAGAGGGAAAAGATGGTTTGCGAGAGAAAGGGCGTTGCAACATGTGGTTGTGGCTTCAAAAGCTGATGAGTTTTTTTCGGGGGGAAGAGGAACAGTCGTACGAAGAAGACGTTCGTCCAAAGGTACAACCTGCTCCCCGTCAGCTCCAGGCAAAGACAAAAAGCATCTACCCGAAAGAGCGGGCATACAGCCGGACAGGCGACGAGTCCAGACAGGAGAGGGAACGTCGCTTTCGTTTTCCTGTCGTTCCTGATGACTATCTGGAGAAAAGAAGAAAAGACAAGCCGGCAGAGGGAATGGAACAGAAGCAGCCTGCGCGCGAACGCCAGCAGGGCGCAGATCGCGACGCGGGTGTGGCCAAGCGGGATTTGACTTCGCTCTCCGCCGTCAGCAGAGGTGCAGAGACACGCAGAAACAGCGAAATAGCGAAGGCATCTTTCGGCAAAGCCTCCGATCATCCGGCCCGCCCAGCCGAAATGCGGCCGGAGCGGAGAGCGGCGCACCAGCCGGATGAGCCGCGCAAAGCGTACAAGCCGTCCGAGATCGTCTCGCCGGTCTACGGCAAAATTACGCCGGCGACGCGCGAGGAAGAGCATCGGATTCATACGACAGCAGGGATTGTCTATCCACGTCTCGAGCAGGAGGAGCATTTGAACCAGCTGAAGCAGTGGGAGCAGCTGGAGAAAGCCGTAGAGCAGTCAACCCAGCCAGAGCAGTCTGCTGAAGTGTTGGCGCCCGACGACGCAGTGCTGTCAGCGGACGCAAAGCTGCCTGACGAAGCAGCGCTGCCTGACGAAGCATCGAGAGAAGTAGAAGGCACAATTGGTGCTGCGGGTGAAGAGTTGGCTGCAGACGGTTTTGATCCCTCCCGATCTGCTACCGAGGAGTGGACGACTGTGCTGCCGCAGGAACCGAATCAGGAACTGAGTGACGAGCTGCGGGCAGACCCGAAAGAAACCGCACTCGCGGAATTGTCAACGTCAGAGAAGGCTGCTGTCTGGGCCGCTTATTTGGAAACGCAGAGAGCGGAGACAGACAGCCAGAAAAGTGCAGGGACAGCCGTTGTGAAAGCAGCAGTCGCGAATGAAGCGGCAGATGATGCGCCATGGTCTGGGCAGCAGGAGCTGACAGAGACTGCCTTGGGGGCAACTGACTTCGCAGGCGAACTGCGGGATGTGAATCGCTTGATCGCGCGGGCCGGAGCTGACCTGCTGGATGACAGCCCGGAACCGGCGGCAGCATTCTCGAGTGACCTGGACCAGGCAGATGTTGGGGATAGAGCGGAGGCAGACACTCCAGAAAGTGAGACTGCCGAAACGGAGCAGCCAGTGGCTTCCGCGACGGAACAGGAGACTGCCGCAGCGGAGCAGCCGGTTGCTCCCGCGACGGAACAGGAGATTGCCGCAACAGAGCAGCTAGTTACTCCTGCGTCAGAACAGGAGACTGCCGAAACGGAGCAGCCAGTGGCTTCCACTTCGGAACCGGCGACTGCCGCGACAGCACAGCCAGTAGCAGCTCTGACAGAACCGGCCTTCCCCCCTGCACTGGAACAAGCGGTCGTTTCCACCGCGGCCGCTTCCACCTTGGAACAGACGGCGGCGGCTGCTCCATCGCACACCGCTGTCGCCGTGGAGCCTGCCGCACAAGCACAGGTCGAGCAGGTGCCTGCTTACGTGTTGCCGCCGCTGGATTTGCTCAATCCGGGCGAGGTCCCAAGCGATGACGACGACGAGCACACCCAACTGCAAAAGCTGCTGCTGGAGGAGACGCTGTCCAACTTCAACGTCTCCGCACAAGTGGTCGGGATCGTCAAAGGGCCGTCTGTTACCCGCTTCGAGCTGCAGCCTGCTCCGGGGGTGAAAGTGAACAAGATCACCAGCCTGATCGATGACATCAAGCTCAACCTGGCGGCCAAGGACATCCGCATCGAGGCGCCGATTCCGGGGCGCAACGCGATCGGGATCGAGGTGCCCAACCTGACAAGCCGCCCGGTCATGATCAGCACGATCATCGGCTCAGACAAGTTCCAGAAGCACAGCTCGCCGCTGGCAGTAGCGCTGGGCATGGACATCGGCGGAGAGCCGATTGTAGCCGACATCAAAAAGATGCCGCACGGATTGATCGCAGGCGCCACCGGTTCCGGGAAGAGCGTCTGCATCAACTCGATTATCGTCAGCTTGTTGTACAAGGCGACTCCCGAACAGGTACGGCTGCTTTTGATCGACCCGAAAATGGTCGAGCTGGCGCCGTACAACCACCTGCCGCATCTCGTGACGCCTGTCGTGACGGAAGCGAAACAGGCGACAGCGGCCCTCAAATGGGCAGTCGAGGAAATGGAGAAGCGGTATGCGCTGTTCGTGGACGCCGGTGTCCGGGATATTGACCGATACAACCAGACGACGGATGACACGCTCCCGTATATCGTCATTGTGATCGACGAGCTGGCCGACCTGATGATGGTATCGCCGCAGGATGTCGAAGACTGCATAATTCGCATCGCCCAAAAGGCGCGCGCATGCGGGATTCACCTGCTGCTGGCGACGCAGCGTCCGTCTGTCGATGTCATCACCGGGAACATCAAGGCAAACGTGCCGACTCGTCTGGCGTTCGCGGTATTTTCCCAGGTGGACTCCCGCACGATCCTCGACCAGTCAGGCGCAGAGCGGCTGCTGGGGCGCGGGGACATGCTGTTCCTCGAGAGCGGGACGGCGCCGGTCCGCTTGCAAGGGAACTTCGTATCGGACGACGAGATCGAACGGATTACCCAGGTCATCAAAAGGCAGCGCAAGCCTTCGTACATGTTCAGCAAGGAAGATTTGGAGCAGCAGGTTCAGTCGTACGACGCAGGCGATGATCCGCTGTACCTGGAAGCGCTCGTCTTCGTGGCGGAGCAGGGCCAGGCTTCCGCATCCGCCCTGCAGCGCCGGTTCCGGGTCGGCTACAACCGGGCTGCCCGTCTGATCGAGATGATGGAGGCGGATGGCTACGTCGCGGGACAAAACGGCGGCAAAGCCCGTGCGGTGTTGATCACCCGCGAAGATGCGCTGGCGGTAGCGGAAGGGTCTACGCTGCTGTAATGTGGAGCATAACGGGGGAAATCGCTGAACAGGCGGTTTCCCTGTTTTTTCTGTTTGTTTTGAGCACGCCTATTTCAATTCAGAATTTTATTTTTTGTCAAAATATTGACAATAGTACCCCTGTCCATTATAGTATGGAATAACTTATTCGAAATCAGCAGCATACGGGGTGCGGTCTAAATGAATCCGCTAGTGATCAGTGCAGGACAGTTAAAGCAGGAATTGACGAAAGTCTACAATGACGTGAATCTGCAGCTGTTTCAAATCGGAGTCACACGACTGCGCGTCGATTTTGTCGGGGATAGGATTTTGTTCATGACCTACCATCGGCGTGTACCCGCCATTCGTTCGGTCGATGAGAAGAATCGGGAGCTCACTCGCATGATGGACATTCTCTTGATCGACGAGTTTAAAGGGCAGTTGAAACAACGGCTTGAAGCGAAGTACGAAATCAAGGTGGTCTCGATTCTCAAGGATTACGACCCGGAAACCGAACTGTCGGCAACCGTAGTGGTACTCGAGCGGAATGTGGAGACGTACCTCCAAAAGCAAAGCTGACTGGTAGAATGAACTCGACGACGAGTGCAGGACGGCCGTCAGTACGCAAATAAACGGGATTTGGCTTTTTCCATTTCCTGTTTGTTTGGTACTGTCGGCTCTTTTTATTTTCCATAAAAGGGAGGATGGCAAGATGACAACCGTTCATGATGTAGTGCGGGCACTAGACAAATTATCAGGAGGAAGAGTGAGCAATGCCGATCCGGATCATTCCTTTTCCATCTGGAAGGATTCCGGTATCCGGGGAAAAAGGGTGCTGGAGAACCCGGGATTGGTGTGGGGCCATCCGGCTCAACCGGTGAAAAAACTGGCAGTGGCGATGACCCTCTCGGAGCATGACATCGAACTCGCTGCTGCTACCGGAGTCGACGCGATTGTCGCCCACCACCCGATCGCCGATGCGGCAAGCTCGGGCGGGGTAACGCTGAAAAACTACCTGGGTCTCTTTGGCCTGGCCGTACTGGAGCTGCATGAAGCTTTTCACGGCCTTCATCCTGGCATCGCCTTTTTGCATGGTCACCAGGTCCGGCACGCGGACATTCATTACGGCGGCGTGGAAGGAAACGTGTTGTTTGTCGGGACGGTGTTCCCCGAGATCAACGTGCTGGGTGACATCCTTTCGCGGCTGGAGTCGTTCATGGGACTGGGAGAAGAAAAGGAGCTGCTGAAGATGGAGCAGGAAATCCGCGGAAGCGCAGCAGCAATCGAGGCTTCGGCGGTCACACAAGGGAGAATCGTGCTTGGCAGCCGAGAAAGTCCCGTCGAGCATGTGCTGCACATCTTCCCTCACACCGGCTTTTCTCCGTCCCATTTACGCCGTGCCAAGGAGGAATTCCCCGAGATCGACACCGTGCTTGCGTCCATCAGCCGCGTCCGTGACGACAGCGAATTGGTGCGTGAGGCGAAGCGAATGGGGTTGCAGCTCGTCTTTGGAAACTGCCATGTTCTGGAGATTTTGGAGAACGGCCTTCCTCTGGCTTATGCGCTGGAAAAGCTCCTTCCCGGCGTGGAAGTAGTTGTGTTTCGCGAGAGGGTGACCTCTATACCACTAAGAGAAATGGGGGGGGAACGAATCCGGGAATATGCAGAGAAGATGGCCAATCACTATCTGCTTCAAAAAGTGAAAGTGTAGCGATACTCCATACTTGCAAAAGGGGGAATAGGAAATGGCAAAACCGCAAGAGCAACTGAAAAGCGCCTATGCGCTTCAGCAGGAGGTACAGAAAAGAGCATTCAGCCAAATGGAATGGGTGGGGCTGGGACTGGTCGTAGCCGTCACGATGCTTTTGATTTTCCAACCGAGCGTGCTGGGCGATGCCTTTACCGCGATGCTAAACAGGGTAAAGCCGATCGTGGTCGACGTGTTTTTGATGGGGACGGTGGGGGTCGCGATCATCCTTAGTGTGATGACAGGGAGAATGTTGGAACGGCTGGGCTTTACCGACGCGCTGATGCGAATCTTTGTGCCCATCACAGAGCGGATCCACGTCAATCCGTCCGTGGTCATCCCCGGCATTTACAATATTCTCGGCGATATCAACGCTGCTGGCCGAATCGGCGGACCGATCTTGAGACGGGCTGGGGCAACGAAAGACGAGCAAAAGATCGCAATCGCCACTATGGTGCAATCGCAGCAGTCGTTTTCCTGTTTTATGCTCGGCCTCCTTTGCCTGTCCGTTGCCGGTATCAAAGCTTTTCCTGTTGTGTTCTTCGCTATTTTCGCCCCACTCGTTGTGGTGCCGTTCATCTTGAGCCGGACCATTTACCGGGATACCAAGTCGGTGTCGTTACGTGATCTTCCCTCGTTTACTCCGAGTACGCCCTTTTTTACGACGCTGTTCAACGGGGCAAAGGAAGGTGCAGAGCTGCTGTTTCTGCTGGTCATCCCGGCGGCAGCCGTAATCTTCGGGATCATTGGGCTGCTGGATTACGCAGGGGTGTGGAAGCTGATTGAGAGTACCCTTTCCGCCGGCCTTAGCTGGATTGGCGTCGAGCCAAAGACGGGAATCACGGCAATCATGGCTTCACCAACCCTGGCGATGGGACAGTTGAAAGAGATGGCCGCTACGATCGACCCGCGAATGGTTGTGGGGGCCTTCGTGCTCGCAGCTTCGGGCCTGCCGCTTTCAGACGTCTTCGGGCAAATTCCGGCGATCTGGTCAGCCAACTCCGACCTTACGCCCAAGGAGGCGCTGTCAGCTGCATTGGTCGGCATGGCGATGCGAATCGTAGCAGTCGCGCTCATCTCGTTTGGCTTGACGCCGTTGTTGGTTTGATGGAAACGGTCACGACTGAGTTGCCTAAATATTCAAATTTATAGTATGCTACTGGATATGACATGTACTATGAGGGAGGTACGATGGATCTGGTAACCAAAACGTATCAAGTGATTGATCCGGAAATCGTCCTGTTTAACGAAGAGTACTACTTGAGCGTGTACCGCGTCGACATCGCCCCCTTTAGCTCCGCTGAGCGGGAAGCGTTGTTCACGCATCTGTACGCATTTGAGAGCAGCGACATGGAGCTGGAAATCGACGTTTCCGAGGAGCATCAAGGTGTTTGGTATTTCCAGGTGCTGGTGCCGCATGTGCTGACACTGCCGGATGTCGCCCGCAAGCGTCTGGAGCGGGGCAAGGAGGAGCTCGCCGCTCATTTCGCCAGGCAGCCGCTCGTGGCAGAGCAGACCCAGCTGAAGGGCGATGCGATCTACCAGTACGTCAAACGATACAATCCCAACCTGCAGATAGTCGGGTGAAGACAGACAGCGAGAGGCAGCGATCCAACACGATCGCTGTTTTTTTTCTCATTCGGAACGGATTGCTGCTCTCGCGCATCGGTCCGCAGCGTGCGCCCGCAAATTTTTCGCTTCCGGTAAACAGCTGCCGTGATTCGGAATACGCTAGGAGTAGAGAGTTGTCCAAAGATCGGGACAGGGAGAGACTGGCGGATGAAAAAAGTCATGCGAATCGTACTCGTTGTACTGGGGATGGGCGTTGCTGCAGCTTCCTTGTACGCTTACCAGCTCTACAAAAATGTGGAGCAGACCGCAAACGCGATCTACGAACCATTGGCTTTGGGGCCGAGCGATCAGGGGCAGGCGCCTGCACAGCCATCGCCGCAGGTGCAGTCGGCACAATCGCTGCAGGCGGCAGCAGGGCAGACAGCGGAGCCCGGCGAGCAGTTGACCAAGGAAGTGCCGCAGGGGGAGAAGCCTCTCTCCATTTTGGTGTTCGGCGTCGACAAGCGCGGCACGGACGAGGGGCGTTCCGATACGCTCATTTACCTGGTCTGCAACCCGGTGCTGAAGAAGACGCTGATGCTTAGCATCCCACGCGATACGCGCACTCTGATCGCAAATATCGGCAAGCAGGACAAAATCAACCACGCCTACGCGTTCGGCGGGATGGCTTCCACGGTGCGAACAGTCGAGAGTTTCTTGGACACGCCTGTCGACTACTACGTGAAAGTGGACATGGAAGGCTTTTTGCATATCATCGACTCGCTCGGCGGAGTCGTGGTGGACAACGAGCGGGCTTTCCAGTACGAAGGCTTTTCGTTTCCGAAGGGGAAAGTCGCCCTGGACGGAAAAAAGGCGCTCGCGTACGCCCGGATGCGCCACGACGATCCGGAAGGGGATTTCGGCCGGAACAAGCGCCAGCAGCTGATCCTGAAGCAATTGATGAACAAGGCCAAGGAGATCAGCACGGTCAACAAGCTGGACGAAGTGCTGGGGGATATCGGAGCGAGCGTCAAGACGAACCTCACCTTCGACGACATGAAAAACCTCATGTTTCATTACAAAAGCGCGCTCGATCAGGTGAACGTCCTGAAAATCAACGGCAAGGGAGAAATGATAAACGGAATCTACTACTACGCGGTGTCGGCAGAGGAGCGATCCCGCATCAAAAGCGAAATCGACGCGGTCCGAAACGGGAATGTTCCGGAAAATCATCCAGAGGCGGCCAAACAGGATTCATAGAAGACGACACGCAGGAAAAAGGGCTGATGCTGCGGCAGTCAGCCTTTTTCTCGCGTTCATGGGTGGTGTGTCCTTGCCCTTTGCCTGCAAATCGGTTGCCAGATGGCTGCGGAAAATGGAGGAAGCCGTGTCCAAAACGGATTTGCCGCATATCGTATAGCAGGTCCAATTCAGGACAAGAAAAGGGGGGAGATAGATGAGCATAATAACGCCACAGCCGAATGTGGTCTCGATCACGGATTACAAGCAGTTTGCGACGAACGTCGGTACAGCAAACGAAGACTGGTCGGACGCCATCCAGCGAGCCGTGGATGCTGTGACACAGAAAGCAAGCAATAGCAGCAACGGCTTTGAATCGAACATTCAGGGGGTCGTCGTCTTTCCCATCCAGCGGTTCAAAATACGCAAGCCGATCCTGCTGCCGCCACAGGGGGTCGTGCTCACAGGGACATCGATTTCCTCTGTCGTGCTCGATGATATTTACACCGGAAAGTTCAGCTTCGTCCCCTGCACGATCATCGAAAAGACGACGAACGCCACGATCGGCGGCAAAACCCGGAAGGCGCGGGGAGGTGCAGTCACGGATGATTACAATGTGGATGCATTCTTCCTCGTAGACCATGCAGACAACACCACGAACTACAACACCTCTCTCTCGAATCTCACCCTTTACTCGACCGCCCCCAAACACGTACGGTACGGCATTTACGCACCGCGCACGACGCACGCCACCTTCAGTAACATCCAAACCTACTCCTGCGATTACGGCTTTTTCACGTATGACTCCTGGATGACAACCATCGACAGATTCTATGTCCGGGACTGTGTATCGGCCCTGTGCTGGCAGGACGACGGAACGAACAACGGGACAGGCACGACTTTGCACGCCAGCAGCGTCTGGGCAAACACGGCGCAGGTCGGCTTTGACATCACCTTGCTCGCGTACTCGACGTTTACGAGCTGCGGCGTCGATCACGTAAGGTCCGGAGCTTCCCGCGCGTACTCCTTCAAAAAATGCAACGGCATCACGCTGAACGGCTGCGGAGCGGAAGACATCAAGGGCGACGTGCTCTATTTTGAAAATACGAGCGGGGTTGTGAACGGATTTTACTCCTACTACCTTTATGGCGCGCCACCCTCCCGCGGGACGTCTGCGATCATTTACGTGACAGGAAATTCCCGCGTCGTGTTCAACGCCTGCCGCTTCCCGAATTACCAGACCTTTGACCCGGCAGACAGGACGTACAGCCTGACGATCGCCAACAACTTTAACCAGATCGTGCAGAACGGCGCGAACGTAGTCTTTCATATGTGCCAGCTTCCGACAAACGGAAACCCGTACGTCTCCTACAGCAACAACAGCACGGGACATTATGTCGATGAATCAGGAGCGACGACTTGCATCAATGTGGGCGGCGTCGTCTACAAAGGAACAATGGCGAACGGGATCAAGCGTCTGCAAGGCACGGCGATGCCGACCGCCGGCAACTGGAAGGCAGGGGATATCATCGAAAATACGGCACCGGTAGTCAAAGGAAACGCCGGCAGCAAATACATCGTGCTGGGCTGGTGCCGGTTGACGACGGGCTCAAGCAACGTGCTGAACACCGACTGGGTACAGATGATCAGCTATACAGGCGCGTAAACATGCGCATAGACACCTCGGCGAATCAAGAGAGGTGTCTTTTATGTTCCTGCCGGAAAAGGGGGAAAAAATACGATGGACAGGTCGACAAGGTGCTCATTTTTCGCGAATTGTTCTTGCCAAACGACAAATTAAGTCTATTGTCAGCCAAATAGGCGTATTGTAGTATAAGCCTATCCGCCGAACCTCCCTGTGCTGCCTGCGATCGCAAGGATAACACGGGATGACGTGATTGTAGGAGGGACTTTCATGTTCGAGAGGAACGACAAAGCAGCTTTCGGCTCTGGAGCGATGGAAGAGTATTCGCGCTGGCTTGCTCACCAAGGCATGCCGGCTGACCTCCTGGAGGAGCTGGAGCAGATCCGCTCCAGCCGCGAACAGATCGAGGACCGCTTCGAGAAAGACCTGGAATTCGGAACGGGAGGGATGAGGGGGATCATCGGGGCGGGAAGGAACCGGCTCAACGTCTATACGGTCCGAAAAGCTGCCCTGGGAATCGCCCGTTTCCTCCAAAAGAAAGGGAAACCGGCAATGAAACAAGGCGTTGCCATCGCCTACGACTCACGGAAATACTCCAAAGAGTTTGCGCATGAAATGGCGGCTCTTTTGGCTCATTCAGAAATAACGGTATACTTGTTTGCTGCAATTGCTCCGACTCCACTGCTCTCCTTTGCCATTCGCCATCTGCATGCCTCCGCAGGTATCGTGCTCACAGCCAGCCACAATCCACCAGAATACAACGGGATCAAAGTTTACAACCGACACGGCGGTCAAATAACGGAACAGGACGCACAGGACATTTACACAGAAATGCAGCAGCTCGGCGACCCGCTCCTGATTGCTCCGCAGCCTCCAGAGGGCGCTGCCCGGAACATCATCCTGATCGGAGAAGAGGTCATTTTGGCGTACAGCGAGCAGGTGCTGAAGCTTTTGCGCCAGCGGCCGCTGCTGGAAAAAGAGGGCCACTTGCTGTCCATCGTTTATACGCCGCTGCACGGAACCGGGTACAAAATCGTTCCCGACCTGCTGGCGAAAGCGGGCTTCACCCGCGTCCGGCTCGTGGAACAGCAAGCCGTGCCTGATCCGCGCTTTCCCACCGTCCGATCGCCAAACCCCGAAGAGCGGGAAGCGTTTGTACAGGCGTTGCAATTGGCCGAGCAGACGCAGGCCGACCTGATCATGGCGACCGACCCGGATGCCGACCGGCTGGGCGTGCTCGTCCGGACAGATACCGGCTACGAGAGGTTAAACGGCAATCAGCTAGGGGCGCTGCTCCTGTACTATTTGCTGCAGTCGTCAGCGGCAAATGGCGAGCGCATCCACAACGGCCTCATGCTCAAGACGATCGTCACCTCGGATCTCGGGGAAAAAATCGCGCGCACCTTTGGCGTCCGGACGGAAAATACGCTCACCGGCTTCAAATACATCGGCGAGAAGATCGAGGAGTGCTGCACGAGTGGGCCGCATACATTTGTCTTCGGTTACGAAGAAAGCTACGGCTATTTGGCGGGAGATTTTGTGCGGGACAAAGACGCGGTGCAAATAGCGGTGCTGGTGGCGGAAATGGCCCTGTTTTACCGGAAGCAGGGCAGAGATCTGTTCGCCGTGCTGGAGGAGATTTACGGCAAGTACGGCTATTTTTGCGAAGCGCTGCAATCGCTGACGATTGCGGGCAAGGAAGGGCGCGAGCAGATGGAAAAATGCATGGCCATGCTGCGGACGAACCCGCCTGGACAGATCGCGGGCTATGCGGTTCTGCAGGTCGAGGATTACGAGCGCCAGGTGCTGACCGTCGCCTTGACAAGGCAGATGAAGCCGCTCACGCTCCCGAAATCGAATGTACTGAAATTCGTTCTGGAGGACGGATCGTGGCTGGCTGTGCGCCCGTCAGGAACGGAGCCGAAGATGAAGGTATACGTTAGCAGCTGTTCGCCGAACTCCCGCGAGGAAGCGGAAGCCAAGCTGGTTCGTCTGCAGGGAGCATTGACAGACTTGATCCGGTTTTTCTAGGAGGTAGTGGGAACGTGGCTCATTCATCCATCAAAAAGGCAATTATCCCGGCGGCAGGGCTGGGGACGCGCTTCTTGCCTGCGACCAAGGCGATGCCCAAGGAAATGCTGCCGATCGTCGATAAGCCGACCATCCAATACATCGTGGAAGAAGCGGTGGAAGCGGGAATTGAAGACATCATCATCGTGACGGGAAAAGGAAAGCGGGCAATCGAGGATCATTTTGACTCTGCGTTCGAGCTGGAACAAAATTTGCTGGAAAAGCAAAAGCTCGACCTGCTGGATCGCGTCCGCCAATCGGCGAAAATCGCCAACATCCATTACATCCGGCAAAAGGAACCGCTCGGGCTTGGGCATGCCATTTGGTGTGCGCGAAGATTCGTCGGGAATGAGCCATTCGCTGTGCTGCTGGGAGACGACATCGTCTGCGCGAAGGTGCCGTGCATCCGGCAGTTATCTGAAATATTCGACAAAAAAAGGTGCTCGGTCATCGGCGTGCAGGAAGTGCCGGACGAATACATATCGAGGTATGGGGTCATCGATCCGATCGCTGGAGAGGGCGGCCTGTATCAGGTACGGGCATTTGTGGAGAAGCCGCGAAGAGGGACGGCCCCGTCCAATCTGGCTATCATGGGGCGGTATGTACTCACACCGGATATATTTGCCATCCTGGAGCGGCAAGAGACGGGAGCGGGAGGCGAGATCCAGCTGACGGACGCAATTCAACGGCTGAACGAACAGCAGACCGTGCTCGCTTATCAGTTCGAGGGAGTTCGATACGATGTCGGGGATAAGCTGGGGTATATCACGACCACGATCGAGTTCGCCATGAGAAATGATGAATTGCGCACGCCGCTTTTGCACTATCTGGAAAATTGGATGCAAGGACAGACGATCACGCAAGAGACGTGACGACGGCTACTCCTTGTTTTGCGCCAGCTTCCATTTCTGGAACTCCAGAAATCCGCGAAATTCTTCTTTGCTGACTCCTGATCTCATCGCTTCCAGAACCAATTGGCTCCACTCATCATCGAGATTTTGTTCGGTCAACGGTTCTTTCTCGATCAGCACGTTTATGGGAACGTCAAGCACTTGGGCGATTTTTTCTATAAATTGCAGAGAAGGATTGGATTGAATGTCTCGCTCAATGGAGCTTAAGTAAGATTTGGCCACGCCTGCCCGCTCAGCGAGTTGCGACAGGGATAAGCCCTTTTCTTTTCGCAGGTGTTTGATTCGCGTTCCAATCATCGGAAGAATCATCCTTTTACTTTGCTGATTCTACCATTATAGCAGGTAGGAAACCTTTTGCCCAATCGTGAAAAATCACGGATTTCGTTGAAAGCCAGGGGAAAGGAGCAGAAGATACATGCATGCAAAAGCTGTTGCCGCAGAAGAAATGGACCATGAGTGGCTGGAATTGATCCTGGAGGCAAAAAAAATCGGGATCTCGCTGGAGGATATTCGCGAGTTTCTCGTGGCGGCGTCCAGCGGTGCGAGAGCCGGGCTGTAAACAGACGACCGGGGGAAAGCCGCAGGGAACCGGGCTGATTGTACTATTTTTGTTCTTTTTTAAGAACAAACGTGAAAAAGTAAAGGAAAGCGCAGGAAAATGGGTGAAACGGATAAAAACGGCGGAATTAGCCGTTTTTGTTTTGGCTTTTAGGCGCATATACTTAGGAATATAGTTCTTTATAAAGAACGAACATAAGGAAGAAGGTGGGCGTAGATAGGGGATGGGAGCAGCGACGAAGGTTTGTATTTTTGCGCCGGTACACGCGCACACCGATGTCCGGGTGTATCAAAAGGAAGCGAAAACGATTGCGAGGGCAGGCTACCCGGTCGTGCTGTTGGCCAGGGTGGCAGAGGAGCAGGCGGAGGAGCAATCGCGCGGGCAGCTCGCAATCGAGAGTGTGCCAAGGTACAAAAACCGGCTGCAGCGATTTCTGCTCCAGCCGCTGATGTTGACAAAAATTTTGCGGACAAGAGCGGCGATCATTCATCTGCACAACCCCGACACGCTCTTGCTCGGTTTCTTCCTGAAACTGCTGGGGAAGACGGTCATCTACGATACACACGAAGATTTTACCCAGCGAATCCAGATGCGTGAATGGATTCCCGGCATGCTGCGCACCTGCATCGCAGGGGCGGTCGGGAAGCTGGAGGCGTGGGCCGGGAGAGTGTTTGATGCAGCGATTGCCACCCAGCCAGACGTCGCTGCCCGATTGGGGCAAAAGAGCGTCGTGATCGAGAATGCCCCGATTGCAGCAGGGGAGCTGATCGAGCGGGCGTACGCACACAGCCTGTCGCTCCCGAAGCCGCACGAGTTTCGCGTGATCTACGCAGGGACGATCGGCCGCTCCCGTGGACTGTTGGAGATGGTCAAGGCAATGGAGTACGTCAACGAGCTGTTCCCTGCCCGGCTGTGGCTGATCGGCCCCGTGCACAATCCGGAAGGCCTGGAGGAAGCGAAGGCGCAGAACGGCTGGAAGTACGTGGATGCGCTGGGCAGCATGCCGCAGGAACGCGCTTTTGCCTACATGATCCGGGCGGACGCGGGGCTGATTACCATTCGCAACATCGGAGACCACGCCAAGACGAGCCCGAACAAAATATTCGAGTACATGCGGTTTGGCATTCCGTTTATCGCCAGCAATTTTGCGGCATGGAGGGAAAAAGTGGGGCAGGTCGAAGCCGGGGTGTTCGTAAACGAGAACGATCCGCAGGAGATCGCCCGGGCCTTGGCGATGCTGCACGATCTTCCGCAGCTGGCCAGGGAGATGGGGGAAAGAGGGAGGCAATTCACGCTGAACGAGTACAACTGGGAAAAAGAGTCAGAAAAGTTAATCAGCCTGTACCAATCGCTGACCAGCCAAGGCCAGCCGCTTGTGAGAGGTGTCGCGCCATGACGCAATCCCATCCTTTGGTGTCTGTGATCACACCTGCCTATAACGCTGCCCGATTCATCCGGGCGACGATCGAGTCGGTGAAAAGCCAGACGTACCCGCACTGGGAGCTGATCCTGATCGATGACTGCTCCCGGGACGAGACAGTCGACTTGATCCGGCAAGAGTTCGGCGACCCGCGCATCCGGCTGATCGAGCTTACTTGCAACAGCGGCGCAGCCGTAGCCCGGAATACGGGCATCCAGGCAGCGCGGGGCAAGTACATCGCCTTTCTGGACAGCGATGACCTGTGGCTGCCGGAAAAGCTGGAACGGCAGGTCGCCTTCATGCAGGAGCGGGATATCGCCTTTTCGTTTACCCAGTATCGCATCATAGGGGAGAACGGGCCCGGTGCCCGGCACGTCGTCCCGATCCCGGAGCAGATTGATTATACCGGCTTGCTGAAAAACACGATCATCGGCTGCCTGACTGTCATGCTGGACAGGGAAAAGCTGGGGACAGTCCAGATGCCGAACCTGCGCACGCGGCAGGATACGGCGCTGTGGCTGCAGATTCTAAGGCAGGGGCATACCGCGTACGGCCTTCAGGAGGTGCTTGCCGAATACCGCAAAGTGGATGGCTCGATCTCCAGCAACAAATGGAAGGCCGCACATCAGACATGGAGGCTGTACCGGGACATCGAAGGGCTGAATATCGCCCGCGCATCATGGTGCTTCGTCCACTACGGATGGAATGCGTGGAAAAAAAGCGTGAGCTGGACTTGACGGGAAAGGGACGAACGAGATGAAAATTGCCATCGTCGGAACAGGGTACGTCGGACTTGTGACAGGCGTATGCCTGGCAGAAATCGGCCACTGCGTGACGTGCGTGGACATCGATCACGGAAAAATCGGACAACTGCAGGCGGGGCGCGTTCCCTTCTTCGAGCCTGGGCTGGCCGAATTGCTGGAAAAACAACAGCAAAGGGAGCGACTCTCGTTTACGGTCAGCCACGCTGACGCCTTCGCGCGGGCCGAGGTGATCTTCCTTGCAGTCGGCACGCCGCAGGGAGCAGACGGGATGCCGGACTTGCGCGCGCTTACGGAAGCGGCTTGTGCGATCGGGCGGTACGTGCGGCAGGATGTGCTCGTCGTCGTGAAGAGTACGGTGCCGGTGGGGACTACCCATTCCTTGCAGTCCCTGATCGCGGGCCAGCTGGCGCATCCGGTGAAGGTGAGGTTCGCTGCCAATCCGGAGTTTTTGCGGGAAGGCTCTGCCGTGTATGATACGTTCCACGGCGACCGAATCGTCATCGGCACGGAGGAGGGAGAAGCGGCGCGCATGCTTGAGGAGGTGTACCGGCCGCTGTCTATTCCCATCCTGCACACTGACATTCGCAGCGCGGAGATGATCAAATACGCGTCCAATGCCTTTCTGGCTGCAAAGATCAGCTTTATCAATGAAATCGCCAACTTGTGCGAGCGGCTGGGGGCAACCATCGAGGATGTCGCCCGGGGAATGGGCATGGATCAGCGCATCGGCGAAAAGTTTTTGCGGGCAGGCATCGGCTATGGCGGCTCCTGCTTCCCCAAGGACGTCAAGGCGCTGCTGAAGATGGCGGAGCGATCCGGCTACAGCTTCTCCATTCTGCAGGCGGTCGAACAGGTCAATGGCAGGCAGCAGCTTCTGCTCATCGAGAAGGCGGCCAAACGCTGGGGCGACTTGCGGGGAAAACGGATGGCGCTTTTGGGGCTTGCCTTCAAGCCGGACACGGACGACATGCGGGAAGCACCTTCCCTTGTGGTCGCCAGAGCCTTGCTGGAACGCGGGGCGCAGGTTGCGGCCTACGATCCGGTCAGCATGGGCAACGCTCGCACGCTTCTGCCGGGGCAAGTCCAATTCGCCGCGAGTGCCGAAGCGGCGCTGGAAGGCGCAGATGCCGCATTCGTGCTGACGGAATGGGAGGAGTTCACCCGCCCTGCCTTTGCCAGGCAACTGCAGAGGATGAAGGCAAAGGTCGTGTTCGACGGAAGGAACTGCCTGGATGCGTCTGTCATGCGGGAACAGGGCGTGGAGTATTACCCGATCGGCAGAGGAGAGGTCAGTGAGCCTGTATTGACAAGTATCCACGAAAAAAGGAGAGAACGATGAAAGTACTAGTGACGGGCGGTGCCGGTTTTATCGGTTCCCACATTGTCGATCAACTCGTCGCACAGCAGCAGCAAGTCGTCGTCGTAGACAATCTGTCGACAGGAAAAAAAAGTCGGGTTCACCCGTCCGCAGCGTTTTATCTGTGCGATATTACGAGCCCGGAGCTGCAGGCGGTGTTCGCACAGGAAAAGCCGGATGCCGTCATTCATCAGGCCGCGCAAATTGACGTCCGGCACTCGATGGCCTCGCCGCTGCACGACGCGATGGTCAACATCATCGGGACGCTTCGGCTGCTGGAGTGCGCGGTCCGGTATCAGGTTCAAAAGTTTATTTACGCCTCCTCGGCAGCCATCTACGGTGTGCCCAGCGCCGCCGTCATCGATGAAACCCACCAGCCGCTCCCTCTTTCCTGCTACGGCATCTCCAAATTCACTCCCGAGCATTACATCCGCGTCCTGTCCGAGCAGAGCAGCCTTGATTACACGATCCTGCGCTATGCCAACGTGTACGGCGAACGCCAGGAGCTGGCAGGGGAGGGGGGAGTGATTATTCGCTTCATCCAAAATATGCTGCAGAATACCCCGCCGGGCATATACGGTGACGGGCAGCAGACGAGAGACTTCATCCATGTGGGGGACGTCGCTGCCGCCAATGTGGCGGCCCTGCGCTACGGAACGCGGGAGGTGCTCAATGTATCCACGAGCCAGGCCCTGAGCATCAACGACCTGGTGACGCTGCTGAACGAAATGATGTCCCTGCACATCGAGCCGGTCTACCTGCCTGCCCGGGAAGGAGATATTCGCCACAGCTGCCTAAGCAACGACAGGACAAGGGAGATCCTGCAGTGGGAGCCACAGGTCACTTTGCACCGGGGATTGCACCAGACGATCGAATATGTACGGAGCGCGATGTCCATCGTCAGCGGATGATTTTTTGGAAAAAACGCAGGAGGGACCTATGGGTGGCAACTCGTTGAAGCTTCGCCTGTTTTTGCTGGCACTACTCGATGCAGGATTGTTGAACGCATGCTATGTGATTTCCTTTCTTTTCCGTTTCTCGCTTGATGTTCCCTTTCGCAATGTGCAGCCGTACCTGACGCTGTTTCCATGGATTTCGATCTTTTGCTTCGTCGCGTTTTACATGTTTGACCTGTACTCCAACTGGAAGCGCAAAAGCCTGCACCATCTCCTCTACACCATTTTCCTCGCCGTGCTGCTGGTCATGGTCCTGACCATGTCGCTGACGTATTTGGGCAAAGGCTTTTCCTTTCCGCGCAGCGTGATCCTCTTTGCGACGTTTTTGCAGATGCTCGTGCTGGGGGCAAGCCGTGCCTTTCTTTGGCATCTGGGGCGGAAGCGGCACGGCAGCAAGAAGGTGCTCGTCGTGGGCACCACCCTCGAGAGCGGCGTGTCGCTGGCAGAGAAATGCATGAACCACTCCAGGGGCTGGTTTATCATCCACGGCTTCCTGCCTGCCCACAACAGGCGATTGCTGCACAAAAAAATGCCGGAGGTCGACGTCGTTCTGGTCGGCCCCAGCCTGAATCGGGAAGACAAGGCGGAGATCATCAGTCTGTGTATCAAGCAAGGGAAGGAAGTGCTGGTCGTACCGGAAATGGTCGAGCTGCTCGCCATCGAATCCGAACCGCAGCAAATCGACGATCTGCTCGTGCTGTCGATCCAGCCGCCGCGGCTGGTGCCGGGAAAATGGCTGATGAAGCGCTGCTTTGACATTCTCGTATCGTCTTTCATGCTCATCCTGCTGTCGCCCGTCATGCTGGTGCTGTACGTGCTCATCAAACTGACCTCGCCGGGTCCTGCGATCTTCAAGCAGGAGCGTCTGGGCGAAGGCGGGCGTTCCTATTTGATCTACAAGTTCCGCAGCATGGTGGCAGATGCGGAGAGCAGGACCGGACCGGTTCTGGCCACCGCTCACGACCCGCGAATCACTCCGATCGGCAAATGGATGCGCGCCACCCGCCTGGACGAAATTCCCCAGCTGCTCAACGTGCTCAAAGGAGAAATGAGCCTCGTCGGGCCGCGGCCGGAGCGCCCTTTTTTCATTCGGCAATTCCAGGAAAGCATCCCGGATTACGCTTACCGCTTGTCCGTCAAGCCGGGGATCACTGGCCTGGCTCAAGTGTTGGCCAATTACAGCACGAAGGTGGAAGACAAACTCCGCTTTGATATTTTGTACGTCAAGTCGTACTCGTTCGTGCTCGACATCAAAATTTTGCTCCAGACCATACGCGTCGTCTTGCAGAGAGGACAGGCGGCCGGGGTGAGCGATGACAATGACGAGAACAAACAAAAGCTTTTGCGGCTCTTCGGCTATTACGACAGGGCAAATACGGCGAATAACGAGTGAAAACGGATGAACGGAGGATGTGCCCATGAAGCTGATTTTGTTGTCGGGCGGTTCAGGAAAGAGATTGTGGCCTTTGTCCAACGATGCCAGGTCCAAGCAATTTCTGCGGCTTCTGCACAATGAGCAGGGCGAGCCGGAGTCGATGATCCAGCGCATCTGGCGGCAGCTGCAAGCAGCAGGTTTGCAGGAAGACGCATTGATTACGACCGGCAGCTCGCAGGTCGACATGATCACGAGCCAGATCGGCAGCGACGTCGAGCTGCTGGTCGAGCCAGAGCGGAGAGACACCTTTCCTGCGATCGCACTCGCGGCTGTCTATTTGTACGCCCGAAAGGAAATCAGCATGCAGGAAGTGTGCGTGGTTGTTCCGGTCGACGCCTTCGTGGAGGACGCTTTTTTTGAAAAGCTGAAGGAACTAAAAGCCGTTCTGGAAGATTCGCACTCGGAGTTGGCGCTGATCGGGGTGAAGCCTTCCTACCCGTCGGAAAAGTACGGCTATATCGTTCCGGAGCAGCCACAGGGGAACAAGCCGTATCGCCGTGTACGCCGCTTTACGGAAAAGCCGACACAGGCGGCGGCACGCCAGCTCATCGCAGAGCAGGCGCTGTGGAATTGCGGCGTGTTTGCCTTCCGCCTGGAGACGATGATCGCCAGGCTGATCGAAAGAGGCATTCCCATTCACTACGAGGAGCTGCGCAGGCAGTACCAGTCGCTGCCCAAGATCAGCTTCGATTATGAAATTACGGAAAAAACGAGCAGGATCGTCGTGCTTCCGTACGAAGGGAGCTGGAGCGATCTCGGAACGTGGAATACGCTGACCGATCAAATGAAAGATTGCCAGATCGGAAAAGGTCTGGTGGACGCAAGCTCCCCATCTACGCACCTGGTCAATGAGCTGGACATTCCCGTCGTCGTCATGGGCCTGTCCAACGCGATCGTGGCAGCCAGCCCGGACGGCATCCTGATTTCCGAAAAATCGGTGAGCCACCACGTAAAAGAGCTGGTCAAGGACATTGCGACCCGGCCGAAGTTCGAGGAGCGCCGATGGGGCTGGTACAGAGTGCTGGACCATGACCAATCCGTGGAAGGCAGAGAGGTGCTGACCAAGCGGATCGGGGTCGCGGCAGGCAAAAACTTGAGCTATCAGCTTCACTACATGCGCAGCGAAGTGTGGACGATCATCCGGGGCGAGGGAATCTTTTGCCTGAACGACAAAATCTCCCATGTAAAGGCAGGTGACGTCCTCACCATTCCCGCCGAAGCGAAGCATGCGATCAAGGCGATCACCGATCTGGAGTTCATCGAGGTACAGACGGGGAAATCGCTGGTGGAAGAAGATATTATCCGGATTTATATGACATGGGATGAGATCGAAAAAAATGGTGTCTGGGTATGAGGAGAGCGCCGGGCATTGCCTGGGAAATGTATGTCCGGATCATTCTTCATAAAGAACGATGCTGCTTTGTAAGACGAAGCGGGAGAATATTGTCAAAATAAGGAGGGATATAGCGGAATCATGTGCATAATCACGAATGTGTGATGATTCCATTTTCCCAAAAGATAGAGTAAACTAAAAGAAATGTTCTGTAAAAAGAACATTCACGTTGCACGTCCGGGAGGGCATATGAGAGTACGCGAGCTGTTTGACATGATCTGGCGGCGATTCTGGATTGTCATTGTCTTCACCACGGTTGTCACCTCTGGCATCGGCATTTACAGCTACTGGTACATGACTCCAATCTACGGAGCGACTGTAGAACTGCTCGTGATGCCGAACCCTGCAAACGGTGACGAGCAGGCAAGAGAGATTGATTATAACGACATTCAAACGAGCATCAAGCTGATGGACACGTACCAGGTCATCATCAAGAGTCCACGCGTGCTTGAAAAGGCGATGATTGCGATGAAACTGCGGATGTCTCCGACAGAACTGGACAGCAAAATCACCGTCAAGCCCGTAAAATCATCCCAGGTGATCGAACTTACGGTTCGAGACCCGTCGCCAGTGACTGCAGTGGAGATCGCCAACACGTTGTCCCGCATTTCCGTGGAAGAGATCAAGGACATCATGAAGATCGACAACATACAGGTAATTTCGGAAGCAAAGGCATCGGATAATCCCAATCCCGTCTCTCCAAGACCGCTATTAAACATCGTCATGGCGTTCGTCATTGGATTTTTCCTTTCCATTGCTTTTGTGCTCTTGTACGATTCTTACGCCCTGTACAAAAAATCCAGGATTTTGCAAAAGCAGCGGGTCATAAGCAAATCTGCCCTTGGATAAAGGAGAGGTCCCTATTCATGAAAAAAGTTGCGTTGATTACAGGTGTCACCGGGCAGGACGGAGCGTATCTGGCAGAGTTTTTACTGGAAAAAGGCTACGAGGTGCACGGAGTCAAGCGGAGGGCGTCGTCGTTCAACACGGACCGCATCGACCACCTCTATCGAGACAAGCACGAGGCGGACAGCCGGTTTTTCCTTCATTACGGCGACCTGACCGACTCCACGAACCTCATCCGCATCATCCAGGAGGTCCAGCCGGATGAAATCTACAATCTGGCCGCGCAAAGCCACGTCAAGGTTTCATTCGAGACGCCGGAGTACACCGCCAATGCCGATGGTCTGGGAACGCTGCGGCTGCTGGAGGCGATCCGGATTCTCGGTTTGACGGAAAAAACGCGGTTTTACCAGGCATCGACCAGCGAGCTGTACGGACTGGTGCAGGAAGTGCCGCAACGGGAGACGACTCCGTTTTACCCGCGCAGCCCGTATGCCGCAGCGAAGCTGTACGCCTACTGGATCACGGTGAACTACCGGGAGGCGTACCGGATGTTTGCCTGCAACGGCATTCTGTTTAATCACGAGTCGCCGCTGCGGGGAGAGACGTTCGTCACGCGCAAGATTACGCGGGCGGCTGCCCGGATTCGCCTGGGGCTGCAGGACAAATTGTACCTTGGCAACCTCGACGCCAAGCGGGATTGGGGACATGCGAAAGATTACGTGAGGGCGATGTGGCTGATGCTGCAGCAGGAGACGCCGGACGATTTTGTCATCGCGACCGGCGAGACCCATTCGGTGCGCGAGTTCGTGGAGCTGGCCTTTCGGGAGCACGGGATCGATCTGGAGTGGAGAGGGCATGGCGTCGAGGAGGAGGGGGTAGACAGACGGACGGGACGGGTGCTCGTCCAGGTCGATCCAGAGTACTTCCGCCCGACGGAAGTCGATCTGCTCTTGGGCGATCCGGAAAAAGCCAGACGAGTGCTGGGATGGGAGCCGGCCTGCACCTTCCGCGAGCTCGTTGCCTCCATGGCAACGGCAGACCTGGCAGAGGCGAAACAAGAGCTGCTGCTGACCAGATGATCCAGAAGTGGCGCAGTTTCTCGCAACCTGTCGTGAATCTGGTCGCCAGGAGCCAGGCGCTGAAAAAAATCATCATCAGCGCCGGCTGGCTCGCCGTGGAACGAATTTTCCGGATGGTCATCTCGTTCTTCGTCGGCATCGCGATCGCCCGCTACCTTGGCCCCGAGCAGTATGGACAGCTGAACTACGCGCAGTCCTTTGTGGCGCTCTTTTCCTCGATTGCCGCTCTCGGCCTTGACGGAATCGTCGTGCGCAACATCGTCAGGCAGCCGTCCCGCAAAGACGAGATCATGGGCAGCGCGTTTGTGCTGAAGATGTTCGGTTCTCTCTTTACCATCACCCTCACGATCGCCCTCATCATGCTCGTGCGACCGGAAGACCGCCATATGCAGTGGATGGTCGCGCTCGTTTCCCTGGGCTTGCTCCTGCAATCGTTCGATACGATCGACTACTGGTTTCAGTCCCAGGTAAATGCCAAAGTCAAGGTGTACGCGTACGCCCTGTCGTTTTTTCTCGTCTCCATGGGAAAGGTCGTCATGATCGTCCTGCACGCTCCGCTCATCGCCTTTGCCTATGCAGGGCTGGCGGAAGCCGTGATTATCGCGGCCGGCCTTTTGACCGGCTACCGCCTCTACGGCCATTCCATCCGGAACTGGCGCGTCTCCCTGACCTGTGCGCTGGAGATGCTGAAAGACAGCTGGCCGCTGATTTTGTCCAGCCTCGCCATTCTGATCTACATGCGCGTCGATCAGATCATGATCGGGGAAATGGCGGGCGACCACGAGCTGGGCGTCTACTCGGTGGCAGTCCGTCTGGGAGAGATGTGGTATTTCGTTCCCATTGCCATCGTGTCCTCGACGTATCCGAGCATCGTCCGGGCGAAAGAAACCAGCGAAGAGCTGTTTTATGAGCGGCTGCAGCAGTTGTACGACGTCATGGCGTTTATCGGCTACCTCGTGGCGATCGTCACGACCTGCTTCGCCTCCGTGCTCGTTTCCTTGTTTGGCAGGGAGTACGCGGCCGCAGTCCCGCTCCTGCTTTGCTATATCTGGATCGGACTGTTCGTCAATCTGGGGGTAGCGAGGACTTCCTTTCTCAACACGATGAACTACACCCGGCTGCAGTTCGTCACCTCGCTGATGGGCTGCCTCGCGAACGTCGCGCTGAATGTGCTGCTCATCCCGCGATACGGCGCCATGGGGGCTACTGTCGCCTCGCTATTCTCGTATTGGCTGCAGACGCATGGCTCCTGCTGCTTCTTCCCGGCGCTGCACCGGACCGGGGCCATGCAGACAAAGGCGATTCTCGTGCCGTTTCGCTTGAAACAAATCTTGTCCCAGCTTCATATTCGCTCGAAAGGGGAGTATCTGTAGGTGGATGTGCGCGCACGAATATACGTTGCAGGTCATCGCGGGCTGGTCGGCTCCGCCATCAAACGGGCATTGGACACACAAGGCTTTGAGCAGGTCATCGTCCGGACGAGAGACGAGCTGGATCTGCTGGAGCAGTCGGCCGTCCGCCGCTTTTTCGCAGAAGAACGTCCCGAATACGTGTTTTTGGCGGCGGCCAAAGTGGGGGGCATCCGGGCGAATGCGGCTTCCCCCGCAGATTTCATCTACCAAAACCTGGTGATTCAGTCCAATGTCATACAGGCGGCGCACGAGTACGGGGTAAAAAAGCTGCTGTTTCTCGGCAGCTCGTGCATCTATCCGAAGTATGCTCCGCAGCCGATCCGGGAGGAATATTTGCTGGGCGGAGAGCTGGAGCCGACGAATGAGCCGTACGCCGTCGCCAAGATCGCGGGGATCAAGCTGTGCGAAGCCTACCATCGTCAGTGGGGAGACAACTTTTTGGCTGTGATGCCGACGAATCTGTACGGGCCGCACGACAATTTTGACCTGGAAAGCTCGCACGTCCTGCCTGCGCTGCTGCGCAAGTTTCACGAGGCGCGTGTCCGCTCTTTGCCCGAGGTCGAAGTATGGGGGACGGGAAATCCGCGCAGGGAGTTTTTGTATGTCGATGACCTGGCGGATGCGTGCGTCTACCTGATGAAAAACTTCGATTATGCGGATATTGGGCCCTTCGTCAATATCGGCACAGGGAAGGACCTTCCAATCAGCGAGCTTGCCCGGTTGATCCAGAGAATCGTCGGGTATGACGGCAAGGTTGTTTTCAATCCGGAAAAACCGGACGGGACTCCCCGCAAATGGCTGGATGTGACGAAGCTGGAGCGGCTGGGGTGGCGGGCGAGCACGCCGCTGGAAGATGGCATCCGCAAGACGTACGAATGGTATCTTGCGCAACAGCCTTCGATCGCCAGACCGTAGAACATGTGAAGGGGGGAGGAAGTTCGCGTGCAAGATACGTTCATCATCCTGTCCAGGAGTCAGAACAAGCGGCTGGACAGCCAGGGAGCCACGACGTACACGCTCGCCGCCTATCTGTTGCTGTTCTCCGTTTTCCTCTACGGAACGAGCGTCCCCAATCTGTCTCTCGTCTGCCTGATCCTTTGCTCTCCCTTGATCTTCTTCCTGAAAAACAAGACCGTGACCGTCTCTTTCCTGTTCGACGCCTCGCTCGTCTTCCTGTTCGCCTTCCTGTATTACACCATGATTGTCCTGTATGAAATCTCGTCGGATGATGACTGGCTGGAGGGCAAGCTGCCGTTTCTCATCGTCAACATGACGGCTGCCTACGTCATCGGGTACTTTCTCGCGCAAAACTTCAAAAAAACAAGCGCGATCATCGCTGTGACAGTTGGCGGTCTGTTCACGTACGCTCTCTTGTCTACCGCCAGATTTGTCCTGGACCACTACGGGGATGTCGCGGGCAACAACTTTTTGATTGCGGAGCGGGCAGTTCCTTCCTTTTGGAACGGGGGAATCGTCAACGGTCCGATTGTGGGCATCTTTTTTTCCTTGAGCATTTGCCTGATCGCTATGGTGTACAGCCGGATCAACTGGCTGGTCAAAGCCTGCTTCCTCGCACTCGCGCTGACCGGCACCTTCTTCAACCTCATGCTGCAAAACCGCAGTCCGATCTACGCCGGCGTGCTGTCCTTTTCCGTGGCTACGCTCATGTATGTGACCCGGATGAAGCTGACGCACAATAAGCTGGTCATGTTGCTTGCCACGCTGTGCCTGCTGCCGCTCGGCCTGTGTTTCGTCGATTTTTCCGAGACGAAGAGTTTGCTGGACAATCCGTTCATGGAGCGGCTGCTCATCGAGGGGCTGGACACTCCCCGTTACGAGCTGTGGTACAAAGGGCTGATCGGGCTGTTTGAATACCCGATGGGGGGCGCGAAGACGGATTTTTCCCCGTACGATTACGCCCATAATCTGTGGCTGGACGTCGGGTGGTACGTCGGGTGGATTCCCATGCTGCTGCTCTTGCTCGTCCAGCTCAGGCACGTTCCCCACCTGCTTCGCTTCGTGAGGCGCAAGCCGGATCAATCGTACGGCGTCGTCGGGATCTCTGTGTCGTTTCTGGTAGCGATGATGGTCGAGCCTACGCTGATCGCTTCCTACACGTATGTCACGCTGTTTTTCTTCTTTATCGGTTATTTGAAAGGCTACCATCTGCATCCGGATGGAGAGGAGGGGTGGGTGTGACGGTTGCGGCGGTATATATGCCAAAGGTAAGCATCATTACGGTGACCTATCAGGCGGGGGAGCGGCTCGCTGCCACGATTCAGAGCGTCATGGGGCAAACGTACCGGAACCGGGAGTTCATCGTCGTCGACGGCGGCTCTACGGACGAGACGGTTGTCTTGGTTAACCGGTATCGCCGTGTGATCGACCGCTTTTGCTCGGAGCCGGACGAGGGCATTTACGACGCGATGAACAAAGGGCTGGCGATGACTGCGCCAGACAGCGATTACGTCATTTTCATGAACGCCGGCGACGTCTTTTGCAATCATGTCGTGCTCGAGGCGATCTTGCCGGGACGCCAGGGGGATGGGCATCTGTACGGGAACCTGCACAAGGATGGACAGCTCGTCCGGCAGCCCGCACGCCTCACCGATTATTACATGAGCACGCGGATGATCTGTCATCAGACCGTTCTGTTTGCGACCAGACTTCATCGCCAGGTGCCGTACGACTGCCGTTACTCGATTTCTGCCGACTTCAAAGCCATTCTGGAGATGCGCGAGCGAGGGCATACGTTCGAGAAGGTGGAGCAGGCCATCTGCAAATACGAGGGCGGCGGTGTCAGCGAGCGGCAGCGCCAGGAATTGCTCCGGCAGAGAGCGGAAATTTTGCGCGCATATCCCAGGCTGTGGCGGATGTACCGGGGCAAGATGTTTCTCAGACGATGTCTCCCGGCTCGAAACCAGTTGAGGATGAGATAACCATGGGAAAACAGGTGTTGTACATTTCGGGAAAGCTGTTCCCGGTCAATTCGGGCGATGCGATCTACTCGCTCGGGATTCTGGATCGTCTGGTCGGTGGCGATGCCGATTTCGATGTGCTCTCCTACCGCTATGAGCGGACCGATACGGAGGGGGAGGAGTACCGCCGCTTCGCTGCACGCTTTCGCCAGATACGGCTGATTCCCTATACGCCGACGAAATGGGAGACTGGCAAAAAGATTCTTTTGTACGGAGACGGCACCCAGCTTTACCTGGAAGACATGATCAGGGAAGTGGAGCAGCTGCTCTCGCAAAACCGCTACGATGTCATCATTCTGGATCATTTGCGCATGTTTTTCCTGTACGAGACGATTCAGAAGCGGATCGACCGCAGCCGGACGCGAATCGTGCTCATCCAGCACAATATCGAGCACCTGAACGCCAGGGAAGAAATCCGCTACCAGCCGCGGGCGAGGGACAGGTGGAAGCTGCGCCTCATCAGCAACGGGATCAAGTCGCTGGAGAAACGCGCCATCCTGGCGGTCGATGACATCTGGGTGATCTCGCCGGAAGACAAGGCGCTCGTCCAGAAAATGGGGAAGGAGGAAGACAAGGTTCGGGTCGTCCCTCCGTATTTCCGTTATCCGCGCGTCAAAGAAACGGAGCAAATCGAGCAGTCCACTTACAACCTGCTGCTTCTCGGAAGCATGGAATGGTATCCGAATGTCATAGGGGCAGTCTGGTTTATCGAAAATGTATTCCGGGAGCTGGTCAGGCTCGACGACCGCTATCGCCTGTACATCGTGGGGCACAATCCCAGCCCCCGGCTTCGGCAGTACCAGTCCGGGCAGATCGAGGTGACCGGCGCGGTGCCGTCCGTGGACGACTACATTCGCCTCTGCGACTTTCTCATTGTGCCCAATACGCTGGGGGGCGGAGCGAAAATCAAAATCCTCGAAGGCATCATGAAAGGCATCCCGGTACTGGCAACCAGGGAGAGCACAGTCGGCTACTCCGCCGGCATTTTCGACGACGACTTTTGTGTGAACCATCCGCAGACGTTTGTGCGAAACATCATCCAGTTAAACAAGGATGCGGCGAAAAAGATCGCGTTTGTCAAACGGGCGAGGGAAATCATCGCGGACAATCAAAATCTGCGAGACATTCTCGGACCGTAATCGCCCGGATACGGAAGGGGGAGGCAGCCAATGCTGATTACGGCGAAAGGGATAAGAAGCCTGGGAGATGAAATGCAGATATGGGAAAATCAGGAATATTCGTTCCGGTGGAGGGGGTTCCTCTACTTGCTGGGGGTCCCGCCCGGTGCAGCCTCCGTTCGGGAATTTTCCCGCCTGCTGACCGCCCAGGGGCTCGAGCAGGCGATGCTGGCGTTGAAGGGACACTTTTTCATGGTCGTGAAGGAAAAGCAGACGCAAACGTCCATTTGCTTTACGGACAACAGCGGCGGGTTCATGGCATTCCATTCCAGGTCGGCCGTATCCACCTCGTTTTTGGAGCTGGTCGCCTATCACGGCTTTACCCCTTCCAGCCTGAATCGCGAAGCCGTCATGGAGTTTGTCAACTTCGGCAACGTGTTTTCCGAGAAGACGTTGGTTGAAGGCATTTCCCGGATTGATCGGAATCAGATCATCCGGTTTGGACCGAACGGAAAAACAGTCCATTCCAAACATTTGGCTCCGATCGATGCGGGAAACGAAGATTTTGACTTTCTCCACTTTTTCGAGAGGCTGGCACAGTCCATTCGGCAGAAACGAATCAGTGTGGATTTGACTGGAGGGGTGGATTCGCGGCTGATTGCGGTGATCCTCGATTACTTCGGCATCTCCTTCGAGACGACGGTTTCGGGGATGGACGGAATGCCCGATGTCGAAATCGCCAAGGAAGCAGCAGCGCAGTTCGGGAGCCGGCTTCATATTACGCGCCCGCGTGTGGACGATCTGGAAGCGGTCATCCCGGAGCTGTTTCGCATCAGCGACGGCAGCAGCGACGTCTTCAAGCTCTATCGCTCCTTCCAGCACAATCTGAACCGGGTGATGAGGGGAGTCGACCTGGCGTTGAGCGGCATCGGCGGCGAATTTTTCAAGGATGAGCTGTGGCTGCAAGACTTTCCGTTCTACGCGAGCAAAACGCCGCGACTGGGCCGCATGTTCACCATGTTCATGCTCCCCATTCCGTGCAAAGCCTCCTATTTCACGCCGGAATACGCACAGCAGAATGAGAGCCTGCCAGACAGGACGATTCATAGACTCGCCCGCTACCAAATGGACACGAACACCCGGACGTACGACAACCTCTATTACTGCTACGAACTGCCGGTCATCGGCGGGAGCTTCATTTCGGCGGCCAACCGTCTGTTGCCCAGCTACGCGCCGCTGATCGAGCTTGATTTCGTGCAATTCGGCTACCGCTTGAAACGGCGGGAGCGCTTTTTCAACCTGTTTCATCGCCGGATGATTTCCAGGTTGAACCCGCGTCTTGCGCGGATTCGCACATCAGAAGGGGGGGTATCTGTTTCCACGGACAAGTGGGAAGTGGGCAAGGACATCCAAAAATACGTGTGGGACAAAAGCGTGCGGCTGTGGAAGGTGATCGAAAGACGGTTTTTTCAAGGCTCCTACACCCGCCAGCCGGCCGATCATCCCGAACTGCTCACCCGCATTCGCCGCTCTCCGCTCGCCCGGGAGGCCGTCGAACTGTTGAAGGAAGAGAAAATTTTGCATGGAAATGTGCGTCTGCACGATATACACGATGCGCATCTCAGCCATTTTGTTTCCTTTTATTTATTCATGGATTTTCTTCAATCCGCCAAAGAACAGTGCCATGGCACGTAAACCGGAATCTCGCAGGGGAGCAGAGGAGTGAGCGGGCATGTTGATCACAAGTGAGGGCATTACACAGCTTCTGCCAGAGGAGAAAACCTGGGAGAACGAGCGTTATTTCATCGGGTGGAGAGGCTTTGTATTTCTGCTGGGAGTAGCGGCAGGGATCGATTCGGTCGCGGCTTTCGCGGAGGAGATGCAGATGAGCGGACTGCTCGCCGCGATCAGGCTGCTGAAGGGCCACTTCTTCATGGCTGTATACGACAAGCAGACAGAGGCGTACTATTCGTTCATCGACAACAGCGGCGCATTTGAAGCGTTTCACATGGAGTCGATCGTCTCGACTTCCTTCCTCGCCCTGGCCAGAAAGAGCGGTTATGGCAAGGAGCGGATGTCCAGGGAGACAATCATCGAGTTTCTCAATTTCGGAAATGTATACTACAACCGCACACTGCTGGACGGCATTTTCAAGATCGACTGCAACGAAATCATCGTTCTTTCCCGGCAGCAAAAGACGGTGCTGTCCAAAGGGCTGGAGAGCCTGGACGCGCCATGTCCGAACGTGGATGTCATGGAGTTTTTCCGACTGTTCGGCCAATCGGTCAAAGGCCTGAAGGTGAGCGCGGATCTGACGGGCGGCGTAGACTCCCGGCTCGTCTGCGTGCTGCTCGATCACTACGGCGTCGATTTCGAGACGGCGATCTCGGGAATGAACGGCATCCAGGATGTCGAGGTACCCAAGGAGGTCGCCGTAGCGCTCCACCGCCAGCTGTTCATTACCGAGCCGTGCGTCGATCGGCTGGAGCAGAGCGTGCCGGAGTTGTTCGCGTGGTGTGACGGGATGAACGACCTGTTCAAGCATTACCGGACCTTGCCGCATCACAAGAGCCGGGCAGAGCGCGGCATCGATCTGGTCGTCTCCGGCATCGGCGGGGAATTTCTGAAGGAAAACATGTGGGTGCAGGATTTTCCTTTCTACGCCCGCAAAAAGGCGAACATCCGCCGCTTCCTGCGCATGCGCATGCTGCAGATCAAATGCCGGAGCGCGTATTTCGCAGGGGAATACAGAGCGTTGAACGACAGCCTGGAAGATCGCGTCGTGCATAAGCTGCAGCGCTACAGGCTCGGCACCAACACCCAGACGTACGACAGCATCTATTATCACTTCCGGATGAAGACGGTCGCCGGGACGTTTATCTCGGCTGCGAGCCATCTGTTTGGCTGCTACTCTCCCTTTCTGGAGTACGATCTGGTGCGCTACGGCTTTCATCTGAAGCGGCGGGAGCGTTTTTTCAACCGCTACCACCGCAGGTTGATGACCAATCTGCACGCGGCTGCTGCCAAAATCCGCACGGCGGAGGGGGGAATCTCGGCTTCCTATGAAAAGCTGGAGATGCTGAAGGACATTGGCAAATACATCCGCAACCGGACGCGCAGAGTCTTGAAGGTAGCGGGGCGCAAGCTGTTTCAGAAAACCTATTTGCAGGAGAGTCCGGAGCATCCCGAATTGTTTCGCAAGATTCGCTCTTTGCAGGTGACCCGACAGGCGATTGCCATGCTGAAGCGCGAAGGCATCTTGCACGAACAGCTGGACATGAGCGAGATTTTGGACAATCATCTGGGAAACATGGTGACGATTGCATTGTTCATGCGCTTTCTGGAAGGGGAAGAAGTGCGCGGCGAGGAAACGGGCGCAGGAGAGAGCAATCTGGCAGCAGCGACCATTTAGCATAGCGAAAGGGGCGGGATCTGGCAAATCCCGCCCCGAACGTTTGCAGAAAAGGGGGAGAGCAGGGAAGGTACGTCAACCGATGAGAGGGACGTGGCGGTACGTGGTCAGTTGCATGTCGGGAATCAGTTCGCGCAGCTCCTTGAACAAAAGGTGTGGCGAGCCTCCGCACAAATCGCGGACGCTGCCGTTTTCGCCGAGCACGGGATGACACATGATTTCTGCGGAGCCAGACCGGTTTCCGCCCTTCTTTACGATGCCGATCAAGTCCGAAAAATCTCCGAAATAGGTGACACCTCGCAATCCTTTTGACGACAGGATGCCGTTGAAGAGGTGCTTGTATGCTTTTTTTGCCGGTGACATGTTGCTCCCGATGTTCCGCGTCAGGCGCAGAAAGGGAATCCCTTCCTCCTTGAGCACATCCATGATCAAGGTTCCGATCATGATTTCCGTATGGATGTGATTATGGGAGTCAGCATGAGTCAGCGGCAGACCTTGCTTGCGGCAGCGGGCGATTTGGGCTTTCACTTCATTGGCGAGTGCGAGCTTCTCACCTGTGTGCATGGGGAAAAGCAGGCGGGAGAGGCTCAGCTTCTTCGGGAGAAAATAGCCGTCCGAGTCGCAAAAGCGCGGACATTTCCGGATGCCGTCCGTCAGCGGCAGCCCGTCTGTCAGGTTGATATGAATCCCGACGCGATCGAGCAGCCGCTTCTCGTGAGCCAGCTGGCAGGCGGATTCAAAAGAGGAGCCATTGGCGACGATGGTGGTAGAAGACAGGGCACCAGAAGCAAATGTCTGAATGATCGCCTCGTCGGTAGATTGCGACGTGCCGAAGTCATCCGCATTGATGATGATCTTCATAAGGTCATCTCCTATTTCTCTCTGCAAAAATTTCATTCTATCGTTCTTTATTAAGAACAAGATGATTGTATTATAAAATTACCAAAATTTCCAGTCAACATCTTTTTGCTTCTGGTAGACGCGCACGTAGTCGATGTCGTGGAATTGGGGAAAGACCGTCGTCTCATCCGGGGCGCCCGGCCAGTTGCCGCCGACAGCCGTGTTCAGGTACAAATAAGCCGGAGTGTCCTGAACGTGCGAGGTGGAGGAAAACCGCTCGATTCCGTCGATGTACCAGGTGATTTTTCCCGGCTCCCATTCCACGGAAAACGTGTGGAACGATTGCGAGTAATCCGGGCCGATGTACGTACCCGTGTACTGTTGGGGAATCCAGCCCAGCCAGTGATGGGTCAAATAAATTTTGTTCGGCTCCTGCCCGAGCATTTCCATGATGTCGATCTCATAGGGGGAGGCGTGGTCGCTCGGCGGCATCCAATGGGCGGGCCAGATTCCTTGTCCCTTTGGAAGGCGGGCGTGGATCTCTACCTTGCCGTACAGGAAATCGAACTTGTGCCGCGTCTCCAGCGCTCCTGACGTGTACGCCTTTCCACGGAAGGCGCGGCGGTCGGTACGGATGCGCAAATAGCCATCCTCGATAGACAGCGCCTTGGGTGTATAGTATTCCAGCTCGTTGTTGCGGGGGGCAGGGGTGTCGAGCACATTCCATTTGGTGGGGTCCAGCTGCGGACTGTCGAATTCGTCGCTCCAGACCAGTGTCCATTGATTTTCGTAACGATTCAGACGATCCGCCACAACCAGATACAGCAGGACAAGTACGCAAACGAACAAAATCCACAGGACGAGCCTTTGCCGGGCAAACATGGATGACCCCCTTGTTCAGAAATGCATGTTCACAGCATTCATTATAACGAACGTTGGACGCGAATGAAACGAGAGATTTTCCTGTGAAAGAAGGTTATCTCCCTCATTCTCATTGTGAGACGAAAATCTCAATTTGAAACGGAAATTGTCTCAAAATGATACTGATTTTTGCCTTGCAGACGATTTTTGCCGATGGGGGGAGCTGGCATGATCCTTGCTTTTTCCATAGACAAGCGTTATCCACGAGGAGGGCTAAACCATGTCACAAAAACCATCATCGATTCAGGCTGTCATGCGCGGGAGAGTGCCCACAGCTGGCGCGGCACAGCTGCCGGCGTACTTGTCCCCGGAAGCATGCGCAAAGGCTCACGCGTTCCACCGATCTTTCGCCCAGTATCGACCGACGCCGCTGGTCAGTCTGCCAGCGCTTGCGCAGGAGCTGGGGGTCGCCCATCTGCTGGTCAAGGATGAGTCCTGGCGTTTTGGGCTGAACGCTTTCAAAGGCTTAGGCGTCACCTATGCGATGGCCTGCTGTCTGTGTGAAAAAGCGGGGCGTCCCGTCGAGGAGGCGAGCTTTGAAATGCTCCGCTCCGAGGAAGTGCGCCGCCAGATCGGCTCCGTCACGTTCGTTACCGCAACGGATGGCAATCACGGGAGAGCGGTCGCCTGGGCGGCAAGGCAGCTCGGGCAAAAGTCAGTCGTCTACATGCCCAAGGGAGCATCGGATCAGCGGGTGGCGGCTATCCGCGAAGCGGGAGCGGAAGTTCACGTCATCAACGGCAACTACGATGAAGCTGTCCGCCTCGCGGAAAAAGTGGCCCGGGAGCGGGGGTGGCAGGTGATGCAGGATACGGCCTGGGAGGGCTATACGACCATTCCTGCCTGGATCATGCAAGGCTATACGACGATGGCGGCGGAAGCGCTCGGGCAGCTGGCGGAACAGTTCCCGGGAAAAAGACCGACCCATGTATTTCTGCAGGCGGGAGTGGGGTCCATGGCGGCAGCGGTATTGGCCTGGCTAGTTCAGCAGCTTGGCCCGGATTATCCCGTGACGATCATCGCAGAGCCTCACGCCGCAGCCTGCATGTATTTGTCCGCGCAAAGTGAAGGGCTCAAGGCGCAGACGGCACCTGGCGATCTGCAGACGATCATGGCCGGGCTTGCTTGCGGAGAGCCGAATCCTTTGGCCTGGGGCATTCTGCGTGATTTCGCAGATGCGTTCGTAAGCTGCCCGGATCATGTGGCAGCGACAGGCATGCGGATGCTGGCCGCACCGCCGGGGTCAGACCCGCGGATCGTCAGCGGAGAGAGCGGTGCGATCGGCGTGGGGCTGCTCGCGGCGATCATGCAAAAGGACGAGGGCAGGCTGCTGAAAAAACAGCTGGGGCTTTGCAAAGACTCCGTCGTGCTCTGCTTCAGCACGGAAGGAGATACAGACCGGGAGCAGTACCGGCGCATCGTCTGGGAGGGCGCGTGGCCGAGCTTATAAAATTTTCGTTGCGATGAGAGAAGGAGGACGGTCAAATGCAGGTGAAAATCGGGCAGGAACAGCTGGTGTCGCTGGTACAGGATCTCATCCGCATCGATTCGGTGAATCCGTATCTCGATGCGGACGGTGCGGGGGAGCGGG
The DNA here is from genome assembly GCF_042683565.1 of Brevibacillus sp. GCM10020057. Classification (NCBI taxonomy): domain Bacteria; kingdom Bacillati; phylum Bacillota; class Bacilli; order Caryophanales; family Paenibacillaceae; genus Brevibacillus; species Brevibacillus sp. GCM10020057. Next base: position 185,289 of record NZ_JBHUJW010000041.1, read on the forward strand.
AGATAGCCGAATATATCCGGACGCGGCTTGCCGCAAGCGGGCTGGAAGTGCAGGTTCGGGCGATCAATGAGACGGCGGTCAACGTCATCGGGATTTTGCGGGGCAGCGGCGGCGGGAGGTCGTTGATGCTGAACGGACACATGGACACGGTGAGCGCCAAGCGCATGGCGATTGACCCGTTCGAGCCAAAGCTTGTGGACGGGAAGCTGTACGGGCGCGGCAGCCAGGATATGAAGGGCAGCCTTGGGGCGATGATCGCGGCAGTGGAAGCAGTCAAGCAGGCTCAAGTCCAGTTGTCCGGAGATGTCATTCTCGCGTTCGTCGCGGACGAGGAATACAAAAGCATCGGCACGGAAGCATTGGTCAAAGAATATCGCGCAGATGCCGCAATTGTCTGCGAGCCGTCCGATCTGGACATCGGTGTCGTACACAAAGGCTTCGCGTGGATTCGCTGCGAGGTCCGGGGAAAAGCGGCCCATGGCAGCAGGCCGCAAGAAGGGGTGGATGCGATCGTCCACGCAGGTCGGGTGCTGCAGGAGATCGAGCGGCTCTCCCGGAGGCTGGAGGCGCGGCAGCATCCGATCCTTGGCTCGCCGTCCGTACACGCCTCCGTGATCCAGGGCGGGGTCGAGCTGTCCACCTATCCGGACTACTGTCGCCTCGATTGGGAGCGCAGGACGATTCCCGGCGAGTCGTTGCAGGATGTGGCGCAGGAGGTGGAGGAGATGCTGCAAAAGCTTCACGCAGGGGATGAGCGGTTTTCGGCCCAGGCTGAGGTCTCTTTCTACAGGGAGCCATACGAAGTGTCGACGGACGAGCCGATATTTGCCACGCTGGAGCAGGCGTGCCGCCGCCGTCTGGGGCGCGCGCCGGGCATCACCGGGTTTTCCGGCTGGACGGATGCTGCCCTGATCCAGGGAGCGGGCATTCCGACCGTCCTGTTCGGCCCGGCCGGAGCAGGGCTGCACGGTGCAGTGGAATACGTCGAAGTCGACAGTCTAGTGGACATGGCGCATATTTTGGCCGAGACGATTTGTGAATTTTGCCGCTGATGGCGATTCGGACGCTGGGTTCCGTGCGCGATCCAGGTATAATGGGGGCATAGGCATGAGCGAGAGGGGAATCCGGATGCCCTTGCATGAAATTCAGGAAATTGTGCAGCAGATCGCCTGGGCAGTCGCCTCGGTGCTGCGCGTGGAAGTGGAAATTGCGGACCTGCGCTTCGTGAGGATTGCCGGGACCGGACGTACGGAGGCAGGCGTCTTGCGGACGATGGCGGGGGAGGACTACGTGTACCGCGCCTCCTTGCTCGACGGGAAGCCAGTGGTCATCACGAGGCCGGGAGAAGACGAACGGTGCAGGCCGTGCAGGCATTTCGGCAACTGCCCCGAGACGGGAGAAATATGCTGCCCGATCATGCTGGACGGCAAGCCGGTCGGCGTCATCGGTCTGCTGGCTTTCGACGAAGAGCAGAGGGCGCGGCTGTTCGCGGATGTAGATTCGATTCTGGGCTTTTTGCAGAAGATGGCAGAGCTGATCTCCGGCAAGCTGAAGGAGCATCTCTCGTACGTCGAGCAGCAGCTGATGCTGGAGAAGCTGCGCATCGTGATGGACGAGCTGGACAAAGCGATGCTGACGGTCGATCAGTCGGACCGGATCGTGCAGGCGAATCAGCGCGCGCGCCGCTATTTGGGCCTGAACGGGGCGGCAGACAGAGACCCTGTCCGGGAGGCGGAGTGGGTCCGGGCCATTCGGCAGGCTGCCGACCTCGGCTCCGTCCCGCAAAAGGTCGTGCTGACCGTGGCCGGTGAGGCAAGAGAGTTTTTGTTTACGATTCGGCCAATCCAGCTGGCAGGCACGACCCGCGAGTGGGTCATCACCCTCGATGACGTCAAGGAAGTCGTGGCGATCGCGCGGCAGGTGGGCGGCTTCGGGCAGGAAGATGCCTTCTCCGCAATCGTGGGCGCCAGCCCTGCCATCGTGCAGGCAAAGGAAGTCGCCATGCGCGTGGCGGCGAGCGACTCGACCGTGCTGCTGGAAGGCGAGAGCGGCACGGGCAAGGAGCTGTTCGCCAAAGCGATCCATCAGGCGAGCCGACGCAGCGCGGGACCTTTTGTCTCCGTCAACTGTGCGGCCATTCCGGAGCAGCTGTTGGAAAGCGAGCTGTTCGGGTATGAGGGCGGAGCGTTCACCGGAGCGCGAAAAGGCGGCAAACGCGGATTGTTTGAGGCGGCGGACAAAGGGACGCTGTTTCTCGACGAGATCGGGGACATGCCTCTCCACCTGCAAGTGAAGCTGCTGCGCGTCCTGCAGGAAAAGCAGGTCGTGCGGATCGGCGCAGCCGGGCCGCCCATCGACGTAGATGTGCGGATTATCGCCGCGACGCATCGCGAGCTTGCAAAGATGGTCGCAGAGGGACAGTTTCGGGCCGATCTGTACTATCGCCTGCATGTGATTCCCATTCATCTTCCTTCGCTGCGGGAGCGCCGGGAGGACATCTTGACGCTGGCAAACGGTTTTCTGCACACCTATGCGGCGAAGCTCGGCAAAGAGCTGCGCGGCTTTACCCGCGAGGCGCAGGAACTGCTGTTTCACCACGACTGGCCCGGCAACGTGCGCGAGCTGGCCAATGCCATCGAGTACGCCGTCAATCTGGAGACGACGGCGTGGGTCCAGCCCGAGCGCATTCCTTTTGCGCGACAAAAAGATCACGGGAAGCAATTGATGGGAGCGGGCCGGGAGAAATCCGGGGCACAGTCTCTTTGCCTCAAGCAGCGGGAGCGATGTGCCATCGAGGAAGCGTTGCAGCTCGTCGCGCAGAACCGTCAGAGCAAGGAAGAAGCGGCACGGCTCCTGGGCATCAGCAGAGCGACACTGTTTCGCAAGATCAAGGAACACGGCCTTGGCTAACGGAAAACAGCAGAGGCTTCCAACGGCTGGTTTTGCCACAACCAGCTTTTTTGGATTGCCGTCTGATTTATGTTATCATGTCTCTAGCAATGCGATTTTTCAAACAGGAGGGAGGATAGACACTTGAAAGTAAGAGAGATCGTAGGCTGGATTCGCTCCATCGCTTTTGCTGTCGTCTTCGCCCTGGTCCTTGGAATCTTCGTGTTCCAGCCGTACAAGGTAGACGGTCATTCCATGGACCCGACCTTGCAAGACCAACAGCGCATATACGTGAGCAAACTATCCCATACCTTCAACTATATGCCCGATTACGGCGACATCGTCGTGATCGACAGCCGCGTGGACAGAAGCCGCACTTTTCTGGATGACGTGCTTGGCCATCCGCTGATTGGACTTTTTACCGGGGCGCAGGATGACCACTCGATGTACGTCAAGCGCGTCATTGGCAAGCCGGGAGATGTATTGGAGTTTAAAAACAACAAGGTATACCGCAATGGTATTGCCTTAAACGAGCCGTACATCAAGGAAACGATGGATTACGAATCGAATGGCAAAATGACTGTCCCGGCCGACCACATTTTTGTGATGGGGGACAACCGCAACCACAGCACGGACTCGAGGGAGATCGGGTTCATCCCGCTCGACCACGTGATGGGGACGATGATTAAAAATCCGTTTGCAGGAAAATAAACAAGGGGGAAGGTTGTCCACTTGCGGGCAGCTTTCGTCCGTGCCCGATGCGTCGAAATTTTCTGTCAACGAAAGGAGGGAAGCCTATGCCGAGCATTTTGATCGCAGACCGGGATGCCAACGAGCGCATCGGGATTGGCTGGCTCATTACGAGCTGTGCGATCCCGTACGACCATGTGTACACGGCAGCAACGGCGGAAGAAGTGATCCAAAGTCTGGAGTCGCATACGCCGGACGTACTCTGCCTGGAACTGGACATGATCGGAAAAGCGCAATGGGAGTCGCTGAAGCTTTTGATCGAGCAGTATCGCCCGCTCGTGCTCGTGATGACCGCGGAAGCGACCTTCGAGCGGGCGATGCAAGGAATTGAGCTGAACGCGCGCGACCTGTGGCTCAAGCCGCAGACCCCGGAGATGATCCGCAGGGTGCTGACGCGGTTTTGCCGGGACCGTATGGACAGCGGCGCGAGAGAACGGCAGCAAGGCGGCGGGGGAAGGAGCGCAGCGGAGTTGTCGCATCGGGATCTGTTTTTTCCGTCAAAAAAGCCGGGCAAGTCGCATCCGCTCATGCTGGCCCAACTGGAGGACCCGCAAAGGCATCCGGAGTTGCTGCATTTTTTGAGCGCCTACCCGTTTCGGGAGCAGCCGATTTTGCTTCCCGCAAGTGATGCCATCGTCGGGATTTTCTTTGCTGATGATCCGGACCCGCTGCCTGCTCTCCAGCAGATGGGCCAAAGACTTTTGCGGGACTGGGAGGCCGCATATGACGACCCGCTGTCGCTGGTCATGTACCACAGCGGCGACGGCGAGCAGCCGTTGAACGAGACGTACAGCGACGCGAGCCAGGCGCTCCACATCCGCTTTTTCAAAGGCTATCGGCAAGTGTCCGCTGTCCGCAGCCGCATCGCCTGGACGATGATCGACCCGTTCCTGACGCCGGCGGAGCAGCGCGCCTGGGTCGACATGCTGCATGCCGCAGGCAAGGAAGAGCTGAAGCAGTGGATGTACCGCCAGTTCTTTTTCAAGGAAGAGCCGTATCCGGAGCCGGGGCTGCTGCGCATCCGGCTGACCAGCATCCTGGCGCAGGTGAGGCGCTACATGAAGGCGCACGGCCTGGACCACGGGCACATGGAGGAAGGCTATCACCGCGTCTTTGAGACGATTCTGTACTCGCCGATCCTGTACCGGATCGTGCAGGAGCTGCTGCTGTTCACATACGCCTTGATTGACTCGGTGCACGCGCACAAGGAAGAGGCGAGGGCAGATGTCATCGAGCTGGCCATCCGCTACATGGAAAGCCGTTATGCCGATGCAGACCTGCGGCTCGAAGATGTGGCGCGACACGTGGATCGCAGCCCGGCCTACTTCAGCACGCTGCTCAGTCAAAAGCACGGCGTGTCGTTTCGCCAGCTGCTGGCAAGCATGCGGATGAAGGAAGCGCAGCGACTGCTCCTGGAGACGTCCCTGTCTGTACAGGAAGTGGCAGCGCGCTCAGGCTTTGTGAACGCGAATTATTTCAGCAAAATTTTTAAGGAAAAGCTGGGGACAACCCCTCGTTTGTTTAGAATTCAAAAGAAAAAACAGTAATCGAAAGAAAAGTGAGATTTTTCTGGGAGATGCTTGTCCGCCTGACTTCCTGGATCGAAAAAACTGGCACCATTTCAAATGGGAGGTGCCTTTTTTGCGTTTTTTTCCTTCTTTATACTGGAGGCAAGCAAACCATTCTGAAGAAAAGCAGGTGGACAAGATGAGCATGACCCAAACGAAAACGATTCAGCAGCTGATTCAGGACTATTCCGGCACGAAACTGCATACGAAAGGCTGGGTGCAGGAAGCCGCGCTGCGCATGCTGCTCAACAATCTCAACCCCGATGTTGCCGAGCGGACAGAAGACCTGGTCGTCTACGGCGGGATCGGCAAAGCGGCGCGCAACTGGGATTGCTTCGATGCCATTGTCAAAACATTGAAAAATCTGGAGAGTGACGAGACGCTGCTCGTGCAGTCCGGCAAACCGGTTGCAGTCTTTCGGACACACGCCGATGCGCCGCGCGTCCTGATCGCCAACTCCAACCTCGTGCCTGCCTGGGCGACGTGGGACCATTTCCACGAGCTGGACAAAAAAGGGCTGATGATGTACGGGCAAATGACGGCAGGCAGCTGGATTTACATCGGCAGCCAAGGCATTGTGCAAGGGACGTACGAAACCTTCGCGGAATGTGCCCGCCAGCATTTTGCAGGGACGCTGGCCGGCACGATTACCGTCACTGCGGGACTCGGCGGAATGGGCGGCGCCCAGCCTTTGGCTGTCTCGCTGAACGGCGGCGTCAGCATTAATATCGAGGTCGACCCGAGCCGCATCCAGCGCCGTCTGGACACGAAATATCTGGATGTGATGACGGACAGTCTGGACGAGGCGATCCGGCTCGCCTTGGCGGCCAAGCAGGAGAAAAAGGGCATTTCCATCGGCCTTTTGGGCAATGCGCCGGAAGTGTTGAACGCGATGCTGGCCAAAGGCTTTATCCCGGATGTTTTGACTGATCAGACGTCCGCTCACGATCCGCTGAACGGCTACATCCCGATCGGCATGAGCCTGGAAGAAGCGGCAGAGCTGCGGTCGCGCGATCCGAAAGCGTACGAGGCGCGCTCGAAAGCGAGCATCGCCGAGCACGTCCGCGCCATGCTCGCGATGCAGGAGCGGGGAGCCGTCACGTTCGACTACGGCAACAACATCCGCCAGGTGGCGAAAGACGAAGGCGTGGCAGACGCGTTCCGCTTCCCGGGCTTCGTGCCGGCCTACATCCGTCCGCAGTTTTGCGAGGGCAAAGGGCCATTCCGCTGGGCGGCCTTGTCCGGCGACCCAGAGGACATCTACAAGACAGACGAAGTCATCCTGCGCGAGTTTTCCTACAATACCCATCTGTGCAACTGGATTCGCATGGCGCAGGAGCGCATTCAGTTCCAGGGACTGCCATCCCGCATCTGCTGGCTCGGCTATGGCGAACGCGCGCGCTTCGGGCAGATCATCAACGACATGGTGGCGCGGGGCGAGCTGAGCGCTCCCATTGTCATCGGCCGCGACCATCTGGACTCCGGCTCCGTAGCCTCGCCTAACCGCGAGACGGAAGCGATGAAGGACGGCAGCGATGCGGTAGCAGACTGGCCGATCCTAAACGCCCTCGTCAACGCGGTAGGCGGCGCGAGCTGGGTATCCGTCCATCACGGCGGCGGCGTCGGCATGGGCTACTCGCTGCACGCAGGAATGGTTATCGTTGCAGACGGCACACCGGAAGCAGCGAAGCGGCTGGAGCGCGTCCTGACGACCGACCCGGGCATGGGCATCGTCCGTCACGCAGATGCGGGCTACGACCTGGCCATCCGGACAGCGAAAGAAAAAGGCGTACACATCCCGATGCTGGAGGCGTGATCGTCATGACCAGACCTGTATGGATTCGCCATGCCAGTCAGCTTGCTACGCTGGCTGGCGGCTCCGCCGCGCCGGTCACGGGAGCGCGGATGAACGAGCTGTCGATCATCGAGGATGGCAGCGTCTGGCTGGAAAACGGCCGGATCGCACGAGTAGGAACCGATGCTCAGCTGGCGGAAGCGTACCGCGATCGGGCAGGGGAAGCCGAAATCATCGACGCTTCCGGACGGCTCGTCACGCCGGGCCTGATCGATCCCCACACCCATCTGGTGCACGCCGGAACGCGGCAAAACGAATTTAACATGCGGCTGCAAGGTGCGACCTACATGGAAATCATGAACAGCGGCGGCGGCATCCACGCCACGACGGCCGCGACGAGGGCGGCGTCACACGAGCAGCTGTTCGCCGAGAGCAAGCGGCGGCTCGACCTGTTTCTTTTGCACGGGGTCACGACGGTCGAGGCGAAGAGCGGCTACGGCCTGACGCTGGCAGACGAGATCAAGCAGCTGGAAGTGGCGAAAGCCTTGCATGAACAGCACCCGGTCGATCTGGTCAGCACCTTTATGGGGGCGCATGCCGTTCCGAAAGAATATCGGGACGACCCGGATGCATTCGTCGATCTGGTCATCCGCGAGATGATCCCGGAAGTTGCCCGCCGCAAGCTCGCCGAATTCAACGATGTGTTCTGCGAGCGGGGCGTCTTTACCCCCGAGCAGTCGCGGCGCATTCTGGAAGCGGGTATCGCCCACGGTCTGCTGCCGAAAATTCACGCGGACGAAATCGAGCCGTACGAAGGAGCGGAGATGGCTGCCGCGATCGGGGCTGTGTCTGCCGACCATTTGCTGCGGGCATCGGACGAGGGCATCCAGCGCATGGCAGAAGCGGGTGTCATCGCAGTCCTTTTGCCTGGCACTGCCTTTTTCCTGATGGCTGAATCGGCGAACGGGCGCAAGATGATTGACGCCGGGGTAGCTGTCGCGATTTCCACAGACTGCAATCCGGGCTCGTCGCCTACGGTCTCCATGCCGCTCATCATGAACCTTGGCTGCCTGAAAATGGGGATGACGCCGGCAGAAGTGCTCACCGCAGCGACGATCAACGCGGCGCACGCCATCCGGCGGGCGCACGAGATCGGCAGCATCGAGGAGGGCAAGCAGGCGGACATCACGATCTTTGATGTGCCGGATTTCATAACCTTGCAATACCGCTACGGCGTGAACCATGTGCACACGGTGATCAAGAAGGGCGCCGTCGTCGTTTCGGGAGGGGCATTGGTGTGAAAAACAGCTATCCGTATCCGCTCCTGAAACCCCCGAGCTTCGCCTGGGACAGAAGCGCCGCACCCGCAGAGCCGAAAGTAAGCGAATGGATCGAGACGCTGGAGCCGGGGTGTGCGCAGCAGACGGACTGGCCGACAGTTGACGTGACCATCCTGGGCGTCCCGCTTTCCCGCTCGTCCATCTCGGCTTCCGCTGCCAGCGAAAATCCGGATGCGCTGCGCCGGGCGTGGAAGTATTTCACGACCTACAATCTGGATTACGATGTGGACCTCTCCGAGCTGCGCGTCGTCGATCTGGGCGACGTGCGGCAGCATGTCACGGACATCTCCCGGTGCCACCGCAATATCCGGGAAGCCATGCACGCCATGCGCGTCCATCATCCGCACGCGCTGCCGATGATGATGGGCGGCGATCATTCGATTACCGCCATGCTCGTCAAAGGCTACAAAGACGCGCATCCAGGCGAGCGCATCGGCATTTTGCAGCTCGACACGCACTTCGACCTGCGCGATCTGGCGGACAACGGGCCTTCCAACGGGACGCCGATCCGCAACCTGATCGAAAGCGGCACGATCAAAGGCGAGAATGTCCACAACATCGGGCTGCACGGATTTTTCAACGCCCGCTCGCTCAAGGCGTATGCGGACGAGGCGAAAGTACGATACACGACTTTGCGGGAGGCGCGCAGGCGAGGCGTCGCCCAAACGGTCCGGGAAGCCTTGCAGACGCTTGGCAGACAGGTAGATACGATCTATTTGACGGTCGATATGGATGTGCTCGACATCAGCTGCGGCCCCGGCGTCCCTGCTTCGACGCCAGGGGGGATGACCAGCGCTGAACTGTTTGACGCGGTGTTTGAAGCCGGGCTGTGCCCGAAGGTGAAGGCGATGGATCTCGTCTGCCTGGACCCGTTCAAGGATCGCGGGGAGGCGACGGTCAAAACGGCTGTGCATGTGATGCTGTCGTTTTTGACGGGGTATCGGATGCGGGACAAGTAAACGGGCAGGTGCGGGCGTCGGTGTTTGGCAGACGCCCCGCCCAAAGTTTTGGAAAGCGCGCATGACCGCGCATGCGAACGGCGAAACCGCGGCAGCCTGCTGCGACTTGCTTCCATAAGTGGGGAAAAGGAACCTGCCTATGATGGAACGGCAGGGAAATCATGCGTCCGATGCGAATAGTATTCGGGCGCGATCCTGTCCATCGGCGCAAGTACGAAAGGAAACAACAGGGAAAGCAGGTGTGCTATGGAGGCGGGTTTCTTGACCGTTTTGTCCATCGGCTTCGTCTTCGGCATCAAGCACGCGATGGAGCCAGACCACGTCATCGCCGTATCTACGATCGCCAGCCATACGAAAAAGCTCGGCAAGGCGTCTTTGGCCGGCATTTTCTGGGGCAGCGGCCATACGCTGACGCTCCTGGTCGTGGGGATGATGCTGATATTCATGAAAGGCGCCATTCCAACGACATGGGCCATGTCGTTGGAATTCGTCGTAGGAGTGATGCTCGTCTACCTTGGGTGTACCAGTATCATGCAAAGCCGCGATCACGGCAGCTATTCGCACGGCCACTGGCATTCCTCCGATCTGGAGCCGGCAGCCTCGCACGAGCGGAGCCGGACGTCTTTCATCAGGTCGGCGGTGATCGGCATGGTGCACGGGCTGGCAGGGAGCGCGGCGATGGTGCTGCTGACGATGTCGACCGTACAGTCAGAATGGGAAGGGCTTCTCTACATCCTGGTGTTCGGAGCCGGGACGATTGTAGGGATGCTGCTGTGTACGACGGTTATCGGCATTCCGTTTGTGCTAAGTGCTCGGAACATCCGTCTGAACTCGGCGCTGACACGGCTCACCGGACTCATCAGCATCGCCTTCGGGTGTTATTACATGTACAATCTGGGAATTACGGAAGGACTGTTCGAGCTGTGGCGGCAGGCAGTCTGACGGTCCCGGGATGCAAAAGCAGCGGGTTTCAATGGGGAATCCGCCGCTTTTTTGTCGTTTTTACGGACAGGTCGTCAGCAGTCTCATTCTCAGGGGGTGCACTCTTGCTAGAAATCACTGGAACATTGTACGATGACTGTATCATGCATCCCATCTACCCTGAGGTGACATCCGATGAACGATCCCATCCATGTGCAATTGAAGGAACAGATCAAATCACTCATTTCCGGGGGGCTATATCGGCACTGTGAGAAATTGCCCAGTGTACGAGAGCTGGCCGGTTTTTTGCGGATGAACCGGATGACGGTCCAAAAAGCGTATGCGGAGCTGGAGCAGGATGGGTACGTGGAGTGCCGATCAGGCAGGGGAGTATTGTGGATGCTTGCAGGTTACGATGGAAAAGACCTTTCATGACGGAAAAAGAGAGGTGTTCAATATGTTCGGATTCGGAATATTCCGGGAAGTCATCACCGAAGAGGCTAAGCTGCGGGAGTTGTTCGGGGAACCAAGCCGCCTCGTGCAGAGCAAGTCAATCGACCATTTGGACCCGCATTGCCGCGACTTCATTGCCAGATCGCCGTTTCTCGTCCTCGCGACAGCAGATGCGGATGGCAACTGTGACGCCTCCCCCCGGGGAGATGCTCCCGGCTTCGTCCACGTAATCGACGAGCGGCACCTGGTCATTCCGGAGCGCCCCGGCAACAAACGCATGGATTCCATGCGCAACCTGCTGTCCAACCCGCATGTTGGACTGATTTTCATCATCCCCACCCTCGAGGAGACGCTGCGGATCAACGGGCGAGCCTGCATCATCCAGGACAAGGAACTGCTGGAGAAAATGGCCGTGAACGGAAAAGTGCCAACCGTCGGAATCGGGGTGCAGGTAGAGGAATGCTACGTGCATTGCGCGAAAGCCTTTATTCGCTCCGGGCTATGGAAGCCAGAGAAATGGCCGCCGCAGGAAGCCATCCCGAACATCGCGCAAATGGTGGCCGATCATGTGAAGCTGCCGGGGATGACGGCAACGGACATCGCTGCCGGGTTGAAGGACAGCTATACGAATCGTTTGTACTGATCGGGCAGACCATGTTGCCGAAATCCCCCTTTTTTTGGAAAACGGGTTGTGATATACTTACTTATTGTAAGTACATAATGATAGCGAGTGACGGGAGGAGATCGGATGGCAACGAATATTGCAGATGGCACGGTTTTGAACAACGGGGTCAAAATGCCCTGGCTGGGATTGGGTGTCTGGAAGGTAAAAGACGGGAGTGAAGTATCCCTTTCTGTCCGCACCGCCATCGAAGCGGGATACCGCAGTATCGACACGGCAGCTGTCTATGGCAACGAGGCGGGTGTCGGTGAAGGCATCCGTCAAGCTGGCATTGATCGGGACCAGCTCTTTATCACCACGAAGGTGTGGAATGCGGATCAAGGATACGAGTCTACGCTCAAAGCTTTTGACGAAAGCATGAAGCGGCTCGGTCTGGACACGCTCGACCTGTACCTGATCCACTGGCCGGTCAAAGGTAAGTACGTGGAAACGTGGAGGGCGATGGAAAAGCTGTATCGGGACGGATATGTACGCGCGATCGGTGTCAGTAATTTCCATATCCACCATCTGGAAGACTTGCGTCAAAACAGCGAGGTCACGCCAGTGGTCAACCAGGTGGAATTCCATCCGCTGCTCACCCAAAAGGAGCTGCTCGGCTACTGCAAGGAGCATCGCATCCAGATGGAAGCGTGGAGTCCGCTGATGCAAGGAAATCTCGACCACCCGCTGCTGGTGGAGCTGGCACAAAAATACGGGAAAACGCCGGCGCAGATTGTCATTCGCTGGGATCTGGAAAAGCAGGTCGTGACCATTCCGAAATCGATCACGCCAGCGCGAATTCGGCAGAATGCAGAAGTCTTTGACTTTACGCTAAGTGCGGAAGATGTAGAAAAAATCGACGCCCTTAATGAGAACAGGCGCTTCGGGCCTGACCCTGACAACTTCAATTTCTGATGGACAATAGGCAAAAAGAAAGGGAGCTGTGGAAAGCGGCTTCCCTTTTTTCGTATCTGCTGGCTTCGATCCTCCCCACTTTTCCGCCGGTTCGCGCGGAGGACATCGGGGAGGCCGGGACAAAATGTCGACATTTTCGCTCTTTACTATGCACATTTTTTTCGTATACTGAAAAGTAGCATCTTAGTTTCATCAGATGAAACGTACGGAACCAAGAAGGAAGCAGGTGTAATGTAAGATGGAAGAACAAAAAGCAAACGTGCGGTCGGTGGAACGGGCTCTGGACATTTTGCTCTGCTTTACAGACGCGACCGATCTGGGCTTGAGCGAAATCTCCAGCCGACTCTCCTTGCATAAAAGCACCGTGCACCGTTTGCTGGCAACGTTGGAAAACAAAGGCTTCCTCATTCGCGATGTCCAGACGGAAAAATATCGCCTCGGCTTTCGCATCTGGGAACTGTCAGCCAATCTGACGCACAATGACGACCCGGCCACGATGTTGCTGCCGGAGATGGAGCGGCTGCGCGATCTGGTGGAGGAGACCATCAGCCTGTACGTGCGCGACGGCAACGAGCGTATCCGCATACAGGCCGTGCAAAGCAAGCAGCCGATCCGCAGAGTCGCGCCGATCGGGGCGCGCATGCCGCTGACGGTCGGCGCTTCCAGCAAGGTGCTGGTGGCGTACGCAGAGGAATCGGTGGCCAGGGAAGTTCTGGACGATCCGGACTGGCCGGATTTTGTGAGCAGGGAGTCGTATATCGAGCAGCTGGAGCAGATCAGGCAGCAAGGCTATGCGACGAGTGTGGAAGAGCGGGAGCTAGGCACAGCGGCAGTAGCGGCCCCGATCTTTAACCGGAACGGACAACTGGTCGCCTCCATCGCGGCATCGGGACCGTCAAACCGGCTGACGCCGGAAAAGATGCGGCAATACGCTCCTTACATCATGGAAGCGGCTTACCGCATGGGAAAAATGATGAAATGAAAAAATGGCCAACACGAGCCTAGGTGCATCGTCGTGTTGGCTTTTTTGCGCGAAAAATCTTCTGTAGCTGGAGACAAAGGCAGCGCCAGGTACGCTGACCGGATTTACAGTCCCCGGTTATATTCGTCCTGCAAAATGGCCCAAAACGGTTTGACCGCCTCATCGGCGAGGAACCGCATCCCGCGCTCTTTGACGTAGCGGCACATTTCCTGATAGTAGTCAGGATTGCTCAACTTTGCGTACTGGAACGCGATGTCGCGGGCATCCTCCACGAACAGCGGATAATTCGCCCCGAGCAGCGCGATGTTGCCCACCGTCCGGGTCGTCAGCACGGGGACGCCGAGACCCATGCATTCCAGGATGCGGGACAGGTAAGAGTGGGAAGGATTGCGGTCCTGCGTGTTGTCGTACAGGAGGGCGAGCCCGATGCCGCTCTGGACGATCATTTCTTTTGTTTCCCACATCGACTTTTGCCCGTGATCGACTACGCCTGGGGTGCGCAGCAGCTTTTTTGCCTGCTTCCGGTATTTCCCGACGATAGACGGGTAGAGCACGCGTAGCTTTGCCTGCGGAAACTCTTTGCGGATGAGCTTGATCGCTTTTACGGCAACGGGAAGTCCGTAGCGAGGGCGAATGACGCCAGCCTGAATCAGGTGGAGAGGATCGTTGCTGGAGCGGGCAGGCGAGTGGCCGGACAGCGGCTCGACGAACTGCGGGAGTACCTGGATTTTCCGGGCCAGCTCCTGAGCAGAGTAAGTCCCTTTTTGCAGCTGGTACATGCGGTATCGCTCGGCATTCGGCTCCGTCTGGAAAAACACCACCCGCGCATGGCGAAACACGTAGTTGAGCCTGCGCATGATGTAAGGATCGTGCAGGTTGTACTGGACGGCGAGATACAGGAGCTTGGAGCCAAGGGAGCGCTTCATGCGCAGCAGCTTGACGGCTTCGTTGCGCCCGCGGATGAAGATGAAGTCGTACGGCCGCCGCCGATCCCGCCGGATGATTTCCTCCAGCGGCTGATCTGCCTGGTGAAACCGGATATGGCGAAAGGTGAAGCCCCCCGTCCCGTCGCGAAACCGGAACGGCAGCACACACTCGAACGAATAGCGCTCCCGCTCGCCCGGCGGCAGCTGCGCCAGCTTGCGATCCAGCGCGCGCAGCAAAATGAAAAACTGGAGGACGTTCCCCTTTGGCTTGAATTCGATGAGATTGCAGTAGAAACAGACTCTCACGTGCGTCTCTCCTTTGCGAGCTTCTTCACTATGGTATTGGGAAGGAGGGCGATTGGCTACCAAAACAGGAAAATCGGGAGCGAAACTCGGGCAGGGTGCTCCGAAAGCCTGCATACGAGTGAGATAAAGTTCCAATATTGAAAGAATCGGGATTGACGTGGATACTGAAGAAAAAGAAAAGAGTTCGCCAAAGGAGTGGGAGCAGTGGGGAAAGCGAAGGCATGGTGGTTGCTGGTCTTTTGCAACCTGTTTTGGGCAGGCAATTACGTATTTGGCAAGTATGTCGTCACGGTGATGACTCCGCTTTGGCTGACGTTCGCAAGGTGGGTATTGGCCCTGATTTTCCTGATTCCGCTGGCAGTCGTCCTGGAGAAGCCCGACTGGCGGCAGGTGGCAAAGGCTTGGCTGCCGCTCTCCTTCATGGGATTACTCGGGGTCGTTGGTTACAACATCTTTTTGTACTCGTCGCTGAAGTATACTTCTGCTACCAATGCCGCGCTTGTGACGGCGCTCAACCCCGGGGTCATCGTGCTGTTTTCCCTGCTCTTCTTGCGGGAAAAGGTGTCCGGCATCCAGGCGTCCGGTTTTCTCGTGTCCCTGTTCGGCGTCTTGGTCATTTTGACGCAGGGCAGCGTCTGGCGTGTATTTCAGACGCAGTACAATCAGGGGGATTTGCTCGTGCTGCTGTGCGTGCTGGTGTGGACCCTGTATTCCATCATCGGCAAAAAGCTCGAGGGAGTGCCTCCGGTAACCGCTACGGCGGCATCAACGGTGCTCGCTGCGCTGATGATGCTTCCTTTTGCCGCAGCAGAGGGGATTGACTTCTCCGCCATCAGTCCGCTGGCATGGAGCGGGATTATTTACATGGTCCTGTTTCCGTCGATTTGCTCGTTTGTGTTCTGGAATGTATCCGTGCGGGTGGTGGGAGCGAGCCAGGCAGGTATTACCTTGAACTTGATTCCCGTGTTCACGGCGCTGATCAGCATCATGCTGGGCGAGAACATTACAGCGGCACAGCTTTGGGGCGGTCTGCTCGTCTTTCTCGGCGTCACGCTCGCCTCGGGGATGGTCGATCAGCAGTGGAGACGGAGAAAGCAAGCGGCTGCGGAACTGGCGGAAAAATAGACGGCAAGCCAGAAGGAAAAAAGGCAGCTCATCACAAGGAGGGATGGCTGCCTTTTTGCTGTGGACAAGAACGGATCAGAATCGCTCTCGTCAAACATAAGTAAGACGAAGAAGGCTTCGCCATCAGTGGCGAAGCCTTCGTTTTGCTACTTGGGTGGGTGCTGTAGCGAACGTATTTGTGATAGTGCCTTACGCGTTAACCGGTTTGCTTTCGTCCAGCAGCTGACGCAGAACGGTTTGCAGAATACCGCCGTTGCGATAGTAGTCTACGTCGACCATGGAGTCCAGACGAACGATTACGTCAAAGTCGAAGCTGCTGCCGTCTTGGCGGGTAGCCGTTACTTTTACGCGCTGACCAGGTTGAACATCGTCGGACAGACCTGCGATGCTGAAGGTCTCAGTGCCTTCGATGCCCAAGGACTTCCAGCTTTGACCGTCAGCGAATTGCAGAGGCAGAACGCCCATACCTACGAGGTTCGCACGGTGGATACGCTCGAAGCTTTCTGCGATGACAGCTTTGATGCCGAGCAGGAACGTACCTTTTGCAGCCCAGTCACGGGAAGAACCGGTACCGTACTCTTTACCAGCCAGAACAACGAGTGGAGTGCCGTCTGCTTGATACTTCATGGAAGCATCGTAGATGGACATGATCTCGCCGGTTGGCAAGTATTTGGTTACGCCGCCCTCTGTGCCAGGAGCCACTTGGTTGCGGATGCGGATGTTCGCGAACGTACCGCGCATCATGACATCGTGGCTGCCGCGGCGAGCGCCGTAGGAGTTGAAGTCTTTGCGTTCTACGCCATTCGCTTGCAGATAGAGACCTGCAGGGCTGGTTGGCGAGATGTTACCTGCCGGGGAGATGTGGTCAGTCGTCACGGAGTCACCGAACAGAGCGATTGGGCATGCTCCTTTGATGTCTTCGATATGACCGATGTCGCCAGTCAGGTTTTTGAAGAATGGCGGTTCCTGGATGTAGGTGGATTTTTCATCCCACTCGTACAGGTCGCCAGTTGGAACGTCGATTTTGTTCCAGGCTTCGTTTTGCGTAAATACTTGACCGTACTCGGCGCGGAACAGGTCTGGGTTCATTGCTTTGTCCATAGCTGCTGCGATCTCTTGTGGAGTAGGCCAGATGTCTTTCAGGTATACAGGTTGACCGTCTTTGCCAGTACCGATTGGCTCTTTTGTCAGGTCGATGTCCACTGTACCCGCCAATGCGTATGCGATGACGAGCGGAGGAGAAGCGAGGTAGTTCGCTTTTACCTGTGCGTGGATGCGGCCTTCAAAGTTGCGGTTACCGGACAGAACGGCAGCTACCGTCAGATCTTCATCCGCGATCGCTTTGCTGGTTTCCTCTGGCAATGGACCGGAGTTACCGATGCAAGTGGTGCAGCCATAGCCGACGACGTTGAAGCCGATAGCGTCGAGGGAATCGATCAGACCAGCGTCTTTCAGGTATTGCGTAACGACGCGGGAACCTGGAGCCAGGGAGCTTTTCACGTAAGCAGGTTTTTTCAAACCTTTTTCCACTGCTTTTTTCGCCAGGATACCTGCACCCAGCATTACGCTAGGATTGGATGTATTGGTACAGGAAGTGATCGCTGCAATCACGACAGAACCTGTTTTCAACGTAGCTGTTTCACCGTTTGCATAGGTTACCGGTGCAGAAGCTGCGATTTTTTCTTCGGAGAGGCCAAAGCCGCCTTTGTCGATTGGCGTACGCAGGCTGTTGTTGAAGGATTCCTTCATGGCAGTCAGCTCTACGCGGTCTTGCGGGCGTTTTGGACCAGCAAGGCTCGGTACCACAGTGGACAGATCCAGTTCCAGAGTCTCGGAGAAGACAGGGTCTGGCGTATCGTCGGTGCGGAACAGACCTTGTGCTTTGGTGTAAGTTTCCACCAGGGAGATCAGTTCTTCGTCGCGACCGGTTTGACGCAGGTAGTTCAGCGTCTCTGCGTCTACTGGGAAGAAGCCCATCGTAGCGCCGTATTCAGGTGCCATGTTTGCAACAGTTGCGCGGTCAGCCAGCGAGATGTTGGACAGGCCCGGTCCGTAGAACTCCACGAATTTCCCTACTACGCCTTTTTTGCGCAGCATTTGGGTAACAGTCAGAGCGAGGTCGGTTGCAGTCGCTCCAGCACTCAGGGTGCCTGTCAGTTTGAAACCGACAACTTCTGGTGTTACGAAGTACAGAGGTTGGCCGAGCATACCTGCTTCTGCCTCGATACCGCCAACGCCCCAGCCCAGTACGCCAAGACCGTTGATCATGGTGGTGTGGGAGTCGGTACCTACGAGAGAGTCAGGGAATGCTACCAGTTCGCCGTCTACTTCGCGAGTAGCGATAACGGTTGCCAGGTACTCCAGGTTTACCTGGTGAACGATACCAGTTGCCGGAGGAACGGCACGGAAGTTGTCAAAAGCGGTTTGTGCCCAACGCAGGAAACGGTAGCGTTCAGCGTTGCGTTCAAATTCCAGCTTCATGTTGTTTTCCAGAGCCGCAGGGTTTCCGAAATCGTCAACCATGACGGAGTGGTCGATAACGAGGTCAACCGGCACGAGCGGGTTGATTCGTTTCGGATCTCCGCCTGCGCGTTTCATTGCGATACGCATGGCAGCAAGGTCTACAACGGCAGGAACACCGGTGAAGTCTTGCAGGACGATCCGTGCAGGAGAGAGCGGTACTTCCTTGTTCGCATCGCGGCCTTTGGTCCAGTTCGCCAGTTGTTGTACGTGTTCTTTGGTGATGGCGCGTCCGTCGAACTGACGAACAGCTGCTTCGAGCAGGACTTTAATGGAGAACGGCAGTTTGGAAACTTCTCCGATGCCTTGCTCTTCCAACCCTTGCAGGCGATAGTAGGCAAACTTTTTGTTGCCTACTTGAAGGGAAGATTTCACTTTGTAAGCATCTTTGTTAGCCAATGTATACAACCTCCCTAAAGTTTCTTGGGGTTTCGTCAGGTGAAACGCAGTTTCGTTTCTTTATTACGACCCTATTATACTGTATTTGCTTCTTCTCATCTACCCCAAATTCGTCATTTATATACAAAAATCATGCAGAAAAAAGTGAATCACCGATCTCTACAAACAACCTAACCTCTCGTATTATCCCGTTTATATTCCGTTTACATTCATGCGGTATCGTTTCTTTTGCAGGCAGGGAGCCGGACGAAATCGGGATATGGCTTGCTTGCACAGGCAGAAGAAAGTACAACCTTGCCGGCGATTGTTTCGTATATGATAGTAGCTGACAGCCCTTTTGTTCGGGCCTGCCCGGCTGACGAGGCATAGCGCGGCAGCAGAATCACAATTTATGGAAGCAAGGGGTAAGTTATGATGCGATCAAACCAAACCGAACGTGCAAAGGTCAACTGGCGGCCGTTCTTGCAATTAATCAAGGAAACGAAACCGTCCAAGTGGCGGCTGGGCATCGCGCTGTTTTTCAGCATCGCCACGACGCTGGTCAGCCTGCTCGTCCCGCTGTTTACGAGAGACCTCGTGGACAGCTTCACACTTTCCTCCATCAACCGGGGGCAGATTGTACTGCTGGCGGCCGCCTTTATCTCCCAGGCGTTGGCGGGCGGGCTATCCATCTACTTGTTGAATCACGTCGGGCAGAGCATCGTCGCCTCTTTGCGCGATCGGCTGTGGAAAAAGCTGCTCGTCTTGCCCGTCTCCTATTACGACAACCACCCAACCGGGGACGCCATCAGCCGCATGACCAATGACACTGGCGTGGTCAAAGGGCTGATTTCCGAGCATTTGTCCAACTTTTTTACGGGCGTGATCGCCATCATCGGCTCTATCGCGACGCTGCTTTACCTCGACTGGCAAATGACGCTGGTGATGCTCGTGGCCGTTCCGCTTTCGTTTTTCATCCTGTTTCCGCTGGGGCGTCAGATGTACAAAATCTCCAAAGGCTTGCAGGATGAGACCGCGAGCTTTACGACGATCATGAACCAGGTGATCTCGGAAATTCGCCTGGTCAAATCGTCCAATGCAGAGCCGCATGAATACGCGAGCGGCAAAAAGGGAATCGACAATCTTTTCCGTTATGGGCTGCGTGAAGGGAAAGTGCAGGCGATGATCGGTCCCCTGATCTCCTTTGTCATGATGGTGCTGCTGGTCGTCGTCATGGGGTACGGCGGGATGCGCGTCGCGACAGGGGCACTGACGGCTGGTGAACTGGTCGCCTTTATCTTGTACCTCGTCCAGATCGTCATGCCGATGGGACAGTTCACGCAGTTTTTTACCCAACTGCAAAAATCGATGGGGGCTACCGAACGGATCATTGACACGCTGCGGGCAGCCGAAGAAGACCACACATCCGGCGGCGAGCTGGTGAGCGCGAAGCAGCCGATTCACGTGGATCGCGTGAGCTTCTCCTACGACAACGGCGAGCAAATTTTGCAGGATGTGAGCTTTACCGTCGAGCCGGGCAAGGTGACCGCCATCGTCGGACCGAGCGGAAGCGGCAAGACGACGCTCTTTTCCTTGCTCGAGCGGTACTACCTGCCGACGAGTGGAGAGATCCGCCTTGGACATGAGCCGATCCGCGAATTTACGCTGGCATCATGGCGCAGCAAGATCGGCTATGTGTCGCAGGAGAGCCCCCTGATCGCCGGGACGATCCGGGAAAATATTTGCTACGGCCTGAACCGGCCGGTCAGCGACGAGGAACTGCGGCACGCGGCGGCCATGGCCTACGCCGATCAGTTTATCGAGGAATTTCCGGATGGCTACGAGACGCAGGTCGGGGAGCGCGGCGTAAAGCTATCCGGCGGGCAGCGCCAGCGCATCGGCATCGCCCGCGCACTGCTGCGCGATCCGGAAATTCTCATGCTCGACGAAGCGACCTCAAGTCTGGACAGCAAATCGGAATGGGTTGTCCAGCAGGCTCTCGCTAATCTAATGAAGGGACGCACCACGCTCGTCATTGCTCATCGGCTGTCGACCGTCGTGGATGCCGACCAGATTTTGTTCCTGGAGAAAGGGAAGATCACCGGACGGGGCACGCATGAAGAGTTGTTCGCGGCGCATGCGATGTACCGGGAATTTGCGACCCAGCAGCTGCGGGTAAAAGAAAGGGTGTAGATGATGACCAGATTGATGGTAGTAGACGATGACCCGCATATTCGGGAGCTGGTCCGCATCTTTTTGCAGCGGGAAGGCTTCGAGGTCGTGGAGGCAGAGGACGGGAGAGAGGCGCTGTGCAAAATGGAGAGCGCTCCTGCCGATCTGGTCATCCTCGACATCATGATGCCGAATATGGACGGCTGGAATCTGTGCCGCGAGCTGCGCAGCCTGTACGACATTCCGCTGCTCATGCTGACGGCAAAGGGCGAAACGGCGCAAAAAATAAAAGGCTTCGAGCTGGGCGCAGACGACTATCTGGTCAAGCCGTTCGAGCCGGCAGAGCTGGTGGTGCGGGCCAAGGCTTTGCTGAAGCGGTACCGCATCGCCGCCTCCCAAATCGTGCAGGTCGGCCGCCTGAAGCTCGACCGCAAGACCTTCGTCATTACCGGCGACAGCAAGCTGATCACGATTCCGCCCAAAGAGTTCGAGCTGCTGTTCAAGCTGGCCAGCTACTCGGGCAGGACGCTTTCGCGGGAGCAGCTGATCGAGCAGATCTGGGGCTACGATTTTGAAGGCAACGAGCGCACGCTAGACGTCCACATCAACCGGCTGCGGGAGCGGTTTCCCGCCGAGGAATACGGTTTTTGCATCCGCACGATCCGCGGACTTGGCTATCGGCTGGAGGTATCGCCATGAGAGGAGAGCGGCAAAAAAGGAACATTCTCATCAGGCTGATCGGCCTCCTTGCCTTTTTGGGGCTGCTGACCCTTTGCTGGTCGGCAGCTTATTGGATGACCTCGTCTGCCTTCCCCAAAATGTGGCCGGATATGTCGGAGTTTGCCCGGTGGTTGACAACCTGCCTGCTCGGATTTTTTCTCTTCTTCGCCTTAATGTTCCTTATATCCACGATCTTCCCCCGGAGGCACCGCGAGCTGTTTCAGATACTCCTGGATGCTTTTCGCCGAATCGCAAAGGGAGATTTTAACGTCAAACTGGATGTGAATCTGGATCGTCATTGGGGAGAGCTGGTGCAGGGGATCAATCATATGGCGGTGCAACTGAGGGAAATGGAGCAGCTGCGGCAGGAGTTCATCTCCAACGTCTCGCATGAAATCCAGTCGCCCCTGACCTCCATCAGCGGTTTTGCCAGAGCATTGCAAAATGACAACCTAAGCCGCGAAGAGAGGCAGCACTACCTGGAGATCATCGAGATGGAGAGCGAGCGTCTGTCCAAAATCAGCGAAAACCTGCTCAAGCTCACTTCGCTGGAGGGCAAGCATCATCCGATGGAGCGGGTTCCGTACAGCCTCGATCAGCAGCTGCGCGCAGTCGTCCTCGCGTGCGAGCCGCAATGGATGGCAAAGGAGCTGGAGCTGGAGCTCGAGCTGGAACGCGTGACGATCGTCGCGGACCAGGAGATGCTGATGCAGGTGTGGACGAATCTGATCAGCAACAGCATCAAGTTCACCCCGAGTGGTGGTCGGCTGCAGATTCGGCTGCAGGGAGGGGAGCGCGAAGTGGCCGTGCACATCACGGATACGGGGATCGGGATTTCGCCAGCGGATCAGGAGCGTGTATTCGAGCGATTTTTCAAGGCGGACAAGTCGCGCAGCCGGACAGGAGGCGGCAGCGGCCTGGGACTGTCGATCGTGAAAAAAATCGTGGAGCTGCACGAGGGCCGGATCACGTTGCAGAGCGAACTGGGGGCAGGGACGACGTTTACCGTTACCTTGCCGAAGAATGCAGGCGAGGGAGTGGAAGGAAGCAAGCGAGGTTCAAAGCCGATTTCTCCCGCTCGCGCAAAGTGATGGATCAGACAAATGGAGAGAAGCGAAAGAGGCGATCTCGCCGTCGGTTTGTGACGGAGAAGATCGCCTCTTGTGCTTGGGGCTGTGCGGTTATGCCCCGATGTACCTGGCGTGCAGCGTGCGTGCCAGAGTCACGTCATCCGTGCCCTGGACGAGCACCCGGCCGTCCGGGAAGACGACGAAAGTATGCGGATCGACGCGGAAGCGCAGCAAAAACTTGTTGCGCTCCACCTGGCCGAGCGGCGCGAGACGTACCGCCAGCGCGTCCAGGTCGAGGGACATGCGGGCAGCTGGCGAGATTTGCACGGTATCTCGTCCGCACAGCGAGACGGCCTGTCCGTCCTGTGTTTCCGGGTGCAGGAAGGAAAATTCGCGCTGCCCGCAGCACGGACAGTCAGGGCGGCGGGCGTTTGCGACCTTGATCTGCTGGTGGCGGTTGTTCCAGACCTCGAAGTGCTCCAGGTTCGGATTGAGCGCATTGTCAGCGCCGACCAGCAGTTTGAACGCTTCGGTTGCCTGATAGGAGGCGACGATGTGAATGATCGGTCCGATGACGCCAGCCGTGTCGCAGGTCGCCATCTCGCCCGGATTGGGCGCCTCGGGGAACAGGCAGCGCAGGCACGGGGTGCTGCCGGGCCGGATGGCGGTAAAGGTCCCCGTCGCGCTCACCGCACCGCCGTACACCCAGGGGATGCCGTGCTTGACGCAGACGTCGTTGACCAGATAGCGCACCTGGAAGTTGTCGGTCGCATCGAGCACGAGATCGACGTCGGTGAGCAGCTCCTCTGCATTGTACGCCGTCAGATCGGCGACGACAGGCTCGATCGCCACTTCGGAGTTGATGCGGGACAGCTTCGCGTGGGCGGCGATGGCTTTGGGCAAATGCTCGGCGGCGTCTGCTTCATCGTACAACATCTGTCGCTGTAAATTGCTCGGCTCCACGAAATCGCGGTCGATCAACCTGACAAAGCCGACTCCGGCACGGACCATGTGGTTGGAGAGCACGGTTCCAAGCGCCCCCATCCCGACGATGGCGACGCGGCTTTGGCCGAGTTTTTCCTGTCCGCTGCTCCCGATCGGGGCAAACAGGAGTTGGCGGGAATAGCGTGTATCCACTTTGCTTATTTCACTCCTTCATCATATGTGGCGAGCGGATTCCACGGGCCCTGCTGATGGCCCTTCCACTCGCTGCCGTCTTCCCACATTTCCTTTTTCCAGATGGGGACGATTTGCTTGAGCCGCTCGATCGCGTAGCGGCCCGCCTCGAAAGCCTCGTTGCGGTGGGCGGTCGCGACAGCTACGACTACGGCGATTTCCTCGATCTGCAAATTTCCGACGCGATGCTGCATGGCGACCTGTGTGCCGGGCCAGCGTTCTTCGATTTCGGCGGCGATCTGCTTCATTTTTTCGACGGCCATCGGGGCGTAGGCTTCATAGGAGAGCGAGACAGTGCGCTGTCCGTGCGTAAATTCGCGGACCGTTCCTACGAAGGTGAGAATCGCGCCGGCGTGAGGATTGCTGACAAGGCGCACCAGCCTGTCTGCACTGAGCGGCTCTTCGGTAATGGAAAAGCGCTCTTCTTCCCCGCCGCTGACGGGCGGAAGCAGGGCGATCTCGTCGCGCGGGGCGATGGCTTGATCGGGTGTTGCATATTCGTGATTGACCGAAACAAAGCAACTGCCGAGCAGCGGAGCGAGCGCAGGATACTGCCGGGCGACAGCCTCCAGCAGGTCGCGCACGGTGGCAGGCTCGGGCAGGGTCAATTGGATTTGACGTTCATGGACTCGCTCGGCCAGACCGGCGAACAGCAAGATCGTGACAGTCATTCGTGCAATTCCTCATTTCCCATTGAAAAAGTCATGCTTTTCTATGGCATGACAATATCATAATACGGCCGTGATGCCAACGTTTCGGAAGTGGCCGAAGCGTCATTGCCTGCATGCTCACGGGCGGATGAAATGTGCGTTTTTCAAATATTTTCCACAGGAGCTGATGATCGGTGTTATAGTAAAGGGATACGAAAGGGTGTGAGGAGCATGTGCACAAGCTTTGTATATCAGGGGAGCCATACTTGCATCGGCATGAATTTTGACATTTCCGACCGGCGGATCAAGCTGGTCTGTCAAAAGGACGGCCAACTGCTCGTGATGCAGGAGGACGGCGGCCAGTTTTACCCGGCGCTCGGCATCAATAAAAACGGGACGTTCATGAACTTGCAAATGGTGGAACCGAGTGAGGAAGGGAAATACCGGCGAGGGAAAAATTGCGTGCACATCATGAAGCTGTTCGCGGATGTGCTGGGAGAAAAGCTGGCTCTCACCGACGTTTTCACCTACGTTGATCAGCATGCGATCGTCAATGTCCCCGGCCACAGCGTGCACAGCCTGATCGCGGGCATGGGGCAGGCGTGTGTCGTCGAGCCGGGGAAAAAAGCGCTGGGCAGCGCGGCAATTGCGGACGAGCCGTTCATGGTCCTGACGAACTTTTCGTTGTTTGCCAGAGGCGAGCAGGAGAATGGACAGAGCGAGGCGATGGGAGCAGACCGTTATCGGGTCGCGCGGGAGCGGCTGCTCGCCGTACAGGAGCCGTTCGAGCCCGCGGCCGCGTTTTCCATCCTGCGGGAGACCGCGCAGCACGGCGGCGCTTTTCCTACCCAATTATCGCTGGTTGCCGTGGCGGAGGAAGGCGTGGTGTATTTCACGCTGCGCGCCGACTTTGCCAAAGTGCTCCGCTTTTCCTTTCACGACAGGCTCATTCAGACGGAGAGCGGGTTTACCTGGCACAGGCAGCTTCCGCTCACGAACCGGGGCGTGCTGATTTCCGAGCTGGCCGGCTGGTAAATGGTTGTGTTTGTCCCCCGATACTTTCGCGATTGCTTTTCTCCCAAAGCCAGAGTAAGGTAGAGGAGGCGCAATCATCCTGGATGCAATGAGGCGAAAATCGGAGGCAGTCCGAATTTTCGCTTGTTTTTGGAGGACGACAATGAGTGACCTGTTGACGCATTTTAATGAACAAAACCGTGCCCGCATGGTGGATGTATCGGAAAAGGACAGTTCGAAGCGCGAAGCTGTGGCCCAAAGCAAAATTTCGATGAAGCCGGAGACGCTGGCGCGCATTCGCGAAGGGCGCATCGAAAAGGGCGATGTGCTCGCGGTCGCACAGGTGGCGGGAGTCATGGCGGCGAAAAAGACGTGGGACATCATTCCGATGTGCCATCCGCTGCCGCTGACCGGGATCGACATCCGCTTTGCTTTTGCCGATGACGAGACGCTCGTGATCGAAGCGATGGTCAAAACGACTGGAAAAACCGGTGTGGAAATGGAAGCACTGACTGCAGCAAGCGTCGCAGCCTTGACAGTGTACGACATGTGCAAGGCGATGGACAAAGGCATGGTAATCGGTCCGACCAGCCTTTTGCTGAAGACAGGCGGAAAAAGCGGCGACTTCCGCCGGGGAGAGAACTGACAGATGAATCAGGCGTGGAAATCCTATCCGAGCAGCATTCGGCTCCTTTCGATTGCTGCCGTCATTTTTTCTACCGGCATGGCTTGTATTTGGCCGCTGGTTACGATCTACATTCACGAGTATCTGGGCAAGCCGCTGACGACAGCTGGCTTGCTGCTCATGTTAAACCAGGGGGCTTTTCTCATCGGCAGTCTGGCAGGCGGCATGCTCTTTGACCGCTGGGGGAAGATGAAGACGATCGTGCTGTCCTCCCTTGGCATCATCGTCATTTCCCTCTTTTTGGGCTTTACGGCCAACTTCACGGCCTACACCGTCTTGCTGCTGCTAAGCGGCTTGTTCTACGGGATGCTCTCGCCCGTCATGAACGCGCTCGCCGTCGTGCTGTGGCCCGAGGGAGGACGCAAGGTCATGAACATGATTTACGTGGCGCTGAACGCAGGCGTCGCGGCCGGCTCCGCACTCGGCGGGGTACTGGCGAGCGTGTCGTTTGCCTGGACGTTCTTCGGCAACGCCATTGCCCAGGTCTGCGTGTTCGCGATGTTCATCTTCATCCTGCCCCGGCACCTGCAAGCCGCTGCATCCGGGCAGCCAGACGGGAGCGTGGAGCTGAGGGCGGCAGACAGTCAGGCGTCAGCCGCTTTGGAAGTGCCGCGGGACGCAGCGACTTCTGTTCAAAAAGTCGTATGGGGAGCGCTGGTGCTGCTGTGCGCAGGGCTTCTCATCAGCTGGATCGTCTACGTGCAGTGGACGACGGTGCTGTCTGCCTACATGCAGTCGCTCGGCATTTCCTTGCGCCAATACAGCCTGCTCTGGACGTTGAACGGAGGGCTCATCCTGTTCGGGCAGCCGCTGATCGCGTGGATCATCAGGCGCCTCGCCCGAACGCTGCGTGCACAGTTGCTGCTGGGGACGTATGTGTTCGCCTTGTCGATGCTGATTTTGTCGCAGACGACCGCCTATGCCGGTTTTGTCGCGGCCATGTTCGTGATGACGATCGGCGAAATGCTCGTCTGGCCTGCCGTCCCGACCGTAGCGGCAGAGTTCACGCCACAAGGACGGGAAGGCTTCATCCAGGGGCTGGTATCCGGCACCGGCTCGGCAGGCCGCATGCTCGGTCCGCTGCTCGGGGCTTTCATCTTCCAGACGTTCCAGGCGCAGGGGCTGCTGTACATCATGGCTGGATTGTCCCTTTTGTCCGTTGCCTTTTTCGTTCTGCAAGGCTCCATGCAAAAGCGCGGCAAACGAAGGGGCATCCAGGCGACGATCGAAAAATAGAGCAGCGAAAAGGCGCCCGGCTTGTGCCTTTTGCCCAGATGAGAAGGCAAGTGCAGCAACCGGCAAACTTCGATAGCCGTGGAATCTTTGGCCTGCTAGAATACAAGCATGGCATTGCTGTGCATGCAGAATACGAAGAGGGAAGGGATTTGTGTGTCGCGGTCGTTGGTTCTGGTTTTGACGATGCTCAGCCTGATTTGGGGCGGGTCGTTTTTCTTTATGAAAATATTGCTCCACGAGTTCGGTCCCTGGACGATTGCCTTTCTGCGCTCGGCGCTCGGCCTGATCACGATCACCATCGTCATGCTCATCCTGAAAAAGCCGCTGGAACTGAAGCGGATCGCCTGGGGCCCGATGGTGAGGATGGCCTTGATCAATACGGCAATTCCCTGGGCGTTCATCGCCTTCAGCGAGACGCGGGTGACGAGCACAATGGCATCGGTCCTGAATGCGACGACACCGCTCTGGACGCTGGCGATCGGGATTCTGTTCTTCAAAGCCGCGGTCGGTCGCATGCAGTGGCTGGGGATGCTCATCGGCTTTTGCGGAATCATCGTCCTGCTCGACGTGAACCCTGTCTCCATCGTCTCCGTCGATGTGCTCGGCTTTCTATGCATGATGGCAGCGACCTGCTGTTATGCGGTCGGCGGGCAGTTGTCCAGGCGGCTGCCGGGCAACTTGTCTGCTTACCAGATCACGTTCGGCACCTTGCTTAGCTCTACGCTCGGCAGCGGGAGCGTTGCGTTGATGACAGAATCCTGTTCCTTCACCGCCTTCACTTCGGGCAGTACCCTTGGGGCCTTGGCGGGGATCGGCGTGTTTGGCTCCGGCATCGCGTATATTTTGTACTACTACCTGGTGCAAAAGGGCGGGCCGGAGATTGCGTCTCTCGTGACCTATCTGGTGCCGGTCACCGCCTTTGTCTGGGGCTATGCGCTGTTGCATGAAGCCATTACGTGGAACCTCATGGCAGGCATGGTCTTTATTGTGGGCGGCGTATTTTTGACGGGCAGACGGGAGAAGCCGAAAACGCAAGCGACTGTGGAGACGTAAAGGGGAAAGCAGGCTGCAGATGTCAGGCAGCCTGTTTTTTTGTCTGGAAGGCTATTCCACCGCGAAGATGCGGGCAAGGCTGCTCGTCCTGGCGCTCGCAGATGCTGCTGCACGATGGGGCGATGGTGCAAATGCAGCAAGCATCTTGACACGCTGATACGGCTCAAGTAGTATGAAGAAGATTCAAAACATTATATTCCGTGTACTTTACTTATGCAGAGAGGTGGAGGGACTGGCCCGATGAAGCCCGGCAGCGGATCTGTTTGCCCCGGCGGCAAAAGATGCTGTGCCAATTCCAGCAGGAGTATTCCTGGCAGATAAGGACGTGACGAAGCTGATCTACCCCTTTTTCTGTAAGGAAAAGGGGTTTTTGTTGCTCATATCGCGCTACCTGCATTACCCGACAGAAAGGAAATGAAGACAGATGCGTATTCAACCCTCTGACATGATCGAGCGGCTGCCGACACAGTTTTTTGCCACGCTGGTAGCGAAAGTAAACAAAGTGATCGCAGCCGGGCACGACGTCATCAATCTCGGCCAAGGCAATCCCGATTTGCCGACTCCCCCGCATATTGTAGAAGAATTGCAGGCAGCCGCCGCGCTCCCGCTGCATCATAAATATCCGCCGTTCAGCGGCCGCCTGGAGCTGAAGCAGGCAGTCGCGCATTGGTACAAGCAAGAATTCGACGTCGATCTCGATCCGGAAGAAGAAGTCGCCATCCTGTTCGGCAGCAAGACGGGCTTGGTGGAAATCTGCCAGGTGCTGATGAACCAGGGCGATGTGGCGCTGGTTCCGGACCCCGGCTATCCGGACTACTGGTCCGGCGTGGCTGTCGTGGACGGGCGCATGGTCATGATGCCGCTTCGTGCTGAAAACGGGTTTTTGCCGAACTACGGCCAGATCGCCCAGGCAGATCTGGAGCGTGCGAAGCTGATGTTCCTCAACTACCCGAACAATCCTACCGCCGTCAATGCTCCGATTGAATTTTTCGAGGAGACGATTCGCTTCGCCCGCAAAAACGAAATCGTCGTCTGCCACGACTTCGCCTACGGAGCGATCAGCTATGACGGCAAGAAGCCGGTCAGCTTCATGCAAGTGCCGGGGGCAAAAGAAGTCGGCGTCGAGTTTTACACGTTGTCCAAGACGTACAACATGGCAGGCTGGCGCGTCGGCGCGATGGTCGGCAACCGCGAGCTGGTGCGGTTGATTAACCTGATCCAGGACCACTACTTCGTGAGCCTGTTCGGAGCCGTGCAGATGGCCGCCGTCAAAGCCATGGCCGGATCGCAGCAGTGCGTCCGCGATCTCGTCGCGGTGTATGAGAGCCGGCGCAACGCTCTGTTTACCAACCTGCACCGCATCGGCTGGCAGGCGCAGCCCTCCCAAGGCTCCTTTTTCGCCTGGCTCCCGGTTCCGAGCGGCTTTACGTCCGTCGAATTTTCCGATTTGCTGCTGGAAAAAGCCCATGTCGTGGTAGCGCCTGGAAACGGTTTTGGCCCGACCGGCGAAGGCTACGTGCGCGCCGCCCTGCTGTCCGATGAAGCGCGTCTGGCAGAGGCTGTGCGCAGAATCGAGCAGCTCGGCATTTTTGCCAAAGCATAACATACAAAGGTAATACCGAAGAAACAGACCGCATTCACTGACCGATTCAGCGAGTGCGGTCTTTTCTTGCAGGACGAAAAGCGCAGCCAGAGTCACTATCAATAAAAATCATTCTCATTATTGACAGATAATGATTTTCATTATAGGATAGGAATTGCCGATGATAATTAGTCTCAATGACAACTTGGGCAAAACGGGAGGGTACCATGCGCTATCAGATTAACGGCTACACGGATATGTATACGGTGATCGCCAACGAGCGGAAGATAGGCGGGGCCATAGAAGCCAGCTCGATCCGGCTGCGTACGGGAGAAGTTTACGCCAATGCGGTACTCACTCGCCTGGAAATGTCAGGTGCGCATTTTTGCTCGATCGGTTTTGTGACGGAAGAAGGTCAGAGACTGATTGTCCACGTAGACGACATCAGCATGATTGCCGATGCTCGCCATGTCGATGTGTGCGAGCTGCGCAACGAATACATGCGGGCCGAGAAAAAGGCGGACCGTCTGAAACGGCTGAAGCGTCTGTGCGAGTTGAACGAAGGCAGCTGTACGTTGACGTTCCAGGAGGAAGCCTTGCTCCTGGCACAGGACGTGGGACTGGAAGAAGCGCATGCCCGGTTCGACCTGTCGTTCCTGCCGCAAGCAGAGAAATCGCGAGTTGTGCGGATCGCGTAGAGATCGCTTTCCATGAACAGATACATAGCCTCTTTCCCATGCGGAAAGGGGTTTTTCGTTTTCGGCAGCGGAATCGAACAGCCGCTCGACATAGCTAAAACCTATTCCCCCATAGCAAGCGAGCATTGGACATTGCTTGTCGGCAGTGATAAAACAAGATTAAACAAAATCAAGGGGGAACGGAACATGGAGTATTCATTTTCAAAATCAGTCGAAGCATTATCCTCCTCGGCGGTCCGGGAAATCTTGAAGCTGACACAAGGCAATCAGGTTCTCTCGCTGGCCGGGGGATTGCCGGCAGAGGATTCTTTTCCGATCGCAGAAATGCGGGAAGCGTTTGACCGCTCGTTCGATTTGGGTGCGAAGGCTCTGCAGTACGGTCTGACCGACGGCTATTTGCCGTTGCGCGAATGGGTGGCTTCCCGCATGAAGCAAAAACAGATGAATGTTGGCGTGGACAATATGCTGCTGACCACCGGCTCCCAGCAGGCCGTCGACTTGCTTTGCCGCGTCTATTTGGACGAAGGCGACGTCGTGCTGGTAGAAAACCCTACGTACCTGGCTGCGGTCCAATTGTTCCAATTTCGTGGTATTCGCGCCATTCCGGTGGAGGGAGACGCTGAAGGCATGGATCTGGACGATCTGGCGGCGAAAATCGCAAAATACCGCCCGAAAATGGCCTACGTCATCCCGACATTTGCCAACCCGACCGGAAAGGTGTGGTCGCTCGAGCGCCGTCTCGGCCTGCTGCGTCAGTGCAAGGAAAATAACATTCTGATTCTGGAGGACGATCCGTACGGCGAAATCCAGTTTGACGGACAGGAGCCATACCGCTCCATCTTTTCGCTGGATGAGCATCCGACCGACTCCTGTGTCGTCTACACCAGCACGTTTTCCAAGATCGTCGCGCCAGGTCTGCGCACCGGCTGGGCGATCGGGGATTCCCGCGTCATCCAGATGATGGTCAAGGCAAAACAGGCCGTCGATCTGCAGTCGAGCACCATCGACCAGATTGCGCTGCACCAGCTGTTGTCCCGCTTCGATCTGGACAGCCATATCCGGAAAATCCGCTCCTCCTACCAAGAGCGCATGGAGTGGATGCATGAACTGATGACTAGGCAGCAATGGGAAGGCGTGACGTGGGAGAAACCGCGCGGAGGGATGTTCTTCTGGGTGAACCTGCCGCAGAACTTCGATGCCGAAAAACTGCTCGCGCTCTCCGTAAAAGAAGGCGTGGCTTTCGTACCGGGCAAGCCGTTCTATGCGGAGGAAGCCAGGCTCAATACGATGCGCCTGAACTACACCCTGCTCAATCGCGAAGACACGCAGCTGGCGATTTCCCGCCTGGGCAAAGCACTGGCGCAGTATCAGCAAACGGAAGCCGTCACGAACTAGGCAGCAACGAACGCCTGGCAAACCGGGCCGCCACTGGACATAGATACAATTGCCGGACAGGAAGCTGTTCCCTTTCTGTCCGTACCAAAAAGACAGCCAAAAGAGTGGCTGTCTTTTTCAATGTCCGGGGACGATTATTCTTCTGTCTCTTCCAGCGTGCAGATGGCAGTCGGACGCTTGATGCGCAGGACGACGCACTCGTAGACGCGGAACAAGCTGTTCATTTGCTCGTCTCCGAGGAAAGACGTGTCGAAGTCTTCAGCGACGGCCAGGTCGAGATTGTGGCGGCCGGTTGCGACGAGGACACCCGCGCGTCCCTTGATCGTCGGAGATTGGAAGACGCCGTCGGTGACGAGGTTGCGGACGTGGTCGATCTCCAGCACGTTGGTTCCTTTGTGGACGCGGTGCAGCAGCGCGTACAGTTCAGGAGAGACCACGAGCGCGTAAGGACCGCTGTGGCCCATTTTCAACAGTTTGTTGCGCGCTTCCACGATGTCGGCAAAGGCATTGCCGGATTCCATCCAGTCGCTCTTGAGATGGGTGAGGCGTCCTTTCACGTTCATCAGGCCGGGCAGATCGAATTCAGCCGCCCCGTTGAAAATCAGGTCGTCTTCCAGCAGGGCGCAGCCGGAAGCGGCGTTGGCTGCCGCGCTCATGTCCAGCGGCATGCCTAGCGTACGGGCCTGGGCAACATCGCGCCAGTAGAGCATGAAGTCTTTGTACAAAATCGGGATGGTCATGCTGACGCGACGGCTCGGCTGCGTCAATTCCAGCGATTCGCCGCGCAGGCTCAGCCCGCCGAAACGGGATTCGTCGTACACGTCATTGGTAATGGTCTGGATGCCTTCTCCGAGCGGTCCGTAAATGTCGATGAAGCGGCGGCCGACCAGTTGGCGACGGGCCATGTCGACGACAGTCGCGTCCAGCTGGTTCCATTCCTCGTGAGTCAGGGGAGAGTCCGGGTATTTGCGAAGCTTGTCCATTGCTATACCTCCAAGTCAGTCAGGATTGTAGGATTAGTGCAAACCTTTCAAGCTGCCTACGGTCAGTCCCTTTTTGCCGGGGACGGAAGCAGGAGCAGCCGGATGCGAGGTGACGGACGCAACGCCCGCCGACGCCTTCAGATGGTCCACCTGATGAACGTCATGCCCTTCGTCGTGGTCAGTCAGATCCGCGTGGTACACATCCGAGAAGCGTTCGCTCAGCCTGCTCATGATGTCTTTTACCAGCAAGTAGTCAGCATGCGTTTTTTCCCGCATGCCGTCGAGGTCGAGCCGCGTCTCTTCATCGCGAAACTCGTACAGGGACAGTTCCAGATGCTCGCGGAAATTGTGCAGCCCGAAGCGCTCCAGATTAATATCGGACAGCAGACGAGACAGCTCGCGGTCGCTCAATTGATCCGATTTCTGATTCGCAGCCAGTTCTTCCAGATGGGGAACCAGTTGCTCCAGGCGCCCCAAACGCTGTTCTTCTTCTTCCAGAATGTGATGGTAATACAGGCGGGTGTGCTCGTCCTGGGCAGCGTCAACGATGGGCTGAATGATGCTCATGAAACGGTTGATGTAGCCTCTGGTACGATCAAAAATGGCGTGCAGCTGTGAAAAGTCTTGCACCCTCCGCCACCTCCTCGCTTTGAACTGTTCCTTCATTATACGCATGGAAAAATCCACCGGGCAAGAAGCAAGTAGATTTCTCTCATATTTGTTCGTAGTTTTGTTTTTTTACAAAAAAGATATCATGGAGAGTATTGTCAAAGCTAATTGGTAATGATAATATTTATCAATAAGAGTGATATTCATTATCAACTACACATTTGAGAATCAACATAGATAGAAGAATCACCCGAATCCCAAGGAGGTAACAAGGCTATGTCATCCATTTTAGTCATCGGCGGAGATCGCCTCGGCAATATTATCGAGTTTTTGCAGGAGAGAGGATTCCAGGAAATCCATCATGTGACGGGGCGAAAAAGCTCCCAGACCGGAGTAAAAATTCCTACTGGCACACACATGATTCTCGTATTGACGGATTACGTCAATCACAACCTGGCCAAAACCGTAAAAAATCAGGCAAAAGATCGGGAGCTGCCCATTGTGTTCTGCAAGCGTTCGTGCTCCGCGATTGCCAAGGCTTTCCAAATAACGGCGTAAATACATACCTCCCGCGGTGGACAGACTACTAGCGAGACTGATACCACGGAGGAATGCCGCAATGGAACCAAAACGCCTGCACGAATTGCCGCTTGCACAGCTGACGGCCGCCCAACTGGAGCAGCTCAAACAGGCAGAGGAACAGATCAATTCCGATGGCCGACAGGTGTATCTAATCGCCTATGAAAAGCAAGCCCCGTCCCGCTAGACGGGGTTTTTGTCTGCTCTTTTTTGTCTGATTCCGCTGCCGCAGCCTACGCCGCTGGCGGCGCAGCCGGGTGCTTCTGCCATGACCTCATGGGCCGCTTATTTGAATACATACTGCTCCAGTTGCGCTTTGAGCGCATCGATCCCGATGGCAAAGCCAAGGCATTGGCTGGACTGGATGATGAAGGCGTTCAGGCCAATCACTTCGCCGTTCAGATTGATGAGCGGACCGCCGCTGTTTCCCGGATTGATCGCCGCATCCGTCTGGAAAATTTCTTCATACAGCCGTTTGGCGACCTGCAATCTCCGGTTTTTCGCGCTGATGATCCCGGCTGTTACGGAATTTTCCAAACCGAGTGGAGAACCACTTGTTCCCATAGAGACAAAAAAGAGGAAAATACTTAGCGAAAGCGGAGAAAGATCACCTGCACACCCCGTTTGCGGGCGTGCGGGACGAAGGGGCTCGCGGTGGCTTCGATGCGTTCGATCAGGCTGGTCGCAAGCTGCCGCCTTTCCTCGCGGGTCGCTTCGTCCCAGATCCATTCCCAGTTTGCAAGCAGGCTGATTTCATCCGGTCCAGCCAACGGGTGAGCGGCCTCTTGCGCCAGATCAGCCAAGGGCAGGGCTGACGCGGCCTTTAGCTCTGCCAGCTTTGCGCGAAAGTCTGTCAGGGAAATCAGCCCTTCGGCATACGCCTCCTCCCAGCGCCTGCGCTTTTGCGTGAGCGCTTTTTCCGTTTGCCTGCCGTCTGAAGGGGCGGCCTGCCTTTGTGAACGGAGGACAGCGGCGGCGGCCGCCATTGCTTCGGCTGTGTAGTGCCTGAGTTGGGCGAGGACGGCGTCGGCCAGCCGGTCTTCGCGGATCGGCAGCGCATGGCACGCCCCTGATTGCCTCGCTGCGCACGAGTAGTAGATGTGGGCGTGATTTCGGCTCGCCTTTCCGCGCATCGGCGAACCGCAGGAGGAGCAGTACAGCAGGCCGGAAAACAGGAAGGGGGAGGAGAGCACACGAGGATGCCGCGTGCTGCGTTGCTCCATTTTTTGCTTCACGGCCGTAAACAGCTGTTCGTCGATGATCGCCGGATGCGCCGATTTCTGGAGCAGCCAGTCTTTTTGCGGATGGGGCTTTTGTTCCGCGTCTGCGTAATTCCAGCGCAAGGCTCCGTAGTAGACCGGGTTTTTCAGCAGGCGCAGCACGGCGCTGGCACTCCACGGCGCGCCATTTTTACCCCGTGCGCCGAGACAGTTGGCTTGTTCGGCAATTTTGCGCGGCGTCTCTCCGCTGGCGTACTGCTCGAACATCATCCGGACAGCAGCCGCCTCCTCGGGGACGATGGCCAGTGCGCCATCGCGCAAATTGTAGCCGTACGGCGCGGGACCGCCTGGCCGCTTGCGCTCTTTGACCATCTGCTCCATGCCGAGCTTGACGCGCTCCGCCAGGTTTTCCCGCTCCCACTGGGCCAGTGCTGCCACCAACGTAATGAACAGGCGGCCCATGGCCGTCGTCGTGTCGTATACTTCCGTGCAGCTCTTGAAGCGCACGCCGCAGCGCTCGAATTCCTGCAGCAGCTGATACAGATCGAGCACGGACCGCGTGAGGCGATCCAGACGGTACACCAGCACGACGTCGATCCCGCCGCTGCGCACATCCGCCAGCAGTCGGGCCAGCTGGGGGCGGTTCATATCTTTGGCGCTGACTCCTTCATCCACGTACAGGCGGGTGACCGTCCAGTCCTGCGAATGCGCGTACGCGAGCAGCTTTTCCCGTTGGGCAGGGATGGAAAACCCTTCACGCGCCTGATCCTCCGTACTGACCCTGATGTAAACAGCCGTTCTCACGTTTGATCCCCTCCCGTAGCGAGCAGGTTGCTAGAGTCTACAGCAGGAGGGGAGCGCTTATGCCTGGCCCCAGACAAAAAAAGCCCCGCTGCTCATCCGCTATGGACTAGGCGGGGGAAGCTACATCCACTTTTGACCCCATTCGTGGATGGATTCGATCACCGGGCGCAGATCCTTGCCTTTTTCGGTAAGCTCATATTCAATGCGAACGGGAATTTCCGGGTACACCTTCCGCTCCAGAATCCCCAGCTCCTCCAGTTCCTTTAACCGCTCTGACAGCATTTTGTCGCTCATTTGCGGGACCATTTCCCGGATGTCCTTGAATCGTACAGCACCGCGCAGCAAGACGTGGAGGATCAAGCCGGTCCACCGTTTTCCCAGGACGTTGATCGCACCCTCGTACTTCGGACACATGTGTTCGCCAGCAAAATCATGATTCATGACGGCGTCACCTCTACCAGACAGGTTTGAATTATCCTTAATTGTAGCACATGGACTTAAAAGAAGTAAGTAACAGAAGTTTAGCCGCATTCTCCTGTTCAGATTCGCCCAAACGCAGGCAGACTATACTGCCAATTAGCGGCATGAACCGCCGGGCGCCGCACACATACACTATGGAAAAAGACCAGAGGGGGAGAGATTGGACATGTCTCTCAAGAAAACCATCGGCATTTTGGCCTGGAGAGAGGGCAAGCGGTTCGGTGAGCCTCACTATTTGCGCCAGCTGGTGCGTGCAGGCAGGTCGCTGGGAGCGGAGGTGTACGTGTTCTCCCATCAGGATGTGTACGCCAGGGAGAAGAAGATCAGAGGCTTTGTGCCCGGCTCTGCTGGAGGCTGGGAGAGCCGCTGGTACGCGTGGCCGCAGATCGTCATCGACCGTTACCGCAGACGCGTGCCTGCCTACATGAAGCTGCGGCACAGCGGACTGTTTGAATTTGCCAACAGTCCGTTCAGCAAAAAATGGCGAGTGACCCAGCTGCTGACTGACGATTCGCGTGTCAGGCACTGGATTCCGGAGACATTCGTGTACTCGCCTGCCAAGATGAGAAAGATGCTGGAGCAGCACCTGATCGTCTATGTGAAGCCGGGAAACGGCACGGGAGGGAGAAGCATCTTGAAGGTGTCCGCCAAGGGAGGCGGGTATGAGCTGTCAGGCCGCGACAAAAGCTACGCACGCAAAACAGCAAGACTGCGCCGGGCGGATGATGTCGGGAGATGGGTCAAACGGTGGGTCGAGGAGCAGCGCATTTCGGGAGGGAACTTCCTCGTGCAGCAAGGCTTGGACCTGGAGCTGGTGCGGGGCCGCGTGGCAGACGTCCGCCTGTTGATCCAAAAAGACGGAAATGGCGAGTGGCGCGTCACTGGCTGCGGTGTCCGGGTCGGAAAGAGCGGCAGTTCCACCTCCAATCTGCACGGCGGCGGAAAAGCATTTCCGTTTCACCTGCTGGTCGCCAGACGCTTCGGGGAAGACCGTGCCCAGCAAATCTTGCGCGAATGCCACACGATGGCCCATGCGATCGCGCGCGTACTCGAGGAGCATTTCGGCCGCATGATGGAATTTGGCCTGGACATCGGCGTGGATGTGAACGGGAGAGTGTGGCTGATCGAGGTCAATCCCAAGCCAGGGCGGGAAATCTTCCGCCAGATGGGAGCGATGGATCTGTACGCAGAGGCCGTCAGCAGACCCGTCCAGTTCGCCCTTTACCTGCTCGCGGAAAAGGAAGCGAAGGACAGTTCCAAAACCGTGACCCAAGCGCCCGGACGCAAGCGGCAAACCGGGTAAGCGGCCCGTCCGTTTTTGGCTCTATGGCGACAGGTGGGGAACCGACGCTAATGACCCATTCGCCTACCCGCGTGCGGGACGATTTGCCCAAAGGCAACGGAAACAATTTGCAGTCCGCGTCGATCTTGATGACAGCATAGTCGCGTACGCGATCCGACAAGATGCGCTGCGCTTCAAAGACGCGGCCGTTAAACAGTTTGACGTAAATGCGTTTCGACTTGCCGATGACGTGTTCGCTGGTCAGGATATATCCTTTGGGGTGAAAGAGAAATCCTGAACCAAAGCTGCGCTCCGTGGCCGATGGTATTTCTTCTTCGTTAATCAGGCTGCGAATCAGGGAGTCCACGTTTTTGGAATGGGGAGTGTCCTCGGTGACGATGGAAACCACTCCCTCTTGCACTCGTTCGACGATGGGTACAAAGAAGTTGAAGGGATGCAAACTGCTGCTGCTCACGGGGTACTTTACCCGCGTATATTGGGACCATTTTTTACTTTTCACCGACTTCTCCCCCTACAGCAGATAGGTATGTATCATCTTATGGAGCCAGGATAGGGAAGGGAAGCCCAATTTTTCCTAGCGTCGAGCATATATCAGTGCTTACATATCGTTATTTTTAATTGATATAATAAAGAAATAACATTGGTATAATTATTAGAATTGATTTATAATATGTTTAGTTCAAGAATATTTTGAACATAAAGGCTTTGGGGGTTCTTTTGAGCGTAACGAGAGCAATTTGCTCTGATCGACACAGATACAAAGAGAGAAAAACACTATTGGAGGATGCGAAGAGATGGATGTTAAAACAATCATACTTGGTTTTTTAAGTTACGGGGAAATGAGCGGTTACGACATAAAGCAGGCTTTTACCAACAGCATCGGCTACTTCTACGACGCCAGCTTTGGCGCGATCTATCCGGCACTGCGCAAGCTGGAAGAGGAAGGGCATGTGACCAAGCAGGAAATCATTCAAACCGGCAAGCCGAACAAAATTTTGTACCGGATCACAAAAAGCGGACGGGAGACTTTCCTGCGGGAAATCCAGACACCGATCGTACCGGCCGTCCTGCGTTCCGACATGCTGGTCAAGATCTTCTTCGGCAAGAACCGCAGCCCGCAAGAACAGCGGGAATTGCTGGAAAACAGCATTGAAATCCAGCGCCAGATGCTTGCCCAAAGCATTTCGACTTTCAAAAAGCTGGAAAACTCCTTTGACGAATACCAACGCTTCTGCTGGGAATATACGATTCACCATTTGGAGACGACCATCTCGTTTCTGGAGCAAAAATCATCGTCCTTGCTCAAGCAGGCTTGTACGGTTTCGGCATAGCCGGAGGGGCGGTCTTATGCCAAGCGCATCAACGAGAAAAAAGCGAAGTGCCCTTTAATGGGTCCTTCGCTTTTTTGGTGCGCTCAGGTTAAATTTTCCGGGTTGAGGCATTCCAGTTCAGGGATGACGAAACGGCCGTCTTTGCGGATCAGGACGTCGTCAAACCAGATTTCTCCGCCGCCCCATTCCGGACGCTGGATCATGACCAGGTCCCAGTGGATGGAGGATTTGTTGCCGTTGAAGGCTTCGTC
Organism: Brevibacillus sp. GCM10020057; assembly: GCF_042683565.1. Taxonomy (NCBI): domain Bacteria; kingdom Bacillati; phylum Bacillota; class Bacilli; order Caryophanales; family Paenibacillaceae; genus Brevibacillus; species Brevibacillus sp. GCM10020057. Next base: position 224,788 of record NZ_JBHUJW010000041.1, read on the forward strand.
GTAGGCTTGCCCAGGGGTGAAGTGGAAGCTGCCGTCGATCTTTTCATCGAACAGGATGTCCTTCATCGGGTTCTGGATGAACGGGTTGACGCCGATCGCGAACTCCCCGACGTAGCGGGCACCTTCGTCGGTATCGAACACTTCGTTGATTTTTTTCGTATCATTGGCTGTCGCTTCAATGATTTTCCCGTCCTTGAAGGTCAGCTTGATGTTTTCATAGGTGTAGCCCTGGTACGGCGATGGCGTGTTGTAGGAAATCGTGCCGTTGACGGAATCGCGCACAGGAGCGGTGAATACTTCTCCGTCCGGGATGTTTGCGCTGCCTGCACATTTGATCGCCGGGATGCCTTTGATCGAGAAGGTCAGATCGGTGCCAGGGCCTGTGATGCGCACTTTGTCCGTCTTTTCCATCAGCTCGACGAGGCTGTCCATGGCTTTGTCCATTTTGCCGTAATCGAGTGTGCACACTTTGAAATAAAAATCTTCAAAGGCCTCGGTGCTCATGTTGGCGAGCTGTGCCATGGACGGGTTCGGATAGCGGAGTACGACCCATCTTGTCTCCGGTACGCGCACGTCCAGCACCGGACGCAACAACAGCCTGGAGTAGAGCTGCATTTTGTCGCCTGGAACGTCAGCCAGCTCGCTGATGTTGTCGCCGCCGCGAATTCCGATGTAGCAGTCCATTTTTTTCATGAAGGATACCTCGGCTTCGCACATGACGCCCAATTGCGTTTCGTTCGCTTGCAGAAGCAGCTCCCGCTGAATCGATTGGTCGATCAGCTGGACGTAAGGGTTGCCCCCTGCTGCGTATACTTTGGCAATGACGGCTTTCACCAGGTCGTGAACTTGACCGATCGCGTGAATCAGCACGTTTTCGCCGGGCGCAACGCGCGTGGAGTAGTTGACCAGAACGTCAGCCAACTGTTCGATACGTGGATCTTTCATAGGAAGGGAATCCCTCGCTTTCCATTTCATTCAGTAAGTATTGTACACAAGACGGACACAAAAAAGCTACCCGAGCGAACGGGTAGCGTGCGTAGAAACGCGCTTTGCAGGATTCGGTTTTCATGTATATGCAACTGTCTGCTGAATTGTTCCAGGTCAGGCGATTTATTCGCAGCTGCAGCCAACAATTACCAGCAGGATGAACAGGATCAGTACCAGAGTGAACCCGTCGAAATCGCCGTTAAAGATGCTACTCATACGATAAACATCCTCCTTTATGATGTTAAGCCTCTTGTGCTTACATCCATAACATATGGGTTTTCACACAGACCCGATACGGGCATACGCCCATTTTTGGCAAGATTCTTTGCCGGGGGTGGCCAAGTTTGCAAATCCGCGCCGTTTCGATGTTTATTATTCTGAAAAGCAGGAAAAGCTAGAGCATACCAAAAGACTTTGCAATAGCGAAAGGGATGTTATGACCATGCAAAGACCATTGTCCAGCCTCCAGCACGATACCATTACGATCAACGTCGGAGAAGACTTCAAATCAATCGTCTGGAAAGCCCAGTACGACATGGATTTCAATACGGAATGTCTGTTTTGCTTCTCTGACCGCATCACCGGATACCGGGTCGAGGATGAAGCCGGACATTCGGGCAAGGTCGCTGTATGTCCGCACTGCGAAAAAGTAAATGCCATTTACGCCTGATTACAGCTTTTACGTGGAACAGCCAAAAGCGATGCCTTCTTGCGGGCATCGCTTTTGCTTTCTATATTTGCCACTGCATCCACCAAGTACCACCCCCTGTTTGGCAGGATTGAAGGGAGCTTTCACGAATAGTAGGGAGGTATACATATGTGGAACAGAGGTGAAATGATGCAGAAGAAATGCAGCCGCTGCGGAAATGACATGGAAATCGTGCTGCGCAACGTCGTGTACCGCAACCGGGTCAAGATTATGAACGTACCGGTGCTCGTCTGCGTGGATGACTGCTGCGCCCATTCCCAGGTAGTGGATGTCATAAAAGACGATTTGAAATCACTTATGGAGGAACTTGGGCAAGATCCGGAGCGGCAAGCGATCGAATTTGAAGAAATGTCAGAGTTATCCAACTTATTGGTGCTCATTGCCAATGAAGGAGTCGGTTCCTCCGTGCGGGAAGCGCTGGGTGAGCGCGTCAACCAGCTCCTGGACCTGTTTTTACTCGCACAATCTCTGGGCGATGAACAATGGATGCGGGAGCTAAGAGAACGACTGACAAAGATTATGGTCTAAAAGGGAGAGGGGCGCCTGGGAGTAGGCGTCTTTTCTTGTTCCCGCTGGCAGCGCGTCGCACCTGCACCGCGAGCGTAGACTTTCCTCCGCAAGGTTTTGTATACTGGGAACCACAGAGCAGTGACCAAAAAGGAGAGATACAGCGTGGCACAAAAACAGCTTCATTCGACTGAGGAATTGGATCAGTTCGTTGCAGAAGCAGGCAAAAGGCTTTTGTTCAAGCACAGCACCACTTGCCCGATCAGCGCGGCAGCGTATTCGGAATTTCAGTCCTTCCTGCAAGAGAGCAGCGTCCCTGCGGCCGTCATCCACGTGATCGAAGACCGCCCCGTGTCCAACGCGGCAGCGGAGCGCTTTGCGATCAAGCACGAGTCTCCGCAAATCTTTTTGCTGGAGGGCGGGCAAGTCAAATGGCACACGTCGCACTGGAAAATTACGAAGGACGCCATTGCCGAAGCCATGAAGGCGTGACAAACGAAAAGAGCTGCGACTTTCGCGAGTCGGCAGCTCTTTTTTTCATTCCCAGAACAACTCCAGCTTGTCGCCGCCCTTCAGTTCCGTTTGAAAGGAGGCGGGCTCGCCATTTACCAGCATGACAAACCCGGTAATGCTTTCCCGATCGGGCTTCTCCAGCGAAAAATCGACGAAGCGGAAGACATCGCTGAACACGGGGGGAGCCGCAGGGGTCGATTTCACCGTGATGACGGCACCGCTTGGGATCGGGTCCTGCGGCTGGGCAGCGGCACCGTCCATGGTGAGCGTCACTTGCGCTACAGGCAGGACGACTTGCTTGCCATTGAAGTGAACGGTAATGGTCTTTTCCTCTCCCCACTCTTCCGGCGAAATCACATCGCATAGCGCCGGGGGCGGCACATCCTCGATACGGTATGCCAGCTCGTCGCCCTGGCGGATGGGGTCAGTGACCGCGGCCGGCTTCCCGTTTACCTCGATCGTGACCGTACGGGACGGGAGAGAGTAGGACTGACCGTTGATCGTGAACTGATAGGGCGCGGCTTTCGGTTCAGACAGAATATCGAGCCCCGCGATTTGCAGAGCCTCGCCGACGGTACGCGGCAGACGGATGTCCACCTCGCTGCGGTCCGGCACTTCCGCGTCGAGCGTCTGCGTCTCTCCGTTGATGCGGATCAAAGGACCAAGTGACAGTGGGAGATCGTTGCAACGGATATCGAGCGTGTCGATCTGGTCGAGCAGGTCTTTGGCCTGTATCCGGGCATCTGCGCCGTCCTGGCCGGCGACGACGACGATCTGGTCGCCATCTGCCAGTGGCGCGTCCAGGCCGGCCGGCTCCCCGTTTCGTTCGATGACAGGCGGGCTGCCATGCTTGCCCGGGATCATTTTCATCCGTCCGTTGATCGTCACCGTCATCGCCAGCCCGGGCCTGCCGTACAGGCGGCGGATGTCCAGTCCCGCTGCGATGAGCGCGTCTCCCAGCGTCATTTTCCGCAGGTCGAAGATGCGGACAGCCACGTCGTTGACCGTCACGGTCACGTAGCGCAGCGGGTGGCGGCGAGCAGCTACGGCGATGCCGACCGGCGTGACGAACTCCGGCCCTCCCAGCAGCGGATGGTCGCCGACGTACTGGCGGATCGCATCGCCGCCCCGGACGGCTACCCGTGCAGGCGGGATGTTCAGCGCCTGCGCCACTTTGGCTGTCAAGCCCGGAGTGAGGCTGCCGCCGCCGATGAGCATGACGGCCTGTGGAGGTTTTCCGTTCAACTCGAGAATTTTATGGGCGATCTTTTCCGCAAGCATATGGATGTCCGCGTCAATCGCGGCGATGACTTCTGCGGACGGCAGCGTGTGCTCCATGCCCAGGATGTCGGTAAAGGTGACGTTCTCCTGCGTGGAGAGGACGCGCTTCACTTCCTCGGCCATCGGGAAGTCCAGCAAATACGCGTTCATGAGCGCGTCGGTAATCTCATCCCCGGCGACCGGGACCATGCCGTAGGCGGTGATGGCGCCTTCCTCGGTCAGGGCGACGTCGGAAGTCCCCGCCCCGATGTCTACGAGCGCGATGTTGAGACGGCGCATCGTCACGGGGATGAGCACGTTGATCGCCGCGATCGGCTCCAGCGTCAGCGCCTGCATGTCCAGCTCGCACCGCTTCAGGGCAGCAATCAGCGAATCGACGACGACGCGCGGCAGGAACGTTGCGATCACATCGGCACTCGCCGTATCCCCGCGCTGGTCGATCAGGCTCCCGATCAGCTCGCCGTCCAGGTAGTAGTTGACGACGCTGTAGCCGACACAGTAGTAGCGCGTTACATCCTGGTCCTTCAGCTCCTTGGCCAGCTCGGCTTGCGCCTCCTGGACGGCTGCGAATTCGAGCGTCAGGACGTCTTCCCGACTGATGAAGGCGTGCGGGGCGAGCGGCATGTCTATTCGCACGCGGCGAGTGCGCAGGGAACGTCCCGCTGCGGCCACCGCTACCTGATGCAGGGGGCCGTACTTTTGCTCCAGTTCCTCCTTGATCTGCCCGATCACCTTCGCCACAGCTACGATGTCGTGAATCTGGCCGTCCAGCATGGAGCGCTCGTCATGCTCGCGGATGGCGCAGTCGAGGACGCGGTACTGCTCCCCGGCCGTCTCCACGATCAGACCAACCACGCTGCGTGTTCCGATATCCAGTGAAAAGATCAGCTCTGGCTTGGCTGTTTCTGTATGCACAGACAACGGTAAAGTCACTCCTCGTTCCGGTTGAATATCATGCAAAAATATGAAACTCTACCTGACTGATTCGACTTGAATGAAGGAGAATCCTGTCGAAACAAGGAATCTTCCGCGCATTGCCCAACATTTACAATTTACTTTCGCGCTTTTTGGCACTAAACTGCTGACAAGGGGAAATGAATCGATTATAATAACCCTAATTTATCAAGAAACACCCGAACCTACTGACAAGAAACCTGGCTGCACCAAGCTTTCTTGGGGAAGCCTGCGTTGTACTTACGGCAGATGGGATGGGAAATTGTCTCATTTGTGAAAAAAAGAGGAGAGTGGAGAGTTATGGCACAAAATCTGATTGACAGCATGCGCAAACAAATTGATGAGATCAACCTGCAAATTCTCGATCTGATCAATAAACGCGCGACGCTGGTCCAGGAGCTGGGCAAGGAAAAAGAAAAACAGGGCAGCAACCGTTTCGATCCGGAGCGCGAGCGGCAAATGCTCAACCTGCTGGTGGAACACAACAAAGGCCCTTTCAACGACAATACCGTTCGCCATCTGTTCAAGCAAATCTTCCAGGTGTCGCTCGACCTGCAAAACGACGACAAGAAGAAGGTGCTGCTCGTCAGCCGCAAAAAACAGGCAGAGGACACTGTCATTACGGTCAAGGGCGTCGAGTTCGGCGGCGGCAATCCGATTCTGATTGCAGGACCATGTTCGGTAGAGAGCTACGAGCAAGTGCGGGCTGTAGCGGAGAACCACGTGAAACGCGGCCTGCGCACACTGCGCGGCGGCGCTTACAAACCGCGCACTTCTCCATACGACTTCCAGGGCCTTGGCGTAGAAGGGCTGAAAATTCTCAAGCGCATTGGCGACGAGTTCAACCTCGTGACCATCAGCGAGATCGTCACTCCTGCCGACCTGGAAATGGCGAGCGAGTACATCGACGTCATCCAGATCGGTGCGCGCAACATGCAAAACTTTGAACTGCTGAAAGCAGCCGGCCGTTTGAACAAGCCGATCCTGCTGAAACGCGGCTTGTCTGCTACCATCGAAGAATTCATTTACGCAGCTGAATACATTTTGTCCGAAGGCAACACCCAGGTCATGCTGTGCGAGCGCGGTATCCGCACCTACGAAAAAGCGACCCGCAACACGCTGGACATCTCGGCAGTACCGCTTCTCAAGCAAGAGACTCACCTGCCTGTCTTCGTCGACGTGACCCACTCCACCGGACGCCGCGACCTGCTCTTGCCAACCGCAAAAGCCGGTATCGCTGTCGGCTCCGACGGCATCATGGTCGAAGTTCACCCTGATCCGGACGTGGCGCTCTCGGATGCGAAGCAGCAGTTGAACATCCCGGATTTCAACAAATTTTTGGACGCGCTGCTCGCATCCGGCCTGTACAAAGGCGAAGCGGTCGCGGTGCGCGGATAAATTCCATACTGGTCATATGGAGGGTCTTTCCTGCCGAGCGGGAGAGGCCCTCTTCTCATTTGACGAAAGAGAGGCGACAAAGTAAGCTAGAAATACGTGCTGCAACGGAGAAGGGGGATGTGCGGGATGAATGAACACGACGCAGCATGCTGCTCGTCAGAACGCGCCACGGTGCGCCCGGATAATACCAAGTCGAACCTTGTGTCCCGACTCAATCGGGTAGAAGGGCAGATTCGCGGAATACGCGGAATGGTAGAGAAAGATGTGTACTGTGACGACATATTGAACCAGATCGCCGCGGTGCAGTCCGCCTTGAACGCTGTGGGCAAGATTCTTCTGGAAGGACACATGCGCAGTTGTGTGATGGAACGCATTCAGCAAGGGGATCATGAAGTGATCGACGAGCTGCTGAAAACGATGAATAAATTAATGAAGTAACGCGGCTTGGGCAAGTGAAAAACGATTGCAACCGCGCAAAGCCTGTCGTATCATAGGTGCATACATTTATGAAAATGAGTATGAAAACCATTAAATGGGGAAAGTGAGGGTGTGTGATGCCGGTAACGATCTACGACGTGGCAAGAGAAGCGGGGGTCTCGATGGCGACGGTCTCGCGGGTAGTGAACGGAAATCCGAACGTGAAGCCGTTGACGAGAAAAAAGGTATTGGCTGCAATTGAGCGTCTGGGCTATCGGCCGAACGCGGTTGCGCGCGGACTCGCCAGCAAAAAAACAACAACGGTCGGTGTCATTATCCCGGACGTCTCCAGTTTGTTTTTTTCCGAGTTGGCCCGCGGAATTGAAGACATCGCGACCATGTACAAGTACAACATCATTCTCTGCAACTCCGACCAACGTATGGAAAAGGAGTTGCAGTTGATTAATACGCTGCTTGAAAAACAGGTGGACGGACTGCTGTTCATGGGTGCCGAAATCAAGGAAGACCATTTGCAGGCCTTGACCAGCACCTCCGTACCAACCGTACTGGCGGCAACGCGGGATGCGGATAACGTCCTGCCGTCTGTCAGCATCGACCATTTTCAGGCCGGTTACGATGCGACCCGTGCTTTGCTCGATCGCGGGCACAAGCGGATCGCCATGATTACCGGGCCGCTGAACGACCCTTTGAGCGGGCTGATGCGCTTTGAAGGGTACAAAAAAGCGCTGGTCGATGCCGGAATCGGGCTGTTGGAAGAGCTGGTCGCAAGCGGCAACTTCTTCTACGAGTCCGGTCTGAGCTTGACCAAACAATTTTTGCAGCTGCCGGAGCCGCCGACCGCTATCTTCGCGGCCAATGACGAAATGGCGATCGGGGCGATCCACGCGATTCAGGACTCCGGGCTGAACGTGCCGGGCGATATCGAAGTCATCGGGCACGACAACATCCGCCTGGTGGAAATGGTGCGGCCGCGCCTGACTTCCGTGGTTCAGCCGATGTACGACATCGGAGCTGTCGCGATGCGCCTGCTGACCAAGTACATGAACAACGAGCACGTGGAGGAGCATGTCGTCATGTTGCCGCACCGTATCGAATACAGAGAGAGCACCAGACCCGGGCAGGGACAGTAGCGAAATCGAGCAGCCAGAGGAGGACAAGCAATGCGCATCGGGATCATCGGAGCGATGGATGAAGAAATCGCGCTCTACGTGGAAGCGATGGGACAGACCAGACAGACGGTAAAGGCAGGAATCACCTACTACGAGGGCGAGCTGGAAGGACAGTCCGTCGTTCTGTGCAAATCCGGGGTAGGCAAAGTCAATGCCGCCGTCACCACGCAAATTTTGATCGACACGTTCCAGGTGGAGCGGGTTATTTTTACCGGGGTAGCAGGGGCGGTACACCCGGATCTGAACATCGGCGACATCGTCGTCTCAACAGATTGCCTGCAGCACGACATCGACGTAACGGCGCTCGGCTTTGCTCCCGGGCAGATTCCGTTTACGGAAACATGGGTGTGGAAAGCGGATGAGAAGCTGCGGCAGCTGGCAATCGACGCCGGCAGAGAGCTGGAGGCAGGCGTGCAGGTCGTCAGCGGACGCATTTTGTCGGGGGACCAGTTCGTCGCCAGCCGGGAAAAGGTCAAATGGCTGCATGAACAGTTCGCCGCTCATTGCACGGAGATGGAGGGCGCGTCGGTCGGACAGGTGTGCGCCATGAACGAAGTGCCGTTCGTCGTCGTCCGCTCTATGTCGGACAAAGCCGATGGTTCGGCTCATGTCAATTTCGTGGAATTTACCAAACTCGCATCGGAGCGTTCCTACGCCATCGTCCGCAAAATGCTGGCTGCTATGAAGGAAACAGCACCGGTCATCGTTTATTCCACGCAAAACTGCATCGACTGCAATCTGGTCAAGCAGTGGCTGACGGCGAAAGGTCTCGCCTTTGAAGTGCGCGACGTCATGACCAGCCGGGCCTATCAGGAAGAAGTGGAGCGCTTCGGATTCATGGGCGTCCCGGTGACCGTCGTCGGAGACAAGGCGGTCAAAGGCTACCAGCCGCAGGAGCTGGAGCAGCTGGTCGGCAGCTTGTCCTGATCCGGAACCGGCTTCCAGCCACATGAAGAAGCGTGCAGGCAGCGTATCGATTCGGATACGCGCTCTGCACGCTTTTTTTGCACAGGCAGGAACGGATACCCGGCACTAGGTTTTCTCATGCGTCCTATAGGGCAAATAATCGAAAAACCGCTTCACCACAAGTGGGGCGGATTCCTTGTCTTTCATGGCAAAGACGATCTTGCGATAGGCCGGGACGTCGAGTTCTTTGACTACGATTTGGTAAGGAATACGCTGCAAAATGAGCTCCGGTAAAATGCTGATCCCTAACCCGCTTTCCACCATCGACATGATGGCGTAATCATCCCACGTTGTAAACTGTACGTTTGGTGTAATACGGTACCGCTCAAATATTTCCGATATTTCGGCCTTCGCGCCTTTTTCCAGGAGCATAAACGGATCTTCGCCCAATGCATGAACAGGAAAACGATCGCAGCCGGCCAGCGGATGATTTTCCGGCAGGATCACAAGCAGCTTGTCCTGCTCCAAAAAGAAGGTATCCAGTTCTGGCAAAGTGGGGAGCCTCAAAAAACCGCAGTCCACACGCCCTTCCATAATCCAGCCTTCAATTTCCGTATAATCACCAAGCAACAGCTCATAGTCGATATTCGGGTACTCTTTTTGAAAGGCCTTGATCATATTCGGCAGCCAATGGGTAGCGACGCTCGAAAAAGTCCCAATGCGAATGAGTCCTGACTGGAGTCCGTGTAATTCGTCAATTTGCGTTTGCAACCGCTGATATTCATTTACCACACTTTTTGCGTACGGAAGGATTTTCAGGCCCTCTGAAGTCAGGCGCACGCCGGATCGACCGCGTTCAAGAAGAACCATCTTCCACTCAGCTTCCAGGTCGCCAATCATTCGGCTGATCCCTGATTGCGAGTAGTTTAATCGCTCGGCTGCTTTCGTAAAGCTCCCGTACTCCACTGTTTTGATGAAAGCCAAATATTTTTGGATATTTTTATCCACGCGAATACCCAAGCCCCTTCTATCTGGTTTTCTCATGATAACCGTGAGAAACATTCGCTTTTGTGATGATAAAAGGAATGATACACTACATGGCAACAGAACTCAAATGAAAGGAAAAGGAACGATGATTTTCGTAAGTGAAATTTACGCCAATTACAGTTCGCTTGTGACGCAAAATTCAGAAAGCAGTGATGAGAGATGAAGGAAAAAATCTATTTCATTTTGTCCATGATTATTTTCGGCGCAGTGGGCGTGTTTGCAAAATGGATCGAGATTTCTTCCGGTAAAATTGCGCTATTCCTGAGCTTGATCGGCGTATTTTTTCTGCTTCTCGTCTTCGTGTGGACCCGGCAGAGAGTATCGTGGGGAAGCGTAAAGAAAAATGCTGCCGCTTTGCTCGCTGCGAGCATCGCCATGTGCGGTAACTGGATTTTTCTGTTTCAGGCCTACAAGGAAACAACGATTGCCAGTGCGGCATTGAGCTATTATTTTGCTCCTGTGCTGGTTATTATGCTTTCGCCTGTCGTGTTGAAAGAAAAGCTGTCGATCAAAAAGGCGATATGTATCGGCGTCGCGCTGGTGGGACTGTACTTCATTGTCCAAAACGCTTCGGAGGAAACAACCGGTCACCATCTGCTTGGGATCGGCTATGGACTGGTCGCAGCGGGCTTTTATGCCGGATTGACGTTGGTAGGCAAGTTTATTCGGGACCTGGACGGGCTTGCCAATACGCTTCTGCAGCTAGGGCTGTCCGTTGTGATGCTATCCGCATTTGTGCTGGTTACGGAAGGCTTCCAACTCGGTTCAGTCACCGGAAACACGGTCATTATGCTCCTTGTGCTTGGTATCGTGCACGGCGGGATCGGTTTTTATCTTTACTTTGCCGGAATGAAAGGGCTAAACGCCCAAAGCATCGCTGTTTTGAGCTACATCGACCCCCTGACTTCTTTATTGATCTCGGTTCTGGTTATCGGAGAGAAGATGACCTTGCTGCAGCTTGTCGGGGCTGTCTTGTTACTGGGTTCAATATGGGTCGGAGAATCCGGCAGAGAGCAGGGGAAATTCGAGACAGGATAGGCTCCTGAACCTATCGAGAACATTATCGCCGACAAAAGAACAGCAGCCGTCGCGGACATGATTTTCTGGTCCATGACGGCTGCTGTTCAGTCTGCCTGAATCGGCGCATTCATCATCGCACGCTCCAGAGTGAGCAGATTTTTTTGCGTGATCTCCGCCCGCCGGGGAATGGCCGGAAACGGATCATCGAACAACCGCCGGGGCAGCGCCAGCTCGGAATGCGGCTGCCAGCGGTCGAGCCAGGCCTGGGGAAGGGGCCCGTCCGTCAACGGCTGGTCGGTCATTTCGCTCCACAGCAGCGTCCAGGCGCGGGGGACGACTCGCCAAATATCGTAGCCGCCGCCGCCGACAGCAATCCAGCGTCCGCCGCAAAGCTCGTGCGCCAGCTGGTGAGCCAGGCGGGGAATCTCCTGATAAATTTTCATGGAGCAGGACAGATGGGTGAGCGGATCGTACGCATGGGCGTCGCAGCCGTTTTGCGTCAAAATCACATCGGGCCGAAAGCCGCGGGCGAGCTTGCCCACCAGCTCGTGATAAATGTGCAGAAACGAGTCGTCCTCCGTGAACGCGTCGAGAGGGACATTCACCGAGTAGCCGTAACCGCTTCCATCTCCGCGTTCCGTGAGATTGCCCGTGCCGGGAAACAAATATTTGCCCGTTTCGTGGATGGACACGGTCAGCACGTTCGGATCGTCGTAAAACGCCCATTGGACTCCGTCGCCGTGATGGGCGTCCGTGTCGATGTAGAGAACCCGCACGTTCCACTTTTTGCGCATGTAGGCGATTGCGACCGAGCAATCGTTGTAAATGCAAAAGCCGGACGCGCGACCGCGAAAGGCGTGGTGCAGGCCGCCTGCCGGATTGAAGGCGTGCTCGGCCTCCCCGTTCATCACGGCATCTACCGCATTGAGCGTTCCACCGGCGATCAGCGCGGCGGACTCATGCATGTTGGCGAAGCAAGGGACGTCCTCTGTGCCCAGCCCGTAGCTGGCAGCAAGGGGCAGTTCGGCTTCGCTGTGACCTTGTTCCCGCACGAACTCGATATAGCGAGGGTCGTGGACGAGAGCGAGCTCCTCATCGGTCGCCGGTCGCGGAGGCAGGATGTCCCCCGCATCGAGGATGCCGTACATGCTCATCAAATCGTGCGTGAGCAGCAGGCGGCGCTGGTTGAATGGATGTTCGTCATGGAAATAGTAGTTCGTGTAGTCAGGCGAGTAGATGAGGCGTGCGTTGCGGCTCAAAGAAGTCTCCCTCCTTTGGTCGGCCAGACGACGGCAAAGCCTTTGTCGGTGAGCTTCTGGATGAGGGGGCGAGGGTCGATCGTCTGTGCGCGGAAGACCAGGTTTTTCAAGGGCGGATTTTTGCCCGGGTAGACGAGTACGCTGCAAATATTGACGTGAGCGTCACGAAACACCTCTGTCACCTCGGCAAGCACACCCACACGGTCATCGACCTCCACCTCGATATGCGAACTCGGCTTGTTGACGCCAAACAACTCGATCAGGCTGGAAAACAGGTCCGATTCCGTAATCATTCCGACCAGCCTGCCGCCGTCGACAATGGGCAGCGAGCCGATTTTGTGCTCGTACACCTGTGCGGCGGCATCCTCGATAAAGTCGAGGGGATGGGCTGTGATGACTTGACGGCTCATGATGTCCGCAACGGGCTTGTGGAAGACCGTGTCGTCGTCTTCGTGCGTCAGCAGATGGGAAGGGAGGGCGTCGCGCAGGTCGCGGTCCGAGACGAGCCCCACCAGCTGCTCCTGCTCCAGCACGGGCAAATGCCGGATTCGATTGGTACGGAGCAGCAAGAGCGCCTCCCCGATCGTGGTGGAGGGACTTACCGTAATGACCTGTTTCCGCATAATATCCTCAATACGCATATGAGCAGCCTCCTTTTTTCTCCGAGAGAGCGTCATTAATACATAAAGCGGTTTTGAAACCGCATCGCATCAAAGGCTTCTACCGTCTCCGGCGGCACGCGCTTGCCGATTCTGGCCATCAGGCAGTTGGCGGGATGGGAGCAAATCTCCGGGTCATCAGTCGCCATCCAGGTCATGCCGACGCTCCCCATGACCTTTTCCATCACTTTCCGGTACTGCCATACGTCCAGTCCGGTCCCTTTCAAGTCCCAATGCCAGTAATACTCTGTCGTGATGATGACGTAATCCTCCATGGCATCGTCGGCAAACGAAACCTCCAACAGCTTTTTGGCGACGCCGGCCCCGCGAATCCAATGGCTGATTTCAATGGCTCCCAGCTCCAGCAGATCAGGCAGCCTGGCCTGCGACCAGCGTTCGAGCGGGTCCGGGTGAAGGAATGTGACGTATCCCAGGACGAGTTCTTCTTCCCGCGCTACGATGATGCGGCCTTCCGGAAGATCAGCGATTTCGATGAGGGCCTGATGCTGCTGCTCCGGTATGCGAAATGCCTTGAGCCCTTCATCAAAGCGGAGGGCGGCAAGCTCGCTTCCGGATATCGGGCCTTCGATCAGCAGTTCTTTGCCATTTGCGGTCATCCTCGCCGAATGATAACGCTTGATGTGGTCCATCCAATCACTCCTTGGTGCTTGTAGAAAAAGAGAGATGGCTAGAAGCAACCATCTCTGCATTTTCTGTCAGTTTATTCCTGGCCGCTGGCTGTTACGCTGTTGGAATGTGACGATTCTCCGTAACTGTTCACGGCGGTGACGTAGTAGCTTCCGTTTTTTGCATCCGTTACATGCGTGTAGCTTGTGGCGGACACGGTGTCGAGGAGCAGGTAACCGCTCGTGGCATCCGGTTTGAAGTAAATGTTGTAGGCAATGACTTGTTCGGCGGCTGCGTTGGCTTTCCACTGCAGTTTCCAGCCACCGCCCTCTGCCCGGATCGTCAAGGCTTTCGGGGTAGACGGAGGAGCAGTGGAGACATCTCCTGCGCCCGCCGGAGCCTCTCCGGGGTTTTGCGCAGGCTCTGCCGGTGTCGAATTGCCGGTCGAATCGTTCGTATCCTCTGGCTGGCCGGGCTCTGCATGGCCGACAGCCGCACTGGGATCAGGGAGCTGCCACGTTTGCGCCGAGCCATTCGCGGCGACGGCAGATGGCGGGGACTCGTGGCCCGCCACGTCTACGGCGGTCACGTAGTAGCCGACATCTCCGCCTGGCGCGCTTGTGTCCGTAAAGGTCAGGACGGACGGGTCCTTGACCGTGCCGATGCGCGTGAAGCCGCTCTGGCTGTCGGCGCGGTAGATGCGGTAACCGAGCAGATCGGCTTCCTTGGCGGATTGCCAGGAGAGCACTCTCTGCTTGTCCGATTTGCTTGCGACGAGACCGGTTGGCGCTTGCGGCGCGCCTGGCAGATCGGTACGCGGGTCTTCCTTTTCCGGAAGCCGCTGCTCCCAGTCAGGCGGATGGAGCGCCACCTTATTGTTTTTCTCCTGAATTTGCTCTTTGGTCGCGAGCGGATCGGGGGAGCGGTAGAAAATTCCTTCGGTGACAAAGTCATCCGGCGTGCCTTCCTTGGCCAAATACCGCTCGTCGTTGTAGGTGACCACGCGAGCCTTCTGATGGGAATCGTCGACCTTGGTCGGTACGAAGCGGCGATTGAAAATGTCGGTAATCAGATGGCCGGCTTCTTTGGAAAGGTCGCTCGGCAGCAGGCCGGACTTGGAGTCCACGGTCGCCGTGACGATTCCTTCCGGCTTGACGAACTTGGCATCCGGCGGCGACAGATTCGGCTGCTTGTCCAAAATTTCCTTCATGACCTTGCCCCAGACGCCCATCGGCACGTACTTGTCGGAGTCCGGCATCGGATACGGCTCGTCAAAGCCGACCCACACGCCCATGGACAGCTCCGGCGTGTAGCCGATGAACCAGAGGTCGTTGCTGCTGTTGGTCGTACCCGTCTTGCCCGCGACGTCCACTTTTTGCGGCACGTACTTGCGGATGTGTGTACCGGTACCGGAGTTGACGACGGTGCGCATCATGTCGGTAATCAGGTAGGCGGTCTGTTCGCTGTACACTTGCACCGGCTGCGACTCGTGCTTGTAGATGACCTTGCCCTGACTGTCCTCGATCCGTTCGATGAGGTAAGCGTCCACGAACGAGCCGTGGTTGGCGAAAGTAGCGTAGGCATTGGTCATTTCTTCGACGGTGGTGCCGTATGTAAGGCCGCCGATTACCCCGGTGGAAGCGTAGTTGTCCGCATCAACCAAGGTGGTGATGCCCATTTTTTTCACGTACTCGAGCGCGGTCGGGATGCCGACTTTCAGGTAGGTCTTGATCGCCGGGATGTTCCACGACATGCGCAATGCCTCGCGCGCGCTCATCATGCCCTGCCACTTGTTGTTCCAGTTCATCGGCAGGTGGGTGCCTTTCTGCCCGTCCGCCAGCAGAACAGGCGAGTCGTCGATCGGCGACGCCGGCTGCAGAAGGCCCAGCTCAAAGGCGGGAGCGTACGCAGCGAGCGGCTTCATCGACGATCCGGGCTGACGAGGGACCGTGGCGTGGTTCGTCTGTTCGACTTTGAAATCGCGTCCGCCGATCATGCCCAGGATGGCTCCGGTTTTGTTCTGGATGAGCATGGCGCCGACTTCTTCCAGCGCATTTTCGATTCTCTCCGTCTTGCCGTTGGAGCGTTTGATCGTGTAGGAGCGGTTTTTTCCGAAGTTGTTCGGATCGTTGGCGACAGCTTGCATGGTGGCGTAGACGTTTTTGTCGATGGTGGTGTAGACCTTGTAGCCGTTGCGCAAAATGTCGCGCCGCTTTTCTTCTATTAGCTGGCGGTACTCGTTGCGGTCGACCGATTCCTTGTCTCTCCCTTTTTCCGCGAGGTCTGCATCGACGAGCTGGCGCGCCGCGCGATCCTCGATTTCCATCATCAGGAACGGCAATTCGCGGTAAGCCTGCTCGGTAGGCTGGGCCAGCGATGCCTTGAGATCGGTCTTGCTCGCGGTATCGTACTGGGCCTGGGTGATATATCCGTTTTCCAGCATCCGATCGAGCACCATCTTCTGGCGCTCCTTGCCGCGCTGATAGCTTTCGGTTCCGAACGGGGAGTAGGCCCCGGGGTTTTGGATCATCCCGGCCAGGTAGGAGCTTTCGCTAAGGTTCAGCTCTTTGACGTCCTTGCCAAATATCCCTTTGGCGGCAGCCTGTACACCGTAGACATTGGAACCGTTCGCATTTTTCCCGAAATAGATTTCGTTCATGTAGGCTTCCAGAATCTGATCTTTGGAAAACATGCGCTCGATTCGCAAGGCGTCGAAGATTTCCCGTGCTTTGCGGGTATGGCTGACTTCCGCCGAAAGAATCGTATTTTTGACGAGCTGCTGGGTAATGGTGCTTCCACCCGTGACGACGGGCTGGTTGGTGAAGTCCTGGAGTGCTCCGCGGATGGTTGATTGTACGACGATCCCGTTGTGGTGGTAAAAGTTTTTGTCTTCCGTAGCGATGATGGCATTGATCAAATAGGGTGAAACGTCTGCCTTTTTCACCAATCGCCGGTCGCCCTCTTCGGCCCGCAACTGGCCGATCAAGGAGCCGTCGTTGTAATAGGCGAAGCCAGTCAGATAGTTCGTGAAAATCTTTTTCTCCAACTCTTCCTTGCTGCGCACAGGCTCGTCCTTCACCAGTGCGGCGACATAACCTGTCACGATTCCTCCTGCAACGAAGCCTCCCATGAGCCCCAGCAGAAACAGCAGTTGAACGACCATCCAGATCGTTCTGCCACGGCTTCTGCGGCGTTTTTTCTTCGTCGGTTCAGAGGAAGAATTGTGGCTGTTCGACATAGTCTATGACCCCCTAGCATACACCCTGATTATACCATAGGAGGAACCTGGAGGATAGGAGCGGAGAAGTTGACAAGCGGGGAGTCGCTGTGTAAGAATAACGTTATATGTTTGCAAATGAAGTGGACGTTGAACGGCACAAGTAGCGAGTGACAGTCGGAGCAAAATGGGAGCCGGTGGCGGTCTTCCTGCCCAGAGAGCTGGTGGTCGGTGCGAACCAGCCCGTTGCACATCGCGAATTACAAGTCGGGAGTCTTCCGGTCAGAGCCGGACGGAGCAGGCCGTTATTCTGTATCGAGCGGAAAGGATGCAGCAGCATCTTTTCAACTAGGGTGGTAACGCGGGTTTAATCTCGTCCCTTTTTGGAGGGGCGGGATTTTTTATTTATCGCATGTCAAAGGAGCTGTCCATGATGAGTGAAGTTGTGCAAGAGAACAAGGAGAAGTTTGTGCTGACCGAATCACAGAAGCAGGAAGTGGAGCGCCAGCTGGCGATCATCCGCCGCGGCGTAATGGAAATCATCCCGGAGGAGGAGCTGCGCCGCAAGCTGGAGCGCTTCGTCGTGACCGGACAACCCCTCAAGGTCAAGCTGGGGCTGGACCCGTCGGCGCCTGACATCCACGTCGGGCATACCGTCGTGCTGCAAAAAATGCGCCAATTCCAGGAGCTGGGTCACACCATTCAGCTCTTGATCGGCGATTACACCGGACGGATCGGCGACCCGACAGGCAAATCGGAGACGCGCAAGCAACTGACCGAGGAGCAAGTGAAGGTCAATGCGCAAAGCTACGTGGAGCAATTCGGCAAAGTGCTGGATGCAGACCGCATTACGGTCCATTACAATTCGACCTGGCTGGCTCCGCTGACGTTCGAGAACGTGCTGGAGCTGGCGGCCAAGACGACCGTCGCGCGCATGCTGGAGCGCGATGACTTCCAGAAGCGCTACAACAACAACCTGCCGATTTCCGTGCACGAGTTTTTCTACCCGCTGATGCAGGGCTACGATTCTGTTGCGCTGGAGTGCGACATCGAGCTGGGCGGAACCGACCAGAAATTCAACCTGCTGATGGGTCGCAATCTGCAAAAGGAATACGGCCAGGAGCCGCAGGTCATCATCACCATGCCGCTATTGGAAGGGCTGGACGGCGTGCAGAAAATGTCCAAAAGCCTGGGCAACTACATCGGCGTCAACGAAGCGCCGAATGAGATTTACGGCAAAGCGATGTCTGTGCCGGACGAGCTGATGCTCCGCTACTACGAGCTGGCGACAGACATCTCCAACGAGGAGCTGGAGGCGCTGCGCAATGGCCTTGCAGACGGCAGCATCCATCCGCGCGATGCGAAAATGAACCTGGCGAAAACGTTCGTGCGCATGTTCCACGGAGAAGAAGCGGCGCAGGAAGCAGAAAACTACTTCAAGACCGTATTCCAGCAGCGCGCCCTGCCGACCGATATTCCGGAAGTCACCGTCGACCTGTCGGCTTACGAAAACGGGGAGGCGAACATCGTCAATCTCGCTTTTGACCTGAAGCTCGTTGCATCCAAAGGGGATGCCCGCCGCATGGTGCAGCAGGGCGCCGTGAAGGTGAATGAGGAGAAAGTGGACGACATCAACCGCACCGTGAAACTGGAGGACGGCATGGTCGTTCAAGTAGGGAAGCGCAAATTCGCCAAGGTGAAGTTAAGCTGAGGCAAATGGGTTTGTGATCGGGAAAAAGGTGTCTGGGAGCAGCGCAAACGGCTGCACTGACACCTTTTTTTGCCGCGCGCAACTCTTTCCGGCGTTAGGAGTGCAAGATTATGGATGTCGTCAGCACAAAGCGGACTTATAACAAATAAAAAAAGAGTAGGCCGACGAGCGGCGCTACTCTTTTTTGCTCTTTCCGTCGATTAACGGCTGTAGAACTCAACGATCAGAACTTCGTTGATTTCAGCTGGCATTTCTTCACGGTCAGGCAGACGAGTGAAGGTACCTTCAGCTGCAGCATCGTTGAAAGAGATGTAGTTTGGCAGGAAGCTGCGGCTTTCCAGGGAGTTCTTGATGATTTCCAGACCGCGGGATTTTTCGCGGATGGAGATCACGTCGCCTGGTTGTACGCGGTAAGACGGGATATTCACCTTTTTGCCGTTTACCAGGAAGTGGCCATGGTTTACCAGCTGACGAGCAGCAGGGCGAGTTGGAGCGAAGCCCATGCGGTATACCAAGTTATCCAGACGGGATTCCAGCAATTTCATGAAGTTTTCGCCCACTACGCCAGCCATTTTGCTAGCACTTTCAAACGTGCGGCGGAATTGTTTTTCGTTCAAGCCAAACATATGGCGCAGTTTTTGTTTTTCTTGCAACTGGATTCCATACTCGCTCATTTTGCGGCGGTTGTTGTGACCATGTTGACCTGGAGGGAAGTTGCGTTTGATGTCCTTTCCTGTACCATCGAGGGAGATACCCAGACGACGGGCCAGCTTGTGACGAGGTCCTGTGTAACGTGACATGTTTTCATTCTCCTTTAATGTGGATTCGCAGGTGTTTACTTCCGGCAGGTTAGTTCCTTCTTTATCTACACGAACTTCGGACGGTAGCGTTTCCGCATCGTGCTCCTCGCAGGTAGTTCAGCCGCTGCCTGAAAGGGAAGAAACTAAGAGGGTTGATCCTTCCGTTTTTACCTGCAATCAATGCTACCCTGTACACATACTATCAATAATACAAGGGCAGATAGAGAGAAGTCAAGGAAAAGAAAGATCCGTCCGGCACCGGAGCAGGTGTTTCAGTCGGATTTGGCCTCCATCGCGGCAGAAGCGACAGGCTGCGCGTCTTGCTCTCCCCGTTTTTCCAGGAAGCGGGTAAAGGCTATGGCAGCATCGGCACGGGAGACGGCCGCTTTCGGCTGGAACTTTTGCTTGTCAGCCGTCATGATGCCCAAGGTCGTGGCGATGACGATCGCCCCGCGGTGCTGCGTGCCTGCGATGTCCGTGAGGTTGGACTGGAACATGGACGAATAGTTTGCGAGCTTGCTGTAGCCCAGTGCACGTACGATCATGTCTGCCAGCTCTTCGCGAGTGATCGGCTCATCCGGATTCAGCTTGGCCGCGCTCTTGTTGAGCAGGCCGCGGTCCACGGCGGCTTCTACGGCAGAGAAGTAGCGGGAGCCGGTTGCTACGTCGCTGTAGGTTGCCTTGCGCTGTGCCGTGTACGTCGGGAAAAAGCGGCCGTTGTTCAGACTGATCATCAGCATTTCGATCATCTCGCCGCGTGTAATCTGCTTTTGCGGCATGATTTTGCCGTCGATCAGGGAGAGCGCATCGTATTCGTACATCAACATCAGCTCTTTCTCGGCGGGATGCCCTTTCAGGTCAGACGGCTCGATCCGATGCAGATTGATGACTTTGCCCGACGACTGGGAGCGCCATTCCCCTGTGGCGGCGTCCAGATAGTACGCCTGCTCATACGGCGTGACAGTCGCCCGGTACACCAGTTTGGCAGAGCGTTGCGGCACGTAGGACGGGGTCGCTTCCATTCGTTTGCGGTCTTCGTCGGCAAGCGGTGTCAGTACGTATACAGGTTCGATCTGGGTTTCCTTTTCCCAGGCGGATACGGCTTCCTCTTGTGACAGATGCTCGCCCGGCTTGGCCGGATATGTCTCGCTGCCGAATTCGGAGAAGTAGGAGACAAGCTCGCCCGTACGGGTATCAAAGGTCAGGGAAGCGGAGCCGGAAGCGGCTGCGATGCCATCCAGATAGCGCCTGAAGGACACGCTGTAACGATCCGGGGAGCCGTAGGACGCATCGTCCTGGTTGCGATCGACCCAGTAGAGCTGATTGGCTGCGGTCGGGGTCCATTTGCGGACCATTTCGATCGCCTTGGCTTTGAACGCGTCTGCATTGACTTTTTTGGCCGGGCTGTCATCCGTCTTCAGCAACCGCACGTCCTTGTTGAAAGCGTAAACGTCGCCAGTCTTGGCGTCGATCGACACGTACGCGTAGCCGCCGTTGCGATTGTCTTTTTCCCCGTACTCCAGATTCCAGACAGGGCGGTTCCCCCGGTAATCCTTTTCGCTGTAATTGGCAGAGCGCAGCTCGTACTGGCTAAGGTCAAAAGTCGCGGAAGCCAGTTTGGCCGCTTCATCCTGCGAGAGCGTCGGGCCGCTGTAGCGGGCAGGCAATGCTTTTTCGCTCACCGGTTCGGGCTCCTGCGCGGTATCGAGCGGAGCGAGGGAGGAAGCAGACAGGGCAGTGCCGTCTGCGGCGTCGATGTAAAACGTGAACGGATCCTGGTAGGCCAGGACAGGCTTGTTGCGATCCTCGCCCTCTTTTTCCCAGGGCAGGACATAGGTGAGGCTGGCAGTCGCCTGGGCCGTCATCCGCTTTTCGGCTTCCTCCTGGGTAATCGTCTTGGCTGGTTTGTCAAACTGGACGTCGTTCCACGTCAGCGAATACCCGACCACATCTCCGGCGCTGTTGACTGTAATGTCCGCGCTGTTGTCCGGGAAGAGCACGCCGTCTGCCACCCGGACGAACCGGAAGTAATAGGAGACGTCGGCGTTCAGCGGCGTCTTGGGGGCAGGCATGTCACGCATGTACAGCCGTGTCTGCTGCGCTTTGCCGGGGTTGTACTGCGCCAGGAAGCTCTCCGCCTTCTTGCGCGCATCCTCGTAGGAAATACGCTTGGCGTAAGGGATGTTCGAGGCTCCCTGCACGTAGCGGGAGTAAGCGCTGAGCTCTCCCGTGTCGGCATGGATGCTGACGGTGTAGGCGAGATCGATCTCCTCGCTGTTCGCCGCCTTTTTCTCCCAGTTGAACGACCATTCAGGGAACGGCCGCCAAGGGTCGGCGGAGCGGAAGGACACGTTGGTCAATTCCAGATTTTTTGCAGGGACAAGCTTTTGGGCGCGCACGAGAGCATCCTCCTTTGACAGCTTTACTTTGCTTGCAGCAGCGAGCAGGCTGCCGGACAGCCCGGTCTTGGCGGAAACCGCTGGAGCGGATATGGGAAGCGGCGTTTGGGCAAAAGCCGAACCGACAGGCAGTATCAGGCTGGCGGTCAATAAAAAGGAACTCGAGCGTATGAACCATGGTTTCACGAAAATCCCTCCAACGATGTCAAATTGTTCACTTACCACTCTGACGAGCAAACAGGCCGGGCTGTTTCATTGCGGGAAGAAAAAAAGAGGCAAAAGAGGAGCAGGAAAAAAGTGTGAGAGAAAAATTAGTAAATTTGTCCCAAATGTTTTTTTGTCAATCTAGAATTGCGTAATCGCTTCTTATATAATAAAGAGTACTATCATTAAGAAAATAAAGAGAGCTTGCCAAAGGAGACTGCTGTTTTGGAAACCATCGTGTACCTCATCCGCCACGGAGAAACGGAATGGAACCAGACCCGGCGCATTCAGGGGCACAGTGACATCACCCTGAATGAGCAGGGATTGCGCCAGGCAGAGCAGGTGGCCCGGCGGTTCCGGGGCGAAGCAATCCAGGCCGTCTATTCGAGCGACTTGAGTCGCGCCCGGGTCACTGCCATGCTAATTGCCACGGAGGCGGGCTCGACCGTTTCCACTCTTCCTTCCTTACGGGAGCGTTGTTACGGAGAGTGGGAAGGCTTGACCTACGAGGAAATCCGCTCCCGTTTTGCAGCCCAGGACGAAGCCGCTTGCGGGATTGAGACCTTTGAAGACATGCAGCAGCGAGCCGTGAACGAACTGACAAAGCTGGCCCGCAGCCACCCGAATCAAGCGGTGGTCGTCGTGTCGCACGGCGGGCTTATCAACAGCTTTTTGCACTATGTGACGGGCGGGGAGCAAGGAACGGGCGTTACGCGGATTGACAATACGGGCGTCACGGTGTTGCGCTACGCCGACCATCGCTGGGAAGTGCTGCAAGTGAACAATACAGACCATTTGAAAATGTGAGAAAAACGCTGAGAGAGGGAGTATCTCGTGTCAAGTAAAATGTTGGGGAAGTTAGAAACGGTCTTTTCCTACACGGCCCATTTTATTCTTCAATCATGGCCGGAAAAGCGCCCAGGCATCCTTTTCCTGACAGATTCCGGGGGACGTGTGATCAACTTCATGAAGATGCAAGAAGGCCAATCCTGGAACCCTCAAGGACTTGACCTGTTGCTTCACTCGCCTCTGACTGGGCATGTGTACGAGCTGGCTGAGAGCGCGATCGGGAGCAAGGACATCGTCGTGAAAGAGTGGGAGGAAGATCCTTGCCTGTACGGGGCCATCCCGCTCCGCGAGAACGACGGACGCGTCCGTGCCGTCATCGGGATCGTGACACCCGGGGCGGAGATTACATTTCATCTTCATTCTTACCTGCTCGGGCTGGAACCCATGATCCGGATGGGCTATGATGCGTACATCCAGCATGCGACGAGCCAGATTGTGATGGATCTGAATCTATATGACACCACGAACGAGCTGCTGAACAACTTGATCTGCCGGATCAGCGGGATCATCCAAAAAGGCTATTGTTCAGCAGTGCGGTTGTCGGAGAAAGGGCAGTGCATTCCCCAGGACTGCGTGACTACAGAGCAGGCCGAGGCGGGCGACAGCCAGATCGCCGGGATCGCCGCGCGTCTCGGACAGGACGTCCTGTCGACGATCGTGCTCGAGCAGAACCGGATCGCCATTGTTCCCATCAACTGCAACTCCACCCCTCTCTACGCCCTCGTCCTTCATTTGGCGCCCGACGAGACGGACGTCTACTACGATGAACGGGATATCGTATTTTTGCAGGAGGTCGCAGAAAAGGCGAGCAGTGCACTGTGGCGATCCGTCGTATCCGACAACCTGCGCAGGGAGGCAGGCAAGAAGGACTTGCTATACCAGCTCATGTCCAAGATTCAGGCTTCGATCGATGTCAACGAAGTGCTGCACGAGATCGTGACGAGCATTCCCAGCCTGTATCCGCATCTGGCGGTCGAGCTGTTTCTGACGGTTGAACCGGATGCGACTACGCCGGTCAAGCAGCTCACTTTTCAGGAGGCGGAGCCGTCGACCAGCACGCGGGCGTATTTGGAGGGCCGCCTGATTGTGGACCATGTGGAGGAAGGCGGGCAGACCAAGACGGTGATCGCTGCGCCGCTTCTTGGCAAGCAAGGGATTTATGGCGTGCTGCAAGTCACGGGGGATCAGCGGGTATCCCTCAGCAAGCACGAGACGGACTACATCGGGATTTTGGCGGACACGGCAGGCACGGCTTTTGAAAACGCCCAGCTGTATCAGCAATCCCGCAACCTGATCCGCGAGCTGCGGCTGATCAACGAGATGGCCAAACAGCTGAACCGCAGCCTCGATCTGAAGGAAATTCTCGATTTCGTGACGACGATGATGGGCGCAACCTTCGATGCCGAGTTTTGCGCCATTTTGAGCAAGGTGCCGGGCGAGGACTGCTTCGACGTGTTGTCGTCATCCATTCCGGAGTACAACGGGATGACGGTGCAGACGGACGAAAAGCCGTTTCAGGAGATCCTGCAAAACAGACAGGCGCTGCTGCTCGCCCAGCCAGGGACTGGACCGCTGCCGTTTTCCCTTCGGCCGTGTTGTTCGCTGATGGGTGTGCCGTTGATCGTGGACGGCGAAATCAACGGGGTCCTGCTCGTCTCTGATTCACGCTATCATTTTTTCAGTTTTGACGACTACAAATTACTCGAAATTTTCGGCCAACACGCCAGTCTCGCCATGACGAATGCGGTCCTGCACAACGAGATGGAGCGGATGGTCATCACGGACAACCTGACCGGCCTTTACACACGCAAGCATTTGAACGAAAGAGTGCGGGCCTCGCTGGAAAAGGACTCGTACGGCTCGCTCATTTTGATCGATATCGATTACTTCAAGTCCGTGAACGACACCTTTGGCCATCAGGTTGGAGATGAGGTGCTGATCCAGGTGTCCAACCTGATTCGCCACAGCATCCGCGACAGCGATATCGCCGCGCGCTGGGGCGGCGAAGAACTGGCTGTATATTTGCCTCGCGTGGACAAGGAAACGGCGCACAGCGTCGCGGAGAGAATCAGGCTTTGCGTGGAGAACGAGACTTCCCCAAGGGTGACGATTTCTTGCGGCCTGGCCAAATGGAGCCGGGAATCCGGTGCGAATCTTAGCGTCGAGTCGCTGTTCCATCAAGCAGACGTCGCGTTGTACGAAGCCAAAAATTCAGGGCGTAACCAGGTTGTGTTAGCATAGAGCCAGACGATGGCTCTTTTCTTTTGCGGAAAATTACGGAAACGATAGGAGCCGTTTGCAGGAGGGAATCAAATGACTTCACAGGGGCAGCAAGGAAGAATTGCGCAGGAAATGGCGCCGGATGTGTATCGATTGGAGTTGCCGACACCGTTTAACGTCGGAGCTGTCAACGTGTACCTCGTCAAAGGGGAAAAACTGACGCTCGTAGATGTGGGACCGCTCACCGGGGAAGCCTGGCGGGCACTCACGACCGGCCTGGATGAGATCGGGGTGAGCGTGGAAGAGATCGAGC
This sequence comes from Brevibacillus sp. GCM10020057, assembly GCF_042683565.1. Taxonomy (NCBI): domain Bacteria; kingdom Bacillati; phylum Bacillota; class Bacilli; order Caryophanales; family Paenibacillaceae; genus Brevibacillus; species Brevibacillus sp. GCM10020057. The sequence continues at coordinate 249,975 of NZ_JBHUJW010000041.1, forward strand.
AGGTTCTTCTGACCCATCACCACGTGGATCATTGCGGTCTATTGGAGCGAGTGCGGAAAATCTCGGGTGCGAAGACGCTGGCGCATCCGCTGGCGGCCCCGTACATCGAACTCGACGAGGAGTTCATGGACTTTCACGACCGCTTTTTCACGGAGCTCTACAGGCAAAGCGGCGTGCCGCAAGAGAAAATGTACATCATCGAACGCTTCCACCAGTTGATCAACACCTTTTCCGAGGCGAGCCGGATCGATGTCCACCTGAAGCACGAGCAGATCGTACCGGGCCTGCCGCAATGGCAAGTGCTGTACACGCCGGGCCACAGTCAAAGCCATCTGTCTTTGTACCGGGCAACTGACCGCCTGATGATCGGGGGAGACCATATCATCAAACATATTTCCTCCAATGCCTTTATCGAACCGCCGCGCGACCGTTCCGGCGTCCGGCCGCTGACGCTGGTCCAGTACCGGACTGCCCTGCAGATGTGCGCGGATATGGACATCGAGCAGGTGCTTTCGGGACACGGGGAGCCGGTGCTCGACCATCGCGAGCTGATCTTCGCCCGGCTGCGCAAAAATTGGGAGCGGACGGACACTCTCCGGCGCATGCTCGGCGGCGGGGAAAAGACGGCGTACGAGTTGACGGCCTTGCTGTTTCCGACCTTGTACGAAAAGGAATTGCCGCTGACGTTGTCGGAAACATTGGGCCATATCGATTTGTTGACGATTTTGCATCAAGTGGACGTGCGGGAGGAAGGCGGCATCCTGTATTACTCGGTCTAGGAAATAGCAGCGAGGTTGTTGGCGGCAGAATAACCTTATTCTTCCCCGGAAACGCTAAGGGAGACGGTCACCCGGGTGTGGCTTCCCAAAGTAGCGTGAGGAGGGGAAAGAATGCGCAAAGGTTGGACGATTTGTCTCGCGGCTCTTTTGTGTACGGCGATGAGCGGCTGTAATCAGATGGGTGTCAAGCAAAACGCGAGTTCTGCATTTGATCAGGTGCGCGATCATTTTTCCGTTCAAGATTCATACGCGTTCTACGGCAACACCAGGCTGCTCACAGAGAACAGCACCAATGCCAACGTCGTCAATTTTTCGGGGCGCAAGGACAAAGACGCCGTGTTTATGAATGTGAAGCTGTCAATGCCGGACGAAAAGCGGGTCGACAATCTCAGCTTGCTGCATCAAGGAAACAAGCTGTACGCAAAGCAGGGCAGCGATCGCGAATGGAAGAGCGTCGCCCACACGCAGTCAGCCTACCGGCAGGAGATGAACAACTGGGACCCTGCGTTTTGCTTCGAGCAGATGGCGGAGATGAAGAAGAATGTCCGGATGCTGCCGGACGATAACCCGAATGACGATATCGAGGCGCTGCGCGTCACCCTCGATCCGGCGAAGCTGAAAAACTGGCTGGTCACCCAGATGCACGAGCAGACGGGAGGGGGAGGGCCGCGTGTCCAGTCCACGGCAGACACCGCGTACAAGCCGCGGCTGAAGCTGGCCATGGCTTTGTCGGACGGCTCCTGGAAGAAGAGCGCGACAGCTCAAAAAGGTCCGCACATCCAATCACAGGCCGCGCCGAACGTCAATGAAATCGTCGACCAGATGGACGTCAATGCGGAGTGCACCGTCTACTACAACCGGACCAGCATGCTCCCGACAAACATCACCATGTCGATCCACTCGGAGTACGATGTCAATGGCCATCGCATACAGGAACATTCGCAGGTGGATACGTACCTGCAAAATTACGGGAAGGTCAAGCCGATCCCGAATCCGCACGAGGGCCAGACAGCCAGATAAGCGTGTAGTCAGAGGCGATCTTCGCAGCCGCATCAGCCGGACGAGATCGCCTTTTTCTGCGGCGGCAGCAGGGCGTTTTTCAGGAAAGCGGCTGGGAACGGCTTCGGTCAACAACGCGGTCATCTCCATGGGGAGAGGGAAAGGCAGCGCGTGCCAGCTTCATCAGCACCGGATAATGATCCGAAGGACCGACGGCAGGAGCCGATGCTTCGAGGCAGGCGAGATCTGGCGTGTGCATGATACGGTCGATCTGTTTTGCCGCTCCTGTCCCCTTCAGTGTGCGCAGGACGATGTTTTCGTCGAACAGGGTGTCCGTGTAGAGGGTGCGCAGGGAAGCGAACAGGGAATCGCCCGGCAGCATATTGAAATCGCCCAGCAAAACGCTGTTATTGTACGACTTTTCTTGCAAATAGGTTTGCAACGATTCGATTTGTTCGCCATGTTCTGACTGTTTGACCCCCAAATGAGTGGCCAGGACGTGCAGCGGAGCACCGTTCCAGTCGACGGTCACATCGAGGAGGCTGCGCGGCTCCCATTCGGCGGGCAGGGGAATGGTCTTCGCGTGCAAGATGGGAAATTTGCTGAGCACGGCATTGCCGTAGCTGCCGATGGCAAAGTCGATCGAAGGGCCGAACGCGTAGTTCATTTTCAGGGCGGAAGCGATGGCGGCGATCTGGTTGACGAACTGCGAACGCGGCAGACGGACGTCGACTTCCTGCAGGGCGATAATATCGGCAGCGAGCGGCCGCAGTGCCGCGACGATCAGCGCCGGGTCAGCACTGCCAGCATCGGTGCGGCATCCGCGCGTATTGTACGTAACGACAGTGAGCGGTTGAGCGTAAAGACTGACAGAAGGCGGCGGCAAGTCTGCGAGATTGCGCACGACCGTCCCGCCTGACGGAAAGAAAAACAGAGTGAAGCACAAGGAGAGCGGAAGCCATTTTTTGCGCATGGAACCTCCTTTGCGAGTCGCGGAAATGGAAGCTTTTTTTATCATAACGTGTCTGCGCACAGGAGGAATACTGGAAAACTTTGTCGAACTAACAAAGCAGACTATCTTTTTGCGTCGAATCCTCTGTACAATAGACAAGATGCCTGACTTGGCCTTGGAATGGAGCCAATACAGGAGGGTATACGGATGGCAATGGATCAGACGAAAATGCGCATTTTGTCTGCAGCGGCAAAGCTGTTTGACATATATGGCTACAAAGGCACTTCGGTTCGCCATATCGCCGAGGAGGCACAAGTAAACTCTGCGCTCATCTCCTATCATTTCCACGGGAAGCAAGGTGTACTGGAAACCTTGATCGCCTCCTATTTCGATACGCTATTCCGCAGAGTCGCGGCACAGGAAGAGCAGGACAAGGACGCTGCGCCCTACGAACGGCTGGAGCGGGTCGTCAGGCTGTACGTGAGCTTTCAGTGCGAGAATGCCCCGATCACGCGGCTGATTCAGCGCGAGCTAAGCGTGGAATCGATGCTGGCCAGAGAAGTCCTGACCTTGTACATCAGCCGCTGGAAGCATGGACTGTCCCGCATCATTGAAGCGGGTATTGCGGAGGGCAAGTTTTTGCCCGTTCCTGCCGATCGCATCGTCCTGGCTGTGATCAGCCAGATGACGTATCCTTTTTTGCAAGCGCAAATGGTTCGCCAGGTTTACGATCTGGAGCCGTACTCCGAGGAGTTCGCCTTATGGCTGCAGGCTTCCATCATGCGTTATTTACAAGCGTGCCTGCTTCCCGCATAAGGCAGTGCCCTCGCCCATGAATCCATACGCTAAGGGGTTGTAAGACAAGTGAAACGATCATTATTCATGCTCTGCCTTGCAGGCATGTTGCTATATGCCAATCCGGCTTTTGCGACGCCGTTTCCCGACAAAACAGACGAAGTGGTCCAGGACGCGGACAACTATTTGAAAAAGGAAGACAAAGCGAAGTTTGCCGAAGAGCTGAAAGACACCCCGGGCAGCTACAAGGTCGTCGTCGTGGAAAGCACGTCGCCGGAAGCGGAGTCTCCCGATGTGTACGCGCAAAAGCTGTTCGACAATTACAACCTGGCTGACGACGCCTTGATGCTCGTTCTGGACGAGGATACGGAGCAGCTGGGCGTATATGCAGGACCTGCTCTGCAGGCGAAAGGCGCCACGCTGGAGATGCTTCACGACAAGATCACTTCCTACTACGAGCCTTTTCGCAACCAGAAGCAATATTTGACCGGAATCCAGACGATGATCGCGGAAGTCAATTCGGAGCTGGACCGCATCCAGACCAAGCAGGCGGCTGTGGGCACCACAGAGGGGGAGCAGGCCGCTGCGCAGCCGAAGGAAAAGGACAGCTCAGGCGCGAGCGGCATTCCGTGGTGGATCTACCTGATCGGACTCGTCTTTGCCGGGCTGTCGGTGGGATTGATCTACGCCATGATTCGCCGCCGCTCCATTTTTGCCCAGGTGGATGATGTGGAAGACTGGAAGGACGAGGTAGTGGAAAAGATCAACATGATCGAGGTCGAGAAGCCGCTGCGGCGCTCCAGCGGCATGACGGAGGTGCACTACCATCACATCGCCGACAAAAAGGAAAACTTGCTGCGCATCCGCATCCCTGACGTGGAAATGATGATTCTCGATGCGGAGGAGGCGTGTGACCGTTTCCGCTTTTCGCTGGCCCTTGGGATGCTCGAGGAAGCGAGAGAGACCATCGCCGAGATCGAGCAGGAGTTGGCAGAGCTGAAGAGCGATACGACACAGGTCGCTGCATCCAGGCAGGAGACCAAGGTCGTCATTCCGGAAATCGGCAAGCAGGTGGAGCAGGTCGAGCGGCGCCTGTCCGATCTTCGTCTGGAGTACGGCCTGTCCTTTCACGAACTGAAAGCGAAGCTGGATGAAGTCGAGACGCTGCGCAGGCAGGTCAAGACTTCCCGTGCGGCAGGCGATGACATCCAGGCGTACGAATCGACGCTCAAAGCACAGCAGCTGCTCGAGCAAGTGAACAAGGCGATGGAGCAAATCCCGGCGATGGTAACGCAGGTCAATAAAGAGATGCCGGAAGAGTTCCGGCAGCTGGAGGACGGCATCGAGCAAGCGATGCGGGACGGCTTCGCGCTGGAGCAGGACGGCCTGGAAAAATCCATGATGCAGGCGAAGCAGCTGCTCACAGCGGCGAAGAGCGCCCTGGAAGAAGGCAGCCTCGAAATGGTTGCGACCCATCAAAAAGCGTTTGAGGTGTTAATGGATGCGACCTATCAGAGCCTGGAGGAAATAGCGGTGGCGCAGAAGGAAGCAGCTGTGGCCGCTCAAGCCAGGCAGGCAGAGCGGGTAACGGCTTCCCGCAGCGAAGAGCGTCCTGCCGATGAGCTTGCAGAAGCGGCCGAGGCAGATCCTCTCGCGCCTGATGACGAATGGATCACTCCTGACCCTGGCCGCTTCACTCCTGTTGCGGGCGAAGCCGCGCCGCATGACGAGGCCGAGCCATTCGCCGTAGAACCGATTGTGGAGCAGGCAGCAGCATTCCCTGCTCATCAGGAGCAGCAGTCTGATCAAGCAAGAGCTGTCATCTACGACTTCGAGGAAGAGGACGGGAAGAAAGACGCGCCGCTCCGCCAGCCGGAAGCAGCCTCTGCTGCAGAGCTGAGCAAGGCAGAGCGGGAAGTTTTGCTGAACGCAAAGACAATTCCGTTCGCTGCCCCTCCCAAGAAAGCGGCGGTTCCGTCAGAAGCCGCAGAGGAGCTGCAGGAAGACGAGTATGAGCTTGTCATTCCCAAGCGTCAGCCGGACCGGGAAGAAGCCAAGCCAGAGCCGGCGCCTGTGCAGCTGTTGATCGAGACCGAGGACGACGCCCTGGACGAGCTGGAACGCATTTCGGGCACTCTCGTCCGGATTCGCCAAAGGATCAAGAGAAGCTATTTGCCGGGGATTCCCGATCAGCTGAAATATATGTTTGAAGAAGTGGTGCAGACGTTGGCGCAGATCACTTCCAGAATGGATCAATATCGCTATGATCTGGAGGAGGTCGCCATGCTTCTACAGGATGCAGGCGAACTGACAGCCGAGACCGAGCGGCTGGCGGAGCGGATCATTTCCACATGCCAGCTGGCGGAGGGGGCTATTCAGTACACCAACCGTTACCGCAGACAAAATCGCAAGGTAAACGAATTGCTGACGAAAGCAGAGCAGTCGTTTAGACAGCTGGCATTCGCGGAAGCCTATCAGTTAGCCGAAGAAGCGCGGCTCGTTGTCGAAGGGGCACCCGAAGAGGCAGAGACGCGCTGGTTGCTGCGTCGGAAGAAAAAGGGGTGAGGCGATGTTGAATCTGGCTCTGTTTTTGCTTCTGGTCGGGGTCATCGTGATGCTGCAGCCGCGCACCAGACGCTGGCAATCCCGGATGGCCGCCCATTTCCACGGGGACGAAAAACGGATCAAGCAGCGGGCGAATACGTTTTTCCTGCTCGGCTTTGCGTTTATCATGGCAGGTCTGGCGTATTTGTATCAGGCGGTAGTCGCGTGACTCAATCAGGGGAAAAAAACACCCATGCCGTGCACATTCATGCCCGAAGTGCAGGTATCGGGTGTTTTTCGCGTGAAAAAAGAAGCGCCTTCGCCTGGCGCTCCATAAAAAGGAAGATGAAAGGGAGTATGGTGTTAGAACCAGCAGCTTGCAACCAGGGGGAGGAGGTTGCTGATCACTCTTTTCCAAAAGAGTACCCATTTATCAGCTTCCCCGTATCAAGCAAGGCTAAACCTGATTTACAGAATAATTTTCCAATGCCAACCGGGCGCTGTGCGTACCGGCAACATGACCGGATGAAAAGGCGATCGTGATGTTGTAGCCGCCTGTATGTGCGTGCACGTCCATGACTTCGCCGGCAAAGAAGAGACCTTCCATGCATCTGGATTGCATCGTGCGCGGATCGATCTCTTTTACGCTCACGCCGCCGCCTGTGATAAAGGCTTCCTGCAGGGAGAGGGTACCGGTGATCGTCAGCGGAAATGCCTTGATCCGTTTCGCCAGTTCTGCCCATACCTGCTTGCGCATATGGCTGAACGTCGTCTCTTCGGGTATCGCGGCGAGAGCGAGCAGCAGCGGAATCAATCGCTCGGGCAAATAACCTTTCAAGACGTTTTTTACGGCCTTTCTCGGCTGCTCCTCCAGGAGGGACCAGCTCTCCGCAGCGATCTGATCCGCCGATTTGGACGGCATCAGGTCGATGGTGAGGGGGAGCGGCACGGGACCGTGTTTGCGCTGTGTAATGGAGACGTAGTGGCCCATCCGCAGGGCAGCGGGACCAGAGATGCCCCGGTGGGTAAAGATCATGTCCCCTTCCTGCGTGCTGATCTTCTTCCCGTTGGGGGCATACAGCGTCAATTCCACGTCGCGCAGCGAGAGACCCTGGAGCGAGTGATCGCGAATAAACGGATCGCTTGCCACCAGCGGCACCTCCGTCGGATACAAATCTGTAATCGTATGGCCTGCCTCCCGCGCCCAGGCGTAGCCGTCGCCCGTGGAGCCGGTCTGCGGCACCGAGCATCCGCCGACAGCAATGATGACGCAGGGAGCAGACAAGGTTTCGCCTGACTGCAGCAAAATCCCGACGGTGCGTCCGCCTTCGTAGAGGACCCTTTGGACAGGGCTGTTCGTCCGGATGGTCACGCCCTGCTGTTTCAGCTTGTCGATCAGGGCCTGGGCGACAGTGACGGCTTTATCGGTCACAGGGAACATGCGCCCGTGGTCTTCTTCCTTCAGCGCGACCCCGAGTTCCTCGAAAAACCGGACAATATCCCGGTTGTTGAACTGGGCGAAGGCGCTGTACATGAACCGGCCGTTTCCAGGCATTTGCCTGATGAGCTCATCTTGCTCCTTGGCGTTCGTCACGTTGCAGCGGCCGCCGCCGGAGATGATCAGCTTGCGGCCCAGCTTGCCGCCTTTTTCCACCAGGCAGACGCGCGCACCCTGGCTGGAAGCGGCGACAGCGGCCATCAACCCGGATGGACCGCCTCCTATCACAATGACATCATAATCGCGTGAAGATGTGTGCATGGCTTGTTCTCGTCCTTTTTCGTATAGGGTAGACCTCACCCATTGTATCACAAGCTGCCGCTCCTTCGCTCCCGTGCCTCGTCAGCTGCGGGCAGAGTCGCCCAGGATCGCGGTCAGCGGCTGTTTGTCAAGAACGTAACGGACGATGTCCTGGTCGCGTACGAGATGCGTCACGGTGTAGCCGCGTTCCAGATACGTCTGGAAAATGTCACGGGTCATCTGCCGCCAGGCGCGCGCAGTGTCCATGTCAGCCTTCTTGACCTCCTGGAAGTGGGCAGGGACCGGGACCAGCAGCACGGGGGACTCGAGGTTCAACTGTGTGGAGAGCGGACGCGGCACGCCTTCGACAAGCTCATAGTGCAGCGCCTCGGGAGCGTGTTCGAGCTGCTTCGGCGATGGAGCAGGCCCTGGGTGGCGGCAATTTACGCGACCGCTCTCCAGAAACCATTCCACGAGGAACCGGTCGGTCGGAAGCCCTTGGTTGAACTCATCATTCAGCTCGCCGTAGCAGTCCGGCAAGTAGGTGCGGACGATTCCCCCCAGCTTCACGATGTTGAGAATGCCGTTGACGGTCTCCAGCGGATCATACGTCCACGTAATTTTTTTATAACCGAGCGTGAGTGCTTCCTCGCGCTGCCGCCACTTCATCTGCATGCCCAGCCCTTGCTTGCGGTAGGCCGGCAAAAATCCGAGCATGTGCGAGCACAGATGGGGTTCTGCATGGGTGTAGCCGGGAAAGCTGTAGAGGAAGCCGATCATTTGGTCTTGATCGAAGGCCCCCAAAAAAAGCCCGCCGAATTTGGCGACAGTAATGGTCATATGATACGGAATGACTTCCTTCGTATTCCAGACGGCACCTTCCAGAGCAGCGAGCATCTGCAGCTCGGCAGGTTCTGTCAGTTTGCGAAACGTGATCGACATCGGGTTCCCTCCTGCGCATTGGTTATTTGTAAGCATTCGGGATTGCCAATGGGCATTCCTGCATTCAGGCGGTTGCATCGCTGCGCCCCCTCGCCGATAATAGAGTACGAATAAAAAATGGCTGTAGATCGAGGAGGCATGAGTGAAATGGCGAGCGAATTTCAGCGCGAGTTGTGGAAGCGCTTGACAGAAGCGCCGGGTGCACCGGGCTTTGAAGGGCCGGTACGCGAAATCATGCGGGAATACATACGCCAGTATACGAGCGAGATCGTCTATGACAATCTCGGGAGCATGTTCGGCATCATGCGCGGCGACGAGAACGGTCCGCACATCATGGTTGCGGGACACATGGATGAAGTAGGATTCATGGTCACACGCATTTCCGATAAAGGCTTTATTTCCTTTCAGACACTTGGCGGATGGTGGGGGCAGGTTCTTTTGGCGCAGCGCGTGCAGATCGTCACCGGACAGGGGATCGTCGAGGGCGTCATCAGCTCCATTCCGCCGCATGTGCTCAGCGACGACCAGCGCAATCGTCCGATGGATGTCCGCAACATGTACGTGGACATCGGCGTAGACACCCGGGAAGAAGCCGAGCGTCTGGGCATCCGGCCGGGGCAGCCGATCCTGCCGATTTGCCCGTTCCAGGTGATGGCCAACCCGCGCCGCATCATGGCAAAGGCATGGGACAACCGGTACGGATGCAGCCTGGCAGTCGAACTGGCCAAAGAGCTGCATGAGAATCCCGAACATCCGAACGTCGTTTACGTGGGAGCGACGGTGCAGGAAGAGCTGACAGGAGCGCGAGGGGCGAAGACGGCAGCCGAGCTGATTAATCCTGATCTGTTTCTGGCACTGGATGCAAGCCCGGCCGGGGACATTCCGGGAGTGCGCGATGAGGGAGGCAGACTTGGCGGCGGGCTGCTGATGCGCATCTACGATCCGATGCAAGTCATGCCGCTTGGACTAAGAGAGCTGTTGATCACAACCTGCGAAGAAGAAAACATTCCGTACCAGATTTATGTAGCCAAAGGATACACGGATGCAGCCGTCGTGCAAAATCACGGCATCGGAGTTCCTTCCGCCGTTATCGGCATCCCGTCCCGGTACATTCACAGCCATGCGTCGATCATTGACACCGCTGACTACGAGGCAGCGAAGCGACTGCTCTTCAGCGTCATCCGCAAGCTGGACCGGAAGACGTGGGAGTCCATCCTGCCGCGATAAGAGGAAGTGGCGCGAATGAATGCAATTACGCTGTATACAAAAAGGATCGGTCAAGCCACATCTTTTGAGTTTAATTTGTTCGACAACCAGTTCGCGACGGAAAATTTGGCCGTGCGCAAGGTCTTCATGGCGATGCTGGAATCGGTCCGGCAATGCCTGAGTGATGTAGAGATCGAGTACAACGACAGCATGATGGCGGATAAAATAGGGGTGCGCCGGGCAGGCGAGCTGCTCCGCTTTTTGGGGGCGACCAGGGAGAACACGCGGGACAACGTCAGCAACGGCGCGGTGTTCAGCCGCACCTTCCGCGCATCGCTGACAAAGGAGCGCTACGACTATTTTTACAACCTCAAGGATATTGCGACACTGGCCCATTACCGTTTGCAGGAAGGGGAAGCGGACCGCATCGTCTTTTACTTCACCCGCTACCTGCAGCTGATCGCCCCGGACAGTTCTGCAAGCGACAAGTTCCTGGAGAGGCTCGAATCGTTTTCCCTGCCATACCGGCTCGTCCCGATTATGTAGATCATGCCAAAAAGCAAAGCCATGCAACTCCCGATTCTCCGGGGGCGCATGGCTTTTTTATACGGCATTTTTCCCGCACTGCTAGGCAGGATACGTGTGCTTTTCTCCAGCGAGCGGATTGAGGAGCTCGTTTTCCCACGAGATTTGGTGGGCCTGGTGGAATGTCTCTTCCGTTACGCTTTGGAAGAAGGCTTCCACGACTTTGGGGCAAAACTGGGTACCGGCATTGCGGCGGATTTCGTCACAGGCCTTGGAAAAGGAGAGCCCTTTCCGGTATGCCCGGGAGGAGGTCATGGCATCAAATGCGTCAGCCACAGCCGACACACGGGCAATGAGCGGGATGTCTTCCTGCTGCAGCTGATCAGGATAGCCTTTGCCATCGTAGCGCTCGTGATGATGGCGGGTGATGGTGAGGATCGACTGGATACTGTAGGCATCCCGCTTGTCTACCTGGGCGTACAGCTTTCGCAGGAGAGCCTCTCCGCGGACAGGATGCGATTGGATGATCTGGAATTCCTCATCCGTCAGCTTGCCAGGCTTCAGCAGGATGCTGTCTTCAATGCCGATTTTGCCGATGTCGTGGAGCAACCCGCCCGTGTACATCAGGTCGAGCGTCTGTTCATCCAGTCCCAACTGCTTTCCGATGACGCACATGTAGTAGGCGACCCGCTGCGAGTGTCCGGATGTGTACGCATCGCGCTCCTCGAGAGCGACGGCAAGCGATTTCAGGATGCTTTTGTTGACTTGAGCCAGCTGTTCTCCGCGCAGAGTGGAGGAGAGCAGTGCCCTTTCTTTTCGATAGGTGAGAATGAACAAGATTACCGCAATGAGGTAGCTCGCGGCAGTGATAATTGCCAGAAAGAATTTAACCTCGCTGAATTGCCCATAAAAGTCATCTTCCGTCGATACAAGGCACAAGTACCAGTCCCATTGCGGGAAATAGCGGATCACAGCAATCTTTTCGACACCGGGAGAGCTGTCGGTCGGCGTCCAGCGGTACGTCGTCACCGTTTTGCCCTCGTCCAGGATTTGTTTGACCAGAAAACGGTCGCCCGGATTCGGGAGGTTATACATATTCTGCCCTTCGAGGGTGCTGTGCACAATGAGAGTGCCCTCGGAGTTGAAAGCGAACAGCTCGTCCCCATTGGCGAGAGTCAGTTTTGCCTGCGAGCGGTCGCGAGTCTGGTTGGCAAGCCTGGGACCTACCATCATGTCTCGGATTTGATTTTCGGCTTCCGTATAGCTTAAAATGCCATCCTTCACCTGGCTGTTGAACAGGGAGAGGATTTGCGTTACGGTGTTCAACTGCCGGTCCATCGCGCGTACTCCGGATTCGTAGTAGATCAGCTTTGCCTGCGAATACCCGATGACCACGACCACGGTGAAGAGTACGGGAAGGAGAACGAGGAACAACGGATACAGATGGGATTTGGTCGTCGATTGGATTGGCAAGGCTCTACGTCCTTTCCGAGAATTGGGTTTCTGTCCTTTCATAATAGGCGATCTCCACATAACCTTCAAGAAAAATTACGAATATTGTCGAAGTTTCAACCGCTGTCGGGTTAACGAAAATAGGGAGCATTCACGATGGTGAATCCTCCCGAAAAACGTTCAGGTAGAGGGGCGGTTGGGACCTTCCAGCTTCTTGTCGCCGTAACCGGGCGCGTTGTTTTTGACGTCATCTTGCTGGCGATGCCGCTGTTTGTGCTGGGCGGATGAAGTATCGTTCGTGTTTTGCTTGCTCATGTCGCTCCTCCTTTCGTTACCGCCAAGTATTCTGCGGGGATTTTACAGACCGCAGGGATCGCCGCGTACAAGCGAGATCCTCGAGTTGAATCAGCAGCGACGACAGCGGCATTTTTCGGGACAGAACAGTCCGGTCCGCATTTTCCTGCAGTTCCCCCCCAAGCTGCGCGTTCATGTAGCTCCCTCCTTCTTCCTGGTTCTGGCTGCGGTATTGCGGCTGTCTGGCTGTTTGTAGCGGGCGCTGGCATAGATGGCGAACAAGCCGAGCACAGAGGCGACAAACAGCGTAATGACCCCGTAGGCGATCCACGGAGAGGGACTGCCTACGCCCCCGAGCTTTTCCACCATGACTCCGCCGAGACTCGTTCCGACCGCCGTGCCAATTCCCGATACGAAATTGGAAAAGCCGTAATAGGCACCGAGCCATTCGTCCCTGGCAAAATGGCTGACGAGGCTGTCCTGAACCGGCATGAACAACATTTCTCCCAAAATGAACAGGAGAGCTGCTCCGCTCAAGGAGACAAACTGCTCCGCCCAGCCCATAGCGGTCAGACCGGTCCCCAAAAGCGCAGTGCCGACCGTCAGAGAGACATACGGGTTGACGCGCTGCAGGACGAAGCGGGCGATCAAGCCTTGCAGCAGCACAACACTGGTGGAGTTGATCGTCCAGACCAGCCCGATCATCGTGGCAGAGTGCAGGACATGCTCTCCCCGCAACGGGAGAATCAGCGCGAATTGTGCGTACAGCGCCCAGATCACCAGGGTAATCAAGGAAAAGAGCAGGAAGCTGCGGTGAGTCAGCAGTTGCCGGTACTCCGACAGCGGCGTGCGCTGACAGTCAGGGCCGATGCAGCGATCGTCCGGGAGGCTGAACCGGGTGAGGGCAGCCAGTGCGAAAAAGACGAGCGACGCCAGCAAAAAGGGGCGGTGGTGCAGCGCAGTCATCCAGGCGATGATCACGCCAGCCACAATAATGCCAAAATGAGCGAGTATGCCGCGCCACGAGAAGGCGGACGTCCGTTGCCGCTCGTCGACTTCATCGGCGATCATCGCTTTGATCGTAGGAGCCAGCAGCCCGAGTCCCATGCCATTTACGGAAGATAGGGCAAGGAACAGCCAGTACGGGACGGCGTAGTGATAGCCGGCCATGGCAGCACCTTGCAGGAGCGCCCCCGCCATGAGGATGCTGCGTCTGCCAAAGCGGTCGGACAACGGCCCGCCGAGCAGGCTGCCGAGCTGGTACATGATATTCCCTGCCCCGAGCACCAGCCCTACCTGACTGAGCGAGAGTGCGCGAGCCTTTTCCAGAAAGACAGGGAAGACAGGGATGACCAGATAAGAGGCCAGGTGCATAAAAAACACAATAGATAGCAGCAGCAAATAAGGTTTGTTGCGCCACAGTGTACTTGCCGAGGTTTGCATGATCGTCTCCTCTCCGTCCATCTCCCGATTAGTATGAGTGCAACAGGAGCCTCTCTATGCACCTGACTGGGTGTGCGCGGAAAATGAAAGAGATGGCGGGCAAGTGTCCAATCCAGCGACAATTCTGCGACATATACCTATAAGGAAGAGCACCGTGGGCAAGGAGTGTGAGCGCATGAAGGGGGGACGGAAATGAAAGGTTTTTTGGGGCAAGAAGGCTTTGAAGTGGTGATTTGGATCGTAATCATCATCTTTCTCCTCTCCATATTCTTTGACGAAGGGATAGATTGAAATGTGCGCGTACCGGCCGATTCGACGATTAAACCAATACTACAAGTCCAATGAGGGCTTCAAGGCGTGGATCAAGGCGAACGAGCAGTGGTTCAAGGAAAACCCGAACGTCTTCAAACAGCTGCTGCGCAACCCGAACATGGTCAATCTGTTCATGGATCTGATGGTCATGAATGCGCCCCGGATCGAAAAGAGGCTGCACAGGCACGCGCGAAACAAAAAATGAGAGAGAAAGCGGCATGCCCCATCCAGCATGCCGTTGTCTGTTTCAGCGGACGTGCTGGGGGCAGCATGACTCGTTCATAATTGCCAGACAAGCCGCGTAGGGATAAGCATAAGCTCTCGCAGTCTGGAGGATGGAGGATGGCGCAGGTCATATTGACGTTTTTTGTGGCGTTCGGGATCGTGGTAGGCGGTTCGCTCTCGGGAGGATTGGGCGCTTTTCTGACGGACAAACCCCCGCTCCTGTCTGTGGCCCAGCTTGCGGACCAGCTGAAAATCTGGGGACTTGTCGGAGCGCTCGGCGGCACTTTTGATTCCTTTTTGCAAATCGAGAAAATTTTAATGGGCAACTTCTCTCCCGTCTTCAAGCAGCTCGTGATGATCGTCGTCGCCTTTTTGGGTGCGCATATCGGGACGATCTGTGTGCAGTGGCTGGTGCAGGTGCGCTCATGAGCAGGAAGCACTGGAAACGGTATATTGCGATCTGGGTACTCGGCCTGCTTTTGGGCGGGACGGTCGTGCTGTTTTTGTACGGGAAGGAAATGGAAGAGATGATGCTCGTAAAGAAAAGTCTGGAGTTCCAGAACAAGAAGCTGTACGAGGAAAACCTCGAGCTGAAAAAAAGCCAGAACGTCGCGCGCAGAAAGCAGACAGTCGGCATCGAGGATGTCCGGGTAACGGTCCTGGACCCCAAGCCGCACCCGACGATCGAGGTGCAGGTGGTCGAGTGGATGGAAAAAGACCTTGCTTCCTTGAAAGGAAAAAAAGTCGAACAGGTCGCCGAAGTGCATCAGGTGCTGCATGAAATGCTGCGGCGCCGCGAATACGTCCTGCCAGACCGCACGATGGTGGAGGTTCGGGTCAAGACAGTCGTCATCGGGCGGACGCTGCACCTGTTCGTCACGGCAGAAGTCAAAAAAGACGACGTGCTCAAGCGGGTCGCCCGAAACTTTCTTTTTCTCGGTTCGTATACCTCTACATAAGCACCTGATGAGCAGACAGGCGCTTTTTACAGGGTGAACGAAAAGGAGAGAGCAGGACATGTCGATGTTCAAAAAATTGTTGGCCAGCGTAGGGATTGGCTCTGCGCAAGTGGATACGCGTCTGGAGCAGGACTCTCTGGCGCCTGGGGAGGTATTGTCGGGCGAGGTCCATTTGACCGGAGGAGACGTGGCCCAGGAGATCGACGAGATTTACATGTACGTCATCACCCATTACGAACGGGAGACGAATAACAATAAAGTAAAGGAAGAGTGCGTGCTGCTCAAGCATCGCCTGACGGAGCGGATTGTCCTGTCCCCCAGGGAACACCGCGTGCTGCCTTTTGCGTTCCGTCTCCCGTACGAGACGCCGCTGACGATGGGACGGCAGCCGGTGTATTTGCGGACCGGGCTGGATATCAAGAACGCCATCGACCCGGGCGACTCGGATTACATCGAGGTCCGTCCGCATCCGTTGATGACGAAGGTGCTGGATGCGGTTCAGCAGCTCGGCTTTCAGCTGTTCAAGGTCGATTGCGAATACAATCGCCATTTGGGCAAAACGTATCCGTTCGTGCAGGAATTTGAGTTCCGTCCGACAGGCTCGTACCGCAGCCGTCTGGAAGAGCTGGAGATCGTCTTTTTCCTGCGGGAAGACAGCCTCGAAGTATTCATGGAGCTGGACAAACGGGCGCGCGGCTTTTTTGGGGCGCTTGAAGAAGCCTTCAGCCTGGACGAACGTTTCGTGCGTTTCCGCCTGCACCAGGAAGATTTGCATCGCACCGCCAGCGAGATTGCCGGGGCGATCGAACAGATGATTCGCAAACAACTCCGCTGATCGGGCGAAAACAAAAAAATGCTGCCTGACTTGTTCGCACAGGCAGCATTTTTTGGGGGATCACTCATCGCCGACGCCGACAATAGCCAACAGAATGAACAGGACGAGAATAAGCGCGATACCATTTCCGCCATTAAATAACCCCATCGTTTCCCCTCCTACTGACACTTGATCTGCTTTTCCCTATAGGGTATTAGCAGATAGACACATCGGTGTCCAGGCGTCAACCCATCTTCCGAGCTCTATCAGCTCTCCGGCTTTTCCCTGTCCGTGCGGCGTCTTTCCAATTTTTTGATTTGCATGTATAGCCTTGGATTTTTCTGACAATACTGTGACCATGAAGAATCCAAGGAGGAAATGATTCATGAATTTGTTGGAAAAAACAAGAAAAATTAATGTGATGTTACAAAAAACAATGGGCGGCAGCGGCGTAGGCTATCAAGACCTCGCGCGACTCTTGTCGGAGGTCATTGCAGCAAATGTGTACATCATTACGGCGGACGGGACGATCCTGGGCAGCGGGGTGAATCAGGAAATCTCGTTGAACGAGGAAGGACGATCCGCGAGCTATATGCAGGAAGACATGCATCAAAGGCTGCTGGAAGTGAACCAGACGCTGGCGAACGAGCCGATCAACAGCCCGTACAGCATGGTGCCGGCGGAAATGAGCTCGCTGTTCCCGCAGATGATGACCACAATCGTACCGATTCACGCAGGAGGCAGCCGTCTTGGCACATTGGTTCTGCAGCGCGCCTACGGTCACTTTGAAACCGAGGATCTCATTTTGGGCGAGATCGGCGCGACTGTCATCGGCATGAAAATCGTCCGTCAGCGCACGGAGCAGATCGAAAACGAAGTGCGTGACAAAACTTTTGCGAAGATTGCCTTGTCGTCCCTCTCCTACAGCGAACAGATCGCCATCGAAAAAATTATGGAGCAACTCGATGCCAAGGAAGGGCTGCTGGTCGCCAGCCAGTTGGCCGATCAGGCAGGTCTCACCCGCTCAGTCATCGTCAACGCGCTGCGCAAACTGGCGAGCGCCGGCGTGCTGGAGTCCCGCTCACTGGGGATGAAAGGCACCTATATCAAGGTGCTGAACGACAAATTCCCGGCCGAACTGGCGAAGTGGAAAACGTCCTGAGCTGACCATGGAAAAGAGTCACTCCTTTTCTGAATCGGAAGAGGGGTGTTTTTTTGCGCCGATAGACGGTCGACACAGGTTTACTGGCTACAACTGCGTTGAATATTCGGAAAAATAGCACTATACTTCAGGTAGAGACAAAACTGGAAAATATACATAAGAAACGAAATGAGAGAATCCGCAAATATTTTCCCAAACTGACGAATCAGCAGAGGCTGGCGGCAAAGTCTAATTTGACTGAGCCCAGGCAGGTCGCCAGTCGGCAAAGATCCCCGTTTGTCTGCGAGAAAGGGTGAAAGCATGAAAATCGAACGGATTGAAGTGCAGCATTTGCAAATGCCGCTGCGCTTTCGCTTTGAGACCAGCTTCGGCACTACAACTGTAAAAGACTTCCTGCTCATTTCCGTATACGGCGAGGGGGCTGTCGGATACGGCGAGAGCGTGGCCATGCCCGATCCTTTTTACAATGAGGAGACGACCGAGACTGTCTGGTATATGCTTGAGAAGTTTCTCATTCCGCGCCTGTTTGCCCAGCCGATTGAGACTCCGGAAGATGTCGAGAAGCTCTTCGCACCAATCCGGCGTAACAACATGGCGAAGTCAGCCCTGGAAGGCGCGATCTGGGACCTTTCCAGCAAGCAGAAAGGCATCTCGCTGGCGAAAGCGCTGGGCGGGACAAGGTCGCTGATCGATGTGGGCATCAGCATCGGAATCGAGCCGACCGCCGATGACGTGCTGCAGCGAGTGGAGCGGGCGCTCGCGGACGGCTACAAAAAAATCAAGGTCAAGATCAAGCCGGGCTTCGACGTACAGGTCGTCGAAGGAATCCGCAAACGCTTTGGCGATGACGTCCCGCTGATGGCAGACGCCAACTCGGCGTATACGCTGGAGCATCTGGCGATCATGAAGGAGCTGGACCAGTACGGGCTAATCATGATCGAGCAGCCGCTCGCGCACGACGACATCATCGACCACGCCAAGCTGCAGGCGCAGCTGAAAACGCCGATCTGCCTCGATGAGAGCATCCACAGCGCCGAAGATGCGAGAAAAGCGATCGAACTGGGCAGCTGCGGCATCATCAACATCAAGATCGGCCGCGTCGGCGGACTGACGGAGTCCAAACGCATCCACGATCTTTGCCAATCGCATGGCATTCCGGTATGGTGCGGAGGCATGGTCGAGTCCGGCGTTGGCCGCGCCCACAACGTCGCCATCACCTCGCTGCCGAACTTCACCATCCCGGGCGATACAGCCGCTTCGAGCCGCTACTGGGAGCAGGATATTATCGAGCCTGGCGTCGAACTGGTCGCTCCTGGGCAGCTCGCCGTACCGGATCAGCCCGGCATCGGCTACGCCGTCAACCCGCAGGCGGTGGGGAAATACGTCATCCGTTCTGCCAGCTATCGTCCGTCCAAATAACCAAAAGGAAGGCAAAAAGCGCACACTCGTCGTCAGCGGGTACGGGGCAGAGCACGTGGGGAGTGCCGTTGTCTCCGGCTGGCTGGCCGCCTTTGGGCTGGCGGCAGGGCTGCTCTGGCTATGGAGCGGACATCGGATGGAACGACAGAGAGCAAATTACTAACCACAAACAAATACGAGGAAACAGGATATCCCTTTGCCGCCGAAACAGCGGTCAGAGGGATTTTTGTTTGTGCCGTTTTGGCCTGGGCCACAGGACAGTTCTAGCCACAAGCGCAGACACATGCCTGATTACTAAATATAACTGTTGAAAAAGTATGACAACATACTATACAATGAATTAAAATGGAAAGAGCAGGAAGATGCGGATGAGAGAACTGTGGGGACAACGCGCCTTTCGCTGGTACTGGCTGGGGATGTTTTTGTCCAGTCTGGGCGATCAGTTTGGCTGGATGGGGCTGACGTGGTTTGTCATGAAAAAGACTGGGTCCTCAGCTGCGATGGGCGGGGTGATTCTCGCGTACATGCTGCCAGCTGTCTTCTCGGGACTGGTTGCGGGTGTGCTGCTGGATCGGTACGACCGGAGAAAACTGATCATGTTCGACAATGCCGCCCGGGGGACGATCTTCGTCAGCCTCGTCGTTTTGCTGCAGATCGAGCAGATGCGGCTTGAGGCGATCTACCTGCTGATCGTCATCGCAGGAATATTGTCCCCGCTTAGTGCAGCCGGGGCGCAGACGCTGCTGCCGCGGCTGGTGCCCGACCCACGCCATTTGGTCAAGGCAAACGGGGTCATGGAAAGCCAGTGGCAGATCGTGTATATGTTTGGGCCTGCTCTGGCTGGCGTTTTGATCGGCTGGATCGGGGAAGCGTACGTGCTGCTGATCGATGCGGTGAGCTTTTTCGTCTGTGCGCTCTGCTTTTCGCGCCTGCCGAAGTCATTGACCACGCCCGCAGTTGCCGAGGGGGGTGTGCAGGAAAAAGCCGGCTCGTACGTCCGCTCCCTGGTACGTGACATGCGGACCGGATACCGTTACCTGTTTGGACGCAGGCCGATGCTGCTGCTCGTGATCTTCACCTTTTTGTTCAATATGGCTTACGGACCTGTGGAGGTCGCCTTGCCGCTTTACGCGGGCCAAGATTTGGACGGCGGGTCAGTGGCTCTGGGGATGCTCTGGTCTTCTCTGGCGATGGGGGCTTTGCTGGGCTCCCTGTTATTCTCGACCATGACGTGGAAGTATCCGCTGGGAGCGACACTGGCGGGGATTATCGCTGCGTGGGGGATCACGATGCTTCCGCTCGCTCTGTTTTCACGGCTGGATATCGCCTTGCTGGCTATGGCGCTGGCAGGCTTCAGCTTCGCGCCGTACAACATTTTGTACCGAAGCTTTTTGCAAAAGCATGTCCCCGATTCGCTGCTGGGACGGGTGATGACCAGCATCCGAACGATTACGGGTACAGGCATGCCGATTGGAGCCGCGGTCTCCGGCTTGTTGATCCCGCTTTTAGGCGTGCAAGGCTTGTTTGGTGCGGGAGCGGTCGCCTGCCTGATTTGCGGGGGAGCCGCGTTTGTGCTGCTGCGGCGGCTCGAAGACGAATCACTTGCGGTTGAGGAGGGGAGCGAGGAGCCGCTTCACGCGATTCGGCAGGAGGGCGTAGAGTAAAGACAGGGAATGGAGCCGCAAAGGCATCGCCACTTCCGGTTTGCGCCGGTCTACTGCACGAACGATTCCCCTGGCGGTTTCCTCGGGAGTGAGCAGGTAGCGGCTTACTTTGCTCCTATATGTGCCTGTCCGGTCCGCCCGGACGAGAAAAGGCGTATCGATTGGTCCTGGCATGGCGCAGGTGACGTGAATGCCGTGCCCGGACAGCTCGTGCCGCAAGCCTTCGCTGAAGCGGATGACGGCTGCCTTGCTGGCCGCGTAGACAGCCGCCTTCGAGGTAGCGACATGTCCTGCCAGCGAGGCGATGTTGACGATGTGCCCGCTGCGCTGCTGCATCATCGCAGGCAAGAAGGCGCGGGTCGTGTACATGACGCCGTCGATGTTGGTCGCCAGCATCTCCTCCAGCTCTGCAAGCCGCATTTCGGACAAAGGCGCAAAGACAGCAATGCCTGCATTGTTGTATAAAAGGTCGCAGCGTCCGAAGCGGACCTGCACCCATGCAGCCAGCTGCCGGGCAGCATCATTGTCCGTGACATCCAGCAGGCGGGTGTGCAGCCGTTCGTTTTGCCGATGCTCCAGATCCAGGGCTTGCAAGCTTTCCGCCCGCCGCCCGGTGGCGATGACCACGTCGCCTTTTTCCAGATGCAGGCGGGTCAGCGCTCGGCCGAGTCCGCTCGCCGCCCCGGTAATGACAACAATTCTCGATCCGATCATGGTCATGAGAGGGTCCTTTCTTACGTATTTTAGCCAATCGCTTTTTTCTGCGCGGAATGGTATATCCAATGCTTTAGTGGTGAAGGATAGCCCCTAGGGGGTGAAAACATATGCCAGCAGTCAAATGCAGCGTAGCGAATTGTGAGTATTGGGCGGACGGCAACCGGTGCAGTGCAGACGAGATCATGGTGGAAATCGACGCACATGCAAACGCCGGTTACAAAACGGAATTTGCTTCCGAGAACAACAACCACCAAGATCGGGCAACCAAATCGTCTGAAACCTGTTGCCTGACATTCAGGCCGAAAAAATCCGGCAAGTAGGGCATTCGGCGCAAAAAAGACGTATCCCTTGTCGAGGCGATACGTCTTTTTGCCGTTCCTCTTCAGACGCTTGTCCACTCCTGTTGCAGCAGCTGCACTTTTTCCTGGACTTCATTCCACGTAGCGACACGGTGGATCAGCGGGGGCAGCGCTCCCTGGTTGTAAGGGGTGTCAAATAAAAAGACGGGAATTTGCAAGCCTTCGGAGAGCTGGAGAGCATTTTCCAACCGATCCTCCAAAAACAGGTCGACCCCCCATCTTTTTGCTGCTGACAGCTTGTCGTGGGAGCCGATCAGATCGATCTCATGATAGGGGATGTCATAACGGACAAACCAATTTATGGTGACATCGCGGTGGCGGGATTCCCGCGCGCTGATGTAGACCAGCTTGAACCGGGAGTGCCAGGACCGCAAAATGTGATCGGCGTTTCCGTGGACAGGCGCTTCGTCATACAAACGTTCCCCGTTCTCGTCCAGCCATCTGTCGAATTCCTCATCCGTGATCTGGTACACGTTGGCCAGGTTGTATTCGTAGCAGTCTTCGTATCGCAAATCTTTGCCAAAGCTCTCGTTCATCAGGGGGACAATACTGCTGGGTGACGTCACTGTGCCGTCGATATCAATGCCAATCGTTAGGACTTTCTCAGGTTTCATCCTCTCGCCTCCAGTTTAAATTGTACACTGAAGGCAGAGAATAAGGCTACCTTCCTTCACTAACAAATCCTTTGTGAAAAGGGGCTGAGCATGCCATGGCGGACCGAGACGAACGTATGACTGCGAAGCGGAAGGAAGATACCGGCTTTTCCGAGACAGTAGATGCCCACGACGCCGAGTTCGCTGCCGAGACATGGACCGAAGCTGCTTTTGCTGAACACGAGGGGCAGACAGCGAAGCGAAACATCCAGTATGATCCGCTGACACGGACCGAACGCTATACAGGCGAGGTGGACGAGGCGGACGATTTTTCAGAGCGGCTGGACGGAGTCGACCGCACGCGCGAAGAGAGCTATCACGCTTCGGAAGTGCGGGATGACGACGTCGAGACGGCTGCAGAGATTGCCGAACCCATTCCGGTTCGACGCACTGCACGTGAGGCACCTGACGAAGACAGCCGGGAGAGCGGCGCAAGCGGGATCGGGATGACGGGGCTCGGTTTGTCCATCCTGTCCCTGTTTTTAATGCCGTATCTCATTGCGCCCGTTGGGATGGTGCTGGGCTATCTGGCGTATCGGCGCGGTTCCCGAACGCTGGGGGCGTGGGCGATGATTGTCGGTGCAATCGCCATTTTGGGTGCGCTGGTGATCTATCCGTTCTACACGGCCCGATAGGCAGCCTGTTCCCGGAAAAACCTCTCCAGAGTGTAACTGGAGAGGCTTTTCTGCTTGTCAACGGTACAGCGTGGAGAAAAAAGGCGTGATCGCCGCAAGCACGGCATCGCGAAAGACGTCAGCGCGACGGATGCGGTCTTTTGTGAGCAAACCGTACGCCCCTCCCTGATGATTGCTCCCTGTCGTTCCGCTCCACTCGTCGATAATCACCCGCAGCTCGATCTGTTCCTGCCGAATCCGCTCCACGGCCCGGTTGGGAATGGGAAAGGACAGCCCCCGTCCCAATTGCAGCTCTGACCCGTTCCAGGCGGCGCACACCGAGATAAGATGCCATTGCCTGGTGTACCGCTCGTCGTACATGAGTCCGCCTTCCAGCCCGAGGCCGATATCGCACTGGGGCAGACGGGCGAGCACCGTTTTTGCCCGGTGAATCGCCCCTTCGATCGTCTCCGCCTCCGACATCGGTTGGGCAGATATGCCTGACGGGACAGACAGGCAGATGGGCTCGCTGCCTGTAGCCAGACGGACGGCCGTCTTTTTGGCCTCGTTCGTGGTGCCCAGCGCATAACGATATGCGGAAAAATCCATGCGACACTCCTCCTTGACGCCGATAAACTAGTGGTAGTATACCACTTCCCCACAGACGAGTGTGATGTGTTAAGATAGGGCTTATACAAGAGACAGAAATCTTAAGAGAAAAAGAGGAGAGGATCATGAAGTTTACCAAATTGCATGGTCTAGGAAACGATTACGTATACGTCAACGGTTTCGCGGAAGACCTGACAGGTGTGGATCTCCCCGAGCTGGCCAGGCGGGTGAGCGATCGCCATTTCGGGATCGGCGGAGACGGCCTGATACTGATCCTGCCTTCAGAACGCGCGGATTTTCGGATGCGTGTGTTCAACCACGACGGAAGTGAAGCGAAAAACTGCGGGAACGGCTTGCGATGTGTCAGTAAATACGTGTTCGATTACGGCTTGACGGATCAACGTACATTTTCCGTGGAGACGCTGGGAGGAATTGTCAAGCCAGTCGTTTCGCTGGATGAGAGTGGCAAGGTGAATCTGGTGACGATTGACATGGGCGAGCCGCGATTTGAGCGTGCCTCGATCCCGATGACGGGCATACCGGAAGAAAAGGCGCTTGAGGAAACAATCGAGGTAGACGGAGAAGCCTTCACGATGACAGCTGTATCGATGGGCAATCCGCACGCGGTTTTGTTCATGGACGAGGTGCTGGACGAAGACGTGCTCAAATACGGTCCCAAAATCGAATTTCACGAATGGTTTCCGGAGCGGACCAATGTCGAGTTCATCCAGATTCTCGACCGTGAAGAAATTTTGTTCCGCGTCTGGGAGCGGGGCTCCGGCGTTACACTGGCGTGTGGTACCGGCGCATGTGCAGCTGCAGTCGCAGCGATTGTGAGCGGCAGAACCGAACGCAAAGTGACCGTACACCTGGCAGGGGGAGACTTGCTCATCGAGTGGAGAGAGTCCGACAATCGCGTCTTCATGACGGGGCCTGCGACCGAAGTGTTTTCAGGCGTCTACCATGGTCCGATCCCCTACAAATAGAGAAAGAAAAAAACGTTCCGTCGCGCAAGCAGACTGGAACGTTTTTTTGTAAGAAAATTACGAACGTCCTGCAGCGATTTTGACGGCTGCCTGATGGTCGGGATCGATCTTGTCGTCATTGTGGCGCCGGCTGTTCAGGAAGTGAATGTCAAAATGGCCGGTGAAATCGTTGTCCAAAATGTATTCGATGCTGTGCGGCATGGAAGTCATCGATGCGGCAATCTGCCTGCCGTTGACGTTTACCAAAACGGGTCTGACTCTCCAGGAGTATTGGCCGCCCCAGATGTCCTTGATCGTAGCGGCGTCAGCAGCGGTGAGCGGTTCCGTATCGGAATGGGAGGCGCCAATCGTGCGTTTCACCTGGAAGCTTCTCCCCGTCTCAAAGTCGGTCACGGTCGCTACGGCATTGATGGGAAACAAGTATTGAACGGCCTCAAACCAGTCCAGATATTCTCCGTACTTCGCGCTTTTGACGCTGGTTTCGGGGATGTGGTGCACCGGGATGAGCAGGGTCTGTCCGATTTGCAGCTGTGAATTTTCGGTGAGCCTGTTCACTGAAAGCAGCTCCGTCATAGGGATGCCGTGATCGATGGAGATGGTCCACGGCGTATCGCCTCGCACGACCTGGTAGCGGATATTTTCGACCCAAGGCTTGGTCGTATCGGCGGGCTGCGTAGACGTAGCCTGCTCTTCCTCTCTGGGTGGTTGGGTGTCGGCTTGTCCATCCGCCTGCGGGATCAGCAGCTTTTGACCGACGAGGATTTCCGTGGAGGTCAAGTGATTGGCGTCCACGATTGACTGGATGGACACACCCCAGCGGCTGGCGAGCTTCCACAGCACGTCGCCGCTTTTTACCGTGTACTCGTTCGCTGATGCATCTGTTTTCGGGACCAGCAGCTTTTCCCCGACGATGAGATCATACGATGTTCGCTGGTTTATTTCCATCAGCACAGGGATCGTTGTCTGGTGGTCGGCGGCGATTTTCCAGAGGACATCGCCGGATTTTACGGTGTAGACTTGGGACAGCGGCGGTATGTACAGTGCTTGTCCTGAGTAGATGGTGTCTGTTTGCAGATGATTGGCAATTTTCAGCTGTTCGACAGGGATCTGGTAGCGGTACCCCAGATTTCCCAACGTATCGCCGGTGGATACGGTGATGGTCTGGGCAAAAGCGGATGTGGCAGGGAGCAGCGCAGCGATCAGGACAGACTGCGCTGTCAGACGTTTCCATCGTGTTGTTTTGAACATGATAGCCTCCTCGATGCCGTAGCGTAATGGTTGGGATGTTTCTCCTCTATTGTAAATTGCGGCATGGAAGGCTTTCATCAGGGAAATGAAACCTCAGTTGGATTGATTTTCCACATGTGCTCAGGACGACTCCCTTTTTCTTTTGGGAAATGTGACCAAGGCAGGAGAGAGCATGGCTGCGACAGTGCGTACAGACACAAAAATAGCGTGGGCCGCGGCTGTTTGCTACTCGCCTCGTCCACGCTATAAAATCCAAATTAAGCGAAAGGTCACCCGTTGTACACCTCATTTAGGTATGCGACGTCAGAACGGTTGATCGGAGGGGCACTTTTGCTCATCTTGGCCAGTTCAGCCTGCAGTCGTTTCAGTTCTGCTTCCATTTTGGTGATTTTCTCTTGCATTGCTTGAGTAGTCATGGTTGTTCTCTCCTTGGTTGTTTTGTGTAAATTTACTGACAATTCTAACGAAAACCCTTTGGCGTGTAAAGAGCCTATCGCTGGATGTAAGCGCTTTAAGTATGAATAGTGTGTGAACGAATGTTCAGGCATGGCCGCTTTCCGCTATCTTGCCTGGTAAAGTGGGGGAAAATAGGAATGAAAGAGAGCTTTGCCCTGTATGTTCGTGGAACAGTCGTGTTATGATGTAGCGTAGACATGGGGGATTTTGACCCTGAGGAAGGTGTGTACTAGTGATTTACCTGGATAACAGTGCGACGACTCGGCCTCATCCCGAAGTGGTTGAGACCGTGAGACGAGCGATGGAAAACTATTACGGCAATCCCTCCTCCCTGCATCACAAGGGGGTTGAGGCTGAAACGGTGTTGAAGCAGGCGCGTGAGGTGGCGGCGAAGTTCCTGGGCTGCAAGCCGGGAGAAGTCATTTTCACATCCGGCGGCACGGAAAGCAATAATACAGCGATCAAAGGCGTTGCCTTTCAATATCAGAACCGCGGGAAGCACATCATTACGACACAGGTAGAGCATCCGGCCGTCTACGACGTGTGCAAACAGCTGGAGAACCTCGGCTTCTCGACGACGTTTTTGCCGGTCGACCGGGATGGACGCGTTTCGCTGGAGGACGTCCAAAAAGCGCTGCGCCCCGATACGATTCTCGTCTCCGTCATGCATGTAAACAACGAGCTGGGCACGATACAGCCGGTAGCGGAAATCGGGCAATGGCTCAAGCAGTTTCCCCGCGTCCTGTTCCATGTGGACGCGGTGCAGGGCATCGGGAAAGTTCCTCTCCGCCTGAAAGATTCGGGGATCGATCTGCTCAGCGTATCTGCCCACAAGTTTTACGGCCCGCGTGGCGTCGGCATCCTGTATAAACGCGAAGGATTGATCATTTCCCCGCTGCTGATGGGGGGAGGTCAGGAAGGCGGTGTCCGTTCCGGGACGGAGAACCTGCCGGCGATTGCCGGAATGGCCAAGGCGATCCGTCTGCTCGAAGACATGGGGCCGGGAGAAAGCACCCGCCTGTCCGCGCTATTGGAGCAGCTGCGAGCAGGTATCGCCCAGATCGAGGGCTGCACAATCAACACGCCGAGAAGCGGAATTGCGCCGCACATCATGAATATATCGGTTCCGGGAGTAAAAGCGGAAGTGCTGCTGCACGCTTTGGAAGAGCGTGGCTTTTTGATTTCCACGAAGTCGGCCTGCTCCTCCAAGAGCAATGAGCCAAGCCGCGTGCTCACATCGATCGGGATTGAGCGCGACTGCGCGTTGTCCTCTTTGCGCATCAGCCTGGGCAGGGAAAATACGAGCGAGGACATCCAGCAATTCGTCACTGCCCTTGGCGAATGTGTCCGCAGCCTGCGCAGTCAAATGAAGATGAAGCAAAAGAGCGTAACCAGAAGATAAAGGAGACCCATCATGAACTACGATGTTATTTTGATCCGTTATGGAGAGTTGGCCCTCAAAGGCAAAAACCGCGACATGTTTGAAGAAACATTGGTGCGCAGCGTAAAAAACGTGTTACGTTCCTTCTATAAGATAAAAGTTCGCCGCAACTACGGCCGAATGTACGTAGAGCTGCACGGGGAGGACGCGCATGAAGTCATGGAGCGGCTGAAGCGCGTGTTCGGGATTTCTTCATTTAGCCCGACCATCCACGTGGAGCCGGACATCGAGACGATCAAAGTCCGGGCACTGGAGCTGATCCGGCAGATGAACCCGCAGCCGCGCACGTTCCGGGTAGTCACGCGCCGCGCCGACAAACGCTATCCGATTCCTTCCATGGAAGTCAATCGCATCGTCGGTACGCATATTTTGCGCGCGCTCCCGGCGATCAAAGTCGATGTGCACGAGCCGGAAGCGATCGTGAACATCGAGATCCGCACGGAAGGCACCTACATCAGCTGTGAGACGATTCCGGGACCTGGCGGCTTGCCGGTCGGTGTCAGCGGCAAAGTCTTGCTTTTGCTCTCTGGCGGGATTGACAGCCCTGTGGCCGGCTGGATGATGATGAAGCGGGGCGTGACGCTCGAAGCGATTCATTTCCACAGCTATCCGTATACGAGCGAGCGTTCTTTGCAAAAAGTGCGCGACCTCGCACAAAAGCTGGCCAGATGGGGCGGAACGGTCCGTCTCCACGTCGTGCCGTTTACGGAAATCCAAACAGCTATTCGCCAAAAGTGCCCGGAAGACTATCTGATTACGATCATGCGCCGTTTCATGATGCGCATTTCCGAACGAGTCGCCGCGAACACCAAGGCGCTGGCGCTGGCGACAGGTGAAAGCCTCGGACAAGTCGCTTCGCAAACGCTGGAGAGCATGGACACCATCAACAAGGTGATTTCCATTCCGATGCTGCGCCCGCTGATCGGGATGGATAAAACCGAGATCACGGACATCTCCCGCAAAATTGATACGTACGAGCTTTCGATTTTGCCGTACGAGGACTGCTGCACGATTTTCACGCCGAAAAATCCGGTGACGCGTCCCAAGGTACGTCTTGCAGAAAAATTTGAAGAGGCTCTCGACGTGGAAGCATTGGTAGAAGATGCAGTGAAGCGGACGGAGATCGAAGAAATTACGACGAAGCCGCGCGAAGTCGTTTCTGATCTGTTTTAGAGAATGGCAATGACGGGAGAGGAACAGCCATGATTATTCGGTATGAACGAAATGGCAAAGTGAAGCACGGCTGGATGGTGGAAGAGGACAACAAGGTGAGGGTCATTGAAGGGGATATTTACAAGATTCAATCCGCGAAGCCGATCATGACGGGCCTGGAGCTTCCGCTGGACGAAATTGTATTGAAAGCGCCCAGCGCTCCCAGCAAGGTGGTTTGCATCGGCATCAATTACCGCGATCATGCAGCGGAAATGGACATCGACCTGCCCGAAGAGCCGCTGATGTTCCTCAAGCCTTCCACGACTGTCGTCGGGCCAGGCGAACCGATTGTCTACCCGAAGCTGACGCAAAACCTGCATTATGAAGGAGAGCTGGCAGTCGTCATCAAAAAAGAGGCGAAGCAGGTCAAGGCAGAGGATGCCGAGGACTACATCCTCGGCTTTACATGCGCGATCGATGTGACTGCCCGCGACTTGCAGATGAGCGACGGCCAGTGGACGCGCGCCAAAGGGTTTGACACCTTCTGCCCGCTCGGACCCGCGATTGCCGCCAAGCTGGATTATCAAAATCTGCGCATTGTGACCAAAGTCAACGGCGAGGTGCGCCAGGATGCGAACACTAGCCAGATGATCTTCACCATCCCACAACTGGTGGAAGCCGTCTCCGCGGTGATGACGCTCCTCCCGGGAGACGTCATTCTCACCGGAACCCCATCCGGTGTAGGAGAGCTGCGGCCAGGTGATGAGGTCTCCGTGACCATCGAAGGAATCGGCACGCTGGCGACTCATGTGGTTCAGGCAGAAGAGTAAGAGCGCGAGGAAATCAGCAGTCGCCAATCCCCCTCCTATTTGAAGGGGGATTGGTATTTTAGAGCGATGGACACATCGTTCATTCTCTTTCGTTCGGATCATCGTGGATCGGATGCGCGGAAGGATCTTGGCGAGGCAAGTCCTGGTGCATGTTGCGGGTCTCGTAAGTAAAACGTGTCGTCGTGGAATGCTGCCCGGGCTCCCAGTCGGTTGATTTTCCGAGCCTTTCCCTGTTGGTGGCGGAACCGTAGGGCCCTTCGGGAAACTCTTCCTGCAGGATTTCATTTCGCTGCGATTCTACTGTCGACAGTTCGCTGTAATATTCATCTTCATGTTCTGCATTGGTTGGTTGCGGCTCCATGCTGATCCACCTTCCTTTTCTTTTTGTCGCTGCAAGCGTATGGATCGCCTCCGGATAGTTTGAAATAAAAAGAACGTACCTATTCGTTTCTTGTTGACTTCCTGGTGCGCTTCAGTTATATTTAATTTCTGCCACGTATTATTGAGCTCCATTGAAAAATATGATCAATAAATCGTAATAAGTACTTGACGTTACGTGCAGTGATTTGTTATATTAGAACACGCCGCTGCTGAACAGCGCGGATGGTTGAAAAAACCTCTTGTAAAGTCGAATGCGATGTGTTATACTTAAAAAGTCGCCTTTTGGGCGAGTGAACAAAATGTTCTTTGAAAACTGAACAGCGAAAGCGTTGATGAGTCTATCATTTAATGATTTGCCAGCTTGAAAAAGAGATGAACCAGAAACAAACTTTATTGGAGAGTTTGATCCTGGCTCAGGACGAACGCTGGCGGCGTGCCTAATACATGCAAGTCGAGCGAGTCTCTTCGGAGGCTAGCGGCGGACGGGTGAGTAACACGTAGGCAACCTGCCTCTCAGACCGGGATAACATAGGGAAACTTATGCTAATACCGGATAGGTTTTCGGGTCGCATGATCCGGAAAGGAAAGGCGGCATTTAGCTGTCACTGGGAGATGGGCCTGCGGCGCATTAGCTAGTTGGTGGGGTAACGGCCTACCAAGGCGACGATGCGTAGCCGACCTGAGAGGGTGACCGGCCACACTGGGACTGAGAC
>NZ_JBHUJW010000042.1:0-47058 GCF_042683565.1 Brevibacillus sp. GCM10020057
GGGCGAAAGCTTCCGTTTCAAGCAGGCAATGGATAGAATTCCTCTGTAGTTACAAACGGCTGGCAAGTGCTTAGGCAATTTTGGCTGCAAAACTGAGCATTTTCTACTTGCAAAACACATGTGGGAAGCATCTCACCTTCCCTGTTCGCTGTCACGATCAGCAGAGCGACAAAAACAAAAAAGGACTGCGATCTACCAATGAATCAGTAGATCACAGTCCATATAGAACCCGGTAGGGCATGAAACGGCAGGCCCCCCTGTTCAAAAATACGGCATGGTGCCGAGAGAAAAAGTCTACATTTTTTGCTTATATAGGGCCGCGATTGTTTATCTGTTTTTAGCCTGATCGACGGTATTTATAAAGTCATTTGCAACCCGGTGAATGAATTTGACTTCACTAACATCTCGATCATGCAATAACGCTTGGAGTGATTCAATGACCAAACGCTTTTCAATGAGTTCATTGTCGGTATCGGCGTGCTTGAAGTTAAAAATCTCGACCGGCAAAATCCCTAATGCGTTGATAATCTTCTCTAGTGTCTCTAGTGATATGTTTCGCTCACCACGTTCAATGTCGGAGAGATACGAATATTGAAAACCACATTGATTAGCTAATGCCTCCTGTGTGAGTCCCTTCGATTTTCTGATGTACCGTATTTGCTCCCCGACAAGTTTCAAAAAATCTGACACGCCTATCACCTCTACCACTAGAGTAGAGATTTGATCAGAAACATATTATCTTATCAAAACATAAATTTATCTTTGTTTCTTACCGATTGAGTTAATATAATGAATTTGTATCTGTGAATTTTTGGTTTGTTTAATGTTGCCTGAAAGTGGCTTTGGAGGTGACTGTCAGTTGCGGATAAATCATAACGCTACAGCACTGACTTCATTAAATAAACTTCAAAGGAACAATAAAAGAAGTGCCATTTCAATTGAAAAACTATCCTCGGGACTCCGCATAAACAAAGCGGCAGATGACGCCGCAGGCCTGTCCATTTCACAAAGAATGAGAGCCCGGATCAGAGGATTGGAACAGGCTGAGAGAAATATACAGGACGGCATTTCTCTCGTACAAACGGCTGAATCGGGCCTCGGTGAAATACAGAATCCGAATCTTCAGAGATTACGAGAGCTTGCCTTGCAAGCGGCCAACGGCACTTTGTCTTCGGATGACAGACAACGCATTCAGGAAGAAATCGATCAAATCAAGAACACCATCAATGACATCGCAAATAACACCCACTTTAACGGAATCCATTTACTCAATGTGTCAGATAATCCACCGTCGGGACTTACCGTTGTCAATCTGGCCAATGCGGTCAGCATCACCATCTTTGAGCACTCCGGGATCAACACTATCTATGAAGAAACTTTTTCTATCGCCGATCTGGCGAATGGTGTCTACTGGTCTACTCCGGCCCCGCCTCCACAGTCGAGTGAGCCTTATCATTTTTCGGTTGATCTTGCCACCAACACCTTTAAGACACGAGCGGAGACATGGGGATTTGGCAACAATATCACCGCGGTCAGGGTAAACGGACTCACTGGATATCTGGAGACAGAGGTTTACGCAACTAAACTCGTTTCCTACTCCGGTACTCCCTATGTCGGAGTGCCGCCAGAGAACATTCTCGGGAATGACCTTTCCGACTCGCCCAACTTTTCGGATGGGGGCGGGATATGGACTGAAATCGTTGTTCAATTTGAAGCGACCATAGACCCTAACTCCACTACTCTGCCCAACCAATCCGGTGATGTGATTCTACAGGTTGGCCCTGATGCCGGTGATACATACAAGATCAAGTTAACGGATGCCCGCACCACAGCACTTGGCATCGACGATATTGCGGTTGATCCGCCCGAGAAAGCGATAGAAGCGATTGGAAAGATTGACGATGCTATCAATAAAGTGTCCGCAGAACGATCCAAGTTTGGCTCCTATCAAAACGCGTTGGAGCACATCCATAACAACGCATCGAATTACAGGGTCAATCTTGCGGCGGCTGAATCGAGAATTACAGATGTGGACATGGCCAAGGAAATGATGGAACTTACGAAGAGCCAAATTCTA
Organism: Brevibacillus sp. GCM10020057; assembly: GCF_042683565.1. Classification (NCBI taxonomy): domain Bacteria; kingdom Bacillati; phylum Bacillota; class Bacilli; order Caryophanales; family Paenibacillaceae; genus Brevibacillus; species Brevibacillus sp. GCM10020057. The sequence continues at coordinate 2,078 of NZ_JBHUJW010000042.1, forward strand.
TCACAAGCATCGCAGGCCATGCTGGCACAAGCAATCCATACCCCGGAAACAGTCATAACCCTGCTTCGATAGTTTATGTAAGAAAGGACGGGCTTTCTCTTGCAACAATTTGTGAGAACCATTAATACCTCTGACGCCTTCAAGATGAAGTTGGAGCAACTGGAACGAGAGTACAGGATTAAACTGGAGAGCATCAACAACGATATCCGGTTAAAAGAGCAGGAACTGGATCGCTACCGAAAAGTGGGCATTGGAGGAGAATTGGGCGGAGGCTTTTTGCTCCTGCTTAGCTGGATCGGATTCATCATCGGGTCATTAGCCACCATGATCGGAATCATGATGGCTTCCGAAGAGTCCAGAAGTGATGTTTTAGCGGTTGGTATGATCATGTGCGTAGTAGGTGTGTTTTGTATAATCCTTGGTGCTATCTTTCGTGTCAAGGGGCTTTCCATTCGCAGAACCGCAATGGAGAAGCAGAAAGAAGCGGCAAAGCACTGTGAAGCCATTGAATCTGAGCTTGCCAAACTGCGAGAAGAATTGAAACACTTGGAGAATTACTACCAAGCCGAGATGTCTCATCAACGTCAGCTCTACGAACGCCATATGCTCAATCAGCAAGAACTGATTGAACAGGAAGTGTCGGCCATCCAACATCATTCGGCATCCACGGCAGACATGAAAGAATGCCCGAAATGTGCCGAGATTGTGAAGGCAAGGGCAAAGATTTGCCGTTTTTGCGGCCATGAATTCAATGAATAAGCAACTGTCACTGAGGGAGTTACTATAACTCCCGTCAATTGTTTGATGACCAGTTCTGGAGGGATTCGATGGATACAGGTTATTTCTGCAAGGAATGCAATGATTATCACGAGATCGAAAGCCGTGTTGGAATGAAACATCTGCCATACAACCTTTCCAAAAGTGATCTGACTGCCTTCATCAATGTGGCTACGACCATTCCAACCTACGAAGTTGTAACCAAGGGTATCCCGCATGTATTTGAAGGCACAATCGAATTCGTTCGAGAAGTGAAAATCGCGGAACTGCTACAGCAAAAGTTTCCGAACATGGAAGCCTACAGAACGGTTGAAGGTATGAGAGATTGGCTGGTTGATCGTTTGAACGGGAGTGATCAATCTGCGGCGAATGCGTTGAACCGCCTGCAAGGGGATATCGCGGGCGAAGTGGACTTCGTGCGTCAAATGCAAGGCGATCTTCGAAGTCTGTTCACGAAAACGGATTTTGTGCGGAATGTTGATGGTAGAGTTACCAGTAACAATCCCGGCATTGATGTCGTGGAGTTCAATCGTCTGACCGGCGATATCGTTAATGAATATCAGGTCAAAACACTACGTTCGGAGGATACCATCGACCAGACATTGAAAGAGTTTCTGCACAACGACCATTACCGCCCCGACATTACACTTGTCGGCCCCCAAGAATTGATCGATCGGGCCAAGGAGATGGGATTGCCGAATCCGACAAAGGTGATGGGCACTCTCGACAGCAACGCGGCTTCGGCGGAATTGTTAAAAGGGAAGATTCTGAACGGAGACCTTTCTGTAGGGTTTTCTCCCGTTGATGTTACGGAAAAACTTCTCGGAGGTGCTGCCATCGGAGCGGCTATCTCCGTTACGGTATCGGGACTCGTCCAGTTCATTCAGTACAAAAACGGGCGAATCTCATGGGAGCAACTGAAGGAGCGGCTAGGGAAAGATGCGTTGAAAGGGAGTATCGCTGGAGGCGTTCTGGCCGGATTGACGTTGTTCATTCCGGGCGGGCTTATTGGACACGGGGTTGGTTTCGTGGCCGGGATTACGCTTCGCAGACTGCTTGACAACGCCTTTGGAGAAGGCACTTTCGGAGAAGTTTTGAAGACGGCGAACTCGGTGAAAGCCAATGTAGAGTTATTGCATCATGGATCGGTCTACATCGTAAAGCTGTCCGAAGTGAACGCTGATGTGCTGGAGCGGGCCGTCTCCAACGTCAACGAGATGGAAGAAGATCGTTGGAAAGCGGATGAGAAATACACAAAACTGGAGCGGCAACATGGTACGATGACACGTATTGATTACAGCCAGTCCGCCGAAGATATTCTGGATCGGTGTGACGAACTGCGACTTCGCTTAATAGGAGGAAAACGTAAATGAACACCATTCACCCCCAATCTGCTTCCATCCGTCAACCGCAAGTATACGTAACCGTCGAAACGGAAGCTCCCGAGCACTCAACAGAAACGAATCCGATTCGTGTAGAATACATCAAACGTAGAGAAGCATTTTATCAAGCCAAGAGCGAGTTTGACTCTGCGGTGAAAACCGGTAATAGTGCGGCTGTACGTGCGGCCAGTTCCAAGTTTCAGAAAGCTGAACGTGACTTGTATGCAATGCAAAGTGATTTGAGTATTCGACATCACATCGCTGATTTCTTCCATCAAACACCCGACGTAGTATCTACACCCGGACATAATACAGTGAAGGACGTAAAACCTACTCTCCCAACACAACAGCAGGTGAATGCGGCGGTCAACCAGAACCCACGTATGATTGATCCAACGCAAGTGAGGGCTATTGTACGAAATTCCCTTAATCAACTACTCTCCATTGAACATAGGATTGACAAGATGGAGAATCAGGGGTTCCTTGGACGTTTATGGGGCGGATTGACCGGCTACAATCAGCGGGAGATGCTGGCTTTAATGCGAGATCTGATATACGCCCAACAGACGACAATCAAACTCGTACTGACGTTGGCTATGTACCACGCTCAAAAAGTTGAGGTCATGGACGAAATTCTCGATGAATTGGACAAGGCTAAGAATGTGCATACTCGGACAGCCTCGCACATTGAGTTTCTGTATGATCAAGTGGTACTCATCAAGGAAATGCAGAACAAGTCACCAGCGTCAAACAAGCTAATGATGGGGATTTTAATAGGTGGCGTTTTTTCAGCAACTGTGATCGTAGTAATCGGGTTCCTCTGTCTGAAACTTTTTTAGTATACGAATCATTTCCATGTGCCAAATCCTCAAAAAATTAGATATATGAAATGAGAAGGCGTCCGGCACATAGAGAATTATCACCGGAACGCCTTATCTTTATGTATTTTTTCAAGATCTATGCGGCCGATGGGAAGTTCAGACGAAGAATACGCTAAAAAATCAAATCTTACGCCCAATTGCTTACATGGATAAAGTATGCAAAGTGCAAGAGGGGAAATGGGTAGTTAGAATTAAGAAGGGACTCCGATAAAGAGTGCCCCTCTTATGAATCAAAATCCATATTTTTCTTGCCTTAATTTGAACGCTCTCTCTCCGCCTTCCATTACTTTTTTGATTGCTTCTTTTATTTCTGGTACATCAATGGAGCCTACAGTCTTTACATGACCGGTGGATTGATCGCCTTCATTTCTATATCCAAAATGAACAACCAGTTCTGCATCACCGTTAACGACCAAATTAGCATTGTGACTTGCGAAAATAACCTGCCTTTTCTTTTTGGCTTCCCATATATCGTTGGCAATTTCTGCGACAATTTCATTATCCAAATCATCTTCAGGCTGGTCGATTATCAATGGCGGCCCTTCACTTGAGAGTAGTACTTTTAATAAAGCACTTGCCTGTTGTCCAGCAGAGGCTTGCTCAAAATCAATAACATCCCCACCAGAAACACAATACTTGAAGATTGGCTTTTCTTTAAATCGATACAATAATAAGGTAATGAACTTCTCCGTATCGATTCTAGCCGCGAGCCTTCTAATCTCATTATCAATTAGGCCGCTATTTCTTAAACTCGGAACTTCAGGGATTAAAAAGTCGGCCCCGTTTTCCTCGAACGAGTCCCAAATTAATTGAATTTCCGATACAATCCGATGCCATTCTTCGAAAGGGGTAGAACTGTTTTCAATTCTTTCAAGTAGTCTACGAATTTTCTCAGTAGAGATGTTCGCACCTTGAATTGTTTTCGTAACCAAATTAAGATGCTCTTCGATATCCCCCGCAGTTGCTAATGAAGCTTGAATTTGTCCATTCGAGAGACTTGTTAAATGGGAACACTGATCGGAAAGTAACTGGCGTTGTTTGTAGTAAAGCTTTATTAATTCATCAATTCTTTTGGCTATATCTTCTTCAGGGTTTAATAATTCAATCAACTCATCAATGTATTTTGACAAAAGGGATTCTTTCTCCCGAATTTGCTCCTCTTTATCATTAAGGTTTTTCAATTGTTGCTGATATTGAGTATTTTGCTCTATTGCTTCTTGAAACTTTTCGTTATGGATCGAATATATTTTTTCCCACTGAATGATTGAATTACGCCACTCGGGAGTGTGGTCTTCATTCCCCAATAGAATATTTATCAAAGAATCTAGACTGTCATTAAATTGACTTACCGAATGAGAAATAGAGTCTTGAATTGATCCGATAAGTGTTCCGTTAGGTAAATTGTCAATCTTTATAGTCTCGTTCAAGGATGCAACAGATTCTTTTAAGGTATTTACATCTTTAATGATTTTCTCAAGTTTCTCATTAAAGCGATTAATGAAGCGTGCTTCTTGTTCAATTAATGGATGCTGATCAACTGTCAATTTGCTTTCTATTGGCAGTCCTTTTAATTGTTCTCTAATAGTGTTAGCTTGTTCCCTTAATGATGCCAAAGCCGTTCGTTCCCTAGAAACGTTCATTGACACCCTTTTTTTGTCCTTTAGCCTTATTACATCTTGCCTGATTTCTGTTGATAATGATTCAATCTGATCGGACAATGCCTTTAGTTGGGGCCTAACTGGAGTTTCTATAAATCGTCTAAGTTCCTTTATATCTACACCAACTGTACTTAGTTCTTTCTGGCTGTATGATTGAATGCCAATTAATGACCGTACATCCTGCATTGTAGCTTGACGCGGAGAATGAGAGCCGATTGTTAGTTCAATTGTGTTTGTTGATGAATCTCTTTTTACTGTATGTTTCACTCCATCAACTATCCAATCAACTGTCACACTCGCTCCAATACTTTCTAGTGTGGATGATATTAAATCAGAACGTTTTTTTTCAAATGACCGAACTCCACCATCAGTTGTTTGTTCTATCGTCGGATCACATAAACCCCATCTTAAATATTCAAGAAAACTGGATTTCCCAGTTCCCCTACCTCCGATAAGAGCATTGAACTGAGGATTCACTTTCAAATCAATCGGCCCTAAAAACTTACTGTCTGATATCATTACACGCTCAATGTAGACACTCGGAATTATCGGTTGTCGATGCGATATCCTGTTTGATTTCGAAAGGCACGCTTGTCGTAAAGCTTCTGCTGAAGGTTTTGACCATTTAACCCAAGTAGAATAGGTACCTAATGTATTTAAATCATCTTGTCTACAGTCTGAAGTCTGAAAAACACCATAAGCTCTCTTTGACCAAGCAGGAACCTTACCTTCTAGTATCCTTCTATCTCCTTCACCAAGGTCGTCATAAAAAACTCCTTCCACATATCCACCGACGCATGGAAGATTACAAAATACAGTATGATTACCTTTTCTCAAAAAAGTTTTGTATCCTTCTGGCTTAACATTAGGAAGAATAATGAATTTATTAACAAGGTCTGGGGATTCAGATAAACGTTTCTGAATATCTGCTATTGATAAATCAAGCTGTATTGTTTCACATGTTTTTGCCTCTGTTTCAGAAGAAGGGGTAATCCCAAGTTTGATAGGAACTTGATTATATTGGGTGATATCAATGTCAGGATCAAATAAGATAAGTACTTGTGCAGATGGTTGTGCAATAGAAACTTCGATACCTGGGAAAATTACTATTCTTTCTGATTCGTCGATAGGTTGGCCACTTTCTGTTACTTCGGATAATGCCGCATCTCTAATATATTTATAAAATACTGTATCGTGGTGATCTGTTATTGCAACTGCATTCAGACCTTTTTCCCTGCAAGTTTTAATAAAACGTTCAGCATACTCGATTCTCTCTTGTTCTGTAATATATGTTCTGCCATTCCAACTTAAGTCCCTTGGTGTGTGCACTTGAAAATCACAACGGTAATAATGAGCACCTTTGTCCATTTTCCCCTCCGATAAACCCCATTAATAATCAGTTGTTAGAAAAAATACGCCAAAAATCACCAATTACCTTCAGCATACGACAAGAATGGCAAATATAAAGGTAGATATTCTATACGAGCTTGTCTCTCATATCGGTTGCGGTAGTCAATGTACATCATGAGAGACAGTCTCGCTACTCATAATCAGCTCATCAAACAACCTCAGTGATATCAGGGCTTTATAACCTCCACGAACCCCACAAAACTCCCCTAAAAACGCAAAAAGAGTACCTCATGCGGTACTCTCTCTCATGATATTGGTGGAGGCGGGGGGATTCGAACCCCCGTCCGAAAACAGCGATACATGAGCATCTCCGAGCGCAGTCGCTTTATGAAGTTTCGGTAATCAACCTGCGAAACGACACGCCAGTTGAAAACCTAGCCTGATTGGTCTTCTTCCTTTGGCTCCAGGCGGAAGCCTCCGGCGTAGCCCGTTAAAGTTGAGCCCTATCCACGGCACACGGGCCGATGCAGTGGGAGAGCCTCACTGGTTATTAGGCAGCGAGAGAAAGTTGTTTGTTGCCAGTTAATGGCGTTTGCGTTGATGACGAGGTCCGCAACCCCCCGGCTCGCTTCTCATGCTCTACCATCCCCGTCGAATCCAGAACGCCCCCATGTGTAAGAAGTAAAGGTGACAAAAAGTCTAGGTGAAGAGACGACCGAGTGTTCCGCACCTAGACTGTAGTTGTTAACAGCGTTTACTGCTCTTTCACTATAGCACACCAAACAAGCAAAACTCAACGTCGATTCCTGCCAAGGATGCCAACATGCGGCAACCTGCAAAGCGAATGGGGAACCGATCTGCTGCATGTATGGGGCAAGGCGGGATTGTGCGTTGCAATTCGGGATTGTCCGTTGCAATTTCGGAATTGTGCATTGCAATACAGGCGGACCTTTGAGGCTCGTGCCGCTTCCCCTACGCCTTCTGCCGCTCCCGCAAGGCGCGCTCCACTTCACGCGCAGCGTCCTTTTTCTTGAGGTCCTCGCGCTTGTCGTAGTTCTTCTTCCCTTTGACCAGCGCCAGCTCGACTTTGGCCCAGCCGCCCTTCAGGTAAATGCTGAGGGGGACGAGCGAGTAGCCTCTCTCGCGGATCAGGCCGCTTAGCTTGAGGATTTCCAGGCGTCTCATCAGCAGCTTGCGCGTGCGCTCCGGCTCGTGGTTGAAGCGGTTGCCCTGCTCGTACGGGCTGATGTGCACGTTGTACAGCAGCAGTTCGCCGTTCTGGACGCGGGCGAAGCTGTCCTTGAGCTGGACGCGGGCAGCGCGCACGGACTTGATCTCCGTTCCGGTCAGTGCAATCCCCGCCTCGAACACTTGCTCGATGTGGTAATCGTGGCGTGCTTTTCGGTTTTGGGCGACTGTCTTGGTGCCGGCTTTGTCTTTGGACATGGAGATCACCTCACTTGCTTGCTCATTTGTAAAGGTAGTCTAGCAAATTTTGCGCACAGTGGCAAGGCATTTACCCGGCAATTTGCCGCATGAGCCGCCTTACACAACTGTTTAACGGCGTTTCCGTTTGGCGCTGCCTGCGACGTTTTTGCGGTTCTTCTTCTTGGAGCGGACGAGGTCCTCCCAGAAGCCTTTCTGGCGCTGAGAAGCAGCTTCTCCCGCACCTTCTCCCGTCCCGATCGACATGACATCCTCGTTTCCATCGGAAGCGAAGCGTGTCCCTGAACGGCGCGCAGACTTGGCACTCTCGTTTTTCCTGCGCTCCTTGTACTTTTGGCGGATGATCGCCGGATGCGGTTTGTCCTTTTGCCTGTCCGACCGGTCTGTGCGGGAGCGGTCCTGCTTGCCGCCGCGCGCACCGCCACGGCGCTCTCCTCCCCGTCCGTCGATGACCTTGGGGGTGCGCTCACGGCTTCCCCGGAAGCCTGCTGCCTTGGTCATGCCCACGATCTCAAAGTCGATGGTGCGCTCCTCGACGTTGACGTTCGCTACTCGCACCTGCACAACGTCACCAATGCGGTACTGCTTGCCGGTACGCTCGCCGATCAGGGCGTACATTTTTTCGTGGTAATGATAGTAGTCGTCCGTCAGGTAGCTGACGTGCACCAGGCCTTCAATCGTGTTAGGCAGCTCGACGAAAATCCCGAACGACGTCACGCTGGAGATCACGCCCTCGAACTCCTCGCCTACCCGCTCCTTCATGAACTCGGCTTTTTTCAGGTCGTCGGTCTCCCGTTCGGCGTCCACAGCCACTCGTTCGCGCTGGGAGGCGTGCTCGGCGATAATCGGCATGTTTTCCGTCCAGTACGCCAGCCGTTTTTCCGACAGCTGCTCTCCTGACTCGATCCATTCGCGGATGCGGCGGTGGACGATGAGGTCGGGGTAGCGGCGGATCGGCGAAGTGAAGTGCGTGTAGAACTCCGTAGAAAGGCCGTAGTGCCCGAGACTTTCCGCGTCGTAGCGCGCTTGCTTCATCGAGCGCAGCATCACGGTGCTGATGATAATCTCCTCCGGCTTGCCTTTGACCTCCTCCAGCAGCTGCTGCAGAGCGCGCGGGTGGACGGAATTGCCTTTTCCGCGGATAGCGTATCCGAAGTTGGTGATGAACTCCATGAAGGACTGGAGCTTTTCGGCATTAGGTTCTTCGTGAACCCGGTACATGAACGGCTGCTTCATCCAGTGGAAGTGCTCGGCCACCGTCTCGTTCGCTGCCAGCATGAATTCTTCAATGATTTGCTCCGCGATGGAGCGCGTGCGGAACCCGATGTCTGTCGGCGTCCCTTCCTCGTTTACGTAAATTTTCGCCTCGCGGAAGTCAAAGTCGATGGCCCCGCGTTTCATCCGCTGCTCGCGGAGTTTTCTCGCCAGCTTCTCCATCTCCCGGAACATCGGGACGAGCTCGCTGTACTTCTCGATCAGCGCTTCATCCTGATCCTCCAATATGCTGCGCACATCCGCATACGTCATCCGTTCGTTCGTGCGAATCACGCTCAGGTAAATATCGTAATTGACCACCTTCGCGTCTTTGTCCATCTCCATGTCGCAGGTCACGGTCAGGCGATCTACCTTTGGATTCAGGCTGCAGATGCCGTTGGACAGGCGATGCGGGATCATCGGGATGACCCGGTCGACCAGGTAGACGCTTGTACCCCGGCGATACGCTTCATTGTCCAGCGCCGATTTTTCCTTGACGTAGTAGCTTACGTCCGCGATGTGGACCCCAAGGCGCACGTTGCCGTTCGGGAGAGTCTCCAGCGATACGGCGTCGTCCAGGTCCTTGGCGTCCGCACCGTCGATCGTGACCATCAGCCGGTCGCGCAAGTCGCGGCGCCCCTTGATTTCCTCCTCGGAGATCGAATCCGGTGCGGCTTCTGCTTCCGCCAGCACGTCCTCCGGAAAGGCTTCCGGCAGGTTAAACTTGCGGATAATCGATAAAATATCGACGCCCGGATCGTTTTTGTGCCCCAGAATTTCGATGACTTCGCCTTCCGGGTTCACCCGGCCTTCCGGAAAGCGGACGATTTTCACCACGACTTTATGTCCGTCGCCCGCTCCGTTGTAGGCGTTTTTCGGGATGAAGATGTCCTTGCCAATCCGCTTTTCATCCGGAATGACAAACGCGTAATGCGTCTCATCCTTGAATGTCCCGACCACCTGCTGGATGCCACGCTCCACGACGCGGATGATCCGGCCCTCCAGACGGTTGCCGCCCGCCTCCTTCTCCGCCCGGACAAGTACGGTATCGCCGTGCAGCGCGCCATTCATGTCGTTCGCATGCACGTAGACGTCTTCCATGTCCGGCGTCTCCGGTATGACAAACCCGAAGCCTTTCGGGTGGCTGTGCAAACGCCCCCGCACCAGATTCATTTTCTCCGGCACCCCGTAGCGGTTTGCCCTCGTCCGTATCACTTCGCCCCTTGCTTCCAACGCATTGAGCGTTTTTACCAATTCCTTGAACGTCCCGGCATCCTCGATCCCGAACGCTTCCTCCAGCTCCTTCACGGTCATCGGGTGGTACGCCTGTTCCCGCATGAACGCAAGGATATCCTGTTCTTTCATCCACAAACCTCCTGTTCGCAAAGCTCTATTCGCGCTTCCTTTTCATCCATTACTATGTAGTATTCACCGAGCTTCCCTATCGCAATCGCACTAGAGAAAAAGGCAGCAAGTCGCACTTGCTGCCTTTTGGCCGTTCGTCTATTACGCTCCTGTTTTCAAGAAATAACCGAGCAAAATGGCAAAGAGCATGAAAGCGACCGCAAACACTACGGTCAGTTTCCCCAGAAGGGCGTCAATTCCGCGCGCTTTCTGTTTGCCCATGAGTTGCTCAGCACCGCCGCCAATCGCTCCAGAGAGGCCGGCACTTTTGCCAGATTGTAACAACACGACGATAATTAAGCCAATACTTGCAATCACAAGTAAAATTTTCGCAGCCAATGCCATCTTCATTCACCTCAAAACGTATTTCCAAGGCGGAAAAAACCAATACATCTACTGTATCATAATCGGCAGGGATCAGCAAGCGATCACCCCCCTGCGCGGACAGAGAAGTTCTGCCAGAATCGCGGTCGGCATGCAGGGAAATAATATATGGTAGAAACGGAGATATTGTTGGTTGGAATCTGGAAAATGTGTACTTTCTTTGTCGGTTTTTTCGTCACCTTGCAACTGTCAAGATTTTGCCGTAAAATTGCAGTTGAACCTTTATAACTTGCCTTGGGAGGTCTTTGTCAGATGGCTGGGTCCAACAAAAAAGACATGAATCAAAACGACGTAATTGATTCCGCGAAGGCCTTTTTCACTTCGTTTGGTATCTTGTTTCTAGTTTTTCTCATCGCACTTGTAGGATCGATTATTTTCCCTCCAAAGCACGGGGAGGAAGCCGCTGGCGGGGCTGGCGCGCCAACTGCCAACATTGACGCTGCTGCTATTTTCAAAGCAAACTGCTCTTCCTGTCACGGCCAAAACCTGGAAGGATTGGTTGGACCAAACTTGACCAAAGTGGGTGCAACTCACAGCGCTGCAGACATCGAGAAGATCATCAAAGAAGGTAAAGGCAACATGCCACCAGGAATGCTGAAAAAACAACCGGAAATTCAAGCGGTTGCAAAGTGGCTGTCTGAACACAAATAAGTACATAGATAGCCCGAACGATAAAACACCGGAGACTCGTCCTCTTCGGTGTTTTCGGCGTTCATAGGGAGGGGAAATCACCAGGCATGGCAACGACTCTGGAAATCGAAAACGTGGGAAAGCAAATCTCGGCCCTCCCCGATCAATGGTTGTTTCGAGAGGTGACGGCAAGTATTACGGAGCCGGACATCATCGGCATCATGATGATAGGAGTCGCCTCGTGGAACGCCGCCAGCCGCGGCGAACGGCTGCCCGGCATTTTCTGGCGCATTGTCGTCACGCCAACCCCGCAATACCTGTTTCCGATGAGCGACATGATCATCGGCAGTGCGATGGTCGTCTGCAGCCTGTATCTGTCGCATATGAACCGCGAAACGGAAAGCTCTCGCGGCGAGATCGAGGTCTTGCTCTGCCTTGGGGCGACGCCGCGCCAGGCAATCCACAGCTTCTTGAAGCGCGCCGTGAAAGCGAGCATGATCCCGACCTTCGATTCGATGAAGACGATCGGACTCGTCCAGCTGCCCGGGATGATGACCGGAATGATCGTCGCCGGCGCAAGTCCTGTAGAGGCCGTCCGCTATCAGATTCTCATCATGCTCACCTTCTCCTCTTCTGCCGCCATATCCGCCGTACTCATCAGCCTCTTCAGCTACCGCCTCTGGTTTACACGCGAATCGTTCCTCCGTGGCTGATCCGTCAACCTCCCGCTGCCGGGCATTCCGGCAGTTTTTTTTATGAACTGTAATGAAAAGCGGCATGAATCGTCAAATTACTAGGAGAAAGCAAAAAGGTGGTTCAGCTATGGACAAAAACGACTTGATCGAGCAATGGTTTCTGCGCTATGGGGATGATATTTACAAGTTTCTCGTCTACTACACCGGCAGCAGAGACGTAGAGGATCTGGTTCAGGACGTTTTTCTGAAAGCACTCGGTTCCGTAGCATCGTTTGCAGGCAGGGCGCAGCCGAAGACATGGCTTTTGACCATCGCCCGCAATACCGCCGTCGATCACGCCCGCAAACAGCGACTGCGGCGCTGGCTTCCCGACATGTGGCTGTCGCATCTTACCTCAGAGGAAAAGTCGCCGGAGGAGCTGATGGACATGCAGGAGGAGCAGCAAGCACTCTATCGCGCCATTCGGCAAATAAAGCCAGCCTATCGCGAAGTGCTCATCCTCCGGGGCATCAAAGGTCTGTCTGCCAAGGAAACCGCGCAGATTTTGGGCTGGTCGGAAAGCAAGGTCAATGTCACCTTGCACCGGGCCATGAAGGCGGTCAAAGACAGACTGGAGCTGGAGGGAAAGGAGCTGATCGGAAATGTCATATAAAACGGATGAACAACTGCTGGAAGAACTTGCCAAACTCCCCGATGTCGAGATGTCGCCCGAAGCCAAACAAAAAATCATTACTACGATACGATCCAAGGAGGCTCACAACATGGAACACATCATGCACACACGCCGATTTAACCGCCTGGGAAAAGGACTCGCTGTCTGCTCTATTCTGGTCGCAGTCTGCTGGATGGGGGCAACGCTCATCCAATCCAATCAGCCGGCAGCGCTGCCCGAAGCGTCCACCGGGGCAGCTAACGGAGGGACCCCTGCACCATCTGCTCCCCAGCACGAGCCTGGACCCGGCAAAGTCACGCACCCTGCTGCTCCGACTGCGCCCCAATCCGAAGCGCTGCTCAACCAGATTCGCAAGGAAGCGAAAAAAGGCGCAGTCATCAACGCGCCGTTCACCGTAGAGACGACCGTATTCGATGCCGTCGAAAAAGCATGGGGCGCTCCTGACAGCTCCCGGTATTCCAACGGCCTCACCTACGCCGCCTACGCCAAGCGCAACGTCGTCATCGGCTACAACAAAGGCATGCAGATCGCGGACATCCGTTCTCTCGATCCCCGGCTGCAAAAGATCACCTTGGCCGAGATTGAGCAAAAATGGGGCAAACCAAACCGCGTCGGCGAGTTTGCCGGCCAGCAAATTTACACCTACGATGTGACCGACAAATACCAGGTCAAATTCGCCTTCGAGCCGTCTTCCGGAAGCAACGCGATGACGCTCGTCAGCTACAGCGTGTACTATCCGCAAGGCAACCGCAACCTGATGGCGGATTTGAACACCACCGAGCTGTTGACCACCCTGCGCGACCTGGCGAAGAACGGACAGACACTGGGCAGCGAGTTCCATGTGGAAAAAGACGTGTTTGACACTGTCGAACAGCAATGGGGCAAACCGGATCTCGTCTCCTACGTGAACGGCATTACGTACAACACCTACCGCGATCGCGGCCTCGTCTTCGGCTTCAACAAAGGCATGCAGATCGTCGACATTCGCTCCTACAACTACCAGCTGCAATACGTTACCCTGGCCGACGTCGTGCAGACGCTGGGCAAACCGCAAAGCACAGCCAATGTGGCAGGGCAAACGATCTACACGTACAAAGTAAGCGACAGCTACGAACTGAAAATCGTCTTCTCCGGCATTGCCGATGGGACCAATGACACCAAGCTGTTCATCGATCACGTCAACGTTTTTTACCCGAGAGGCACGATCAACAACATGGCAGGCTAAGGCACGCGGAGCCACTGGTTTCCCGCTCTGCTGAACGCGGGCGGGGAAGGCGCATCGCAGCCTGCCCGCAAAGCAAAAGACGACCAGCGCAACAGTCGCATTGGTCGTCTTTTGCATGTGTATTTATTTGCCAAGGATGTAGCCTTCCAGCTCATCCAGTACTTTGTTCGCTGCGATTACGCCGCCGGATGTGTTCCAGATGGTGTCGTCCACTTTGTACGCTTTGCCTGCTTTCACCACGTTCAGGTTTTTCCAGAGAGGATCGTTGGTCCACTCTTGCTCCAGCTTGGACGCTTCGCCTTTGCCTGTCTCGTAGGTGAAGTAGAACATGATGTCGCCATCCATTTCCGGAATGCGCTCTTTCGTCACTTCTGCTGCGAAATCGTCTTTGTCTTGGGCAGCAGGGCGTGCGAGGCCAAGGTCTTGGAAGATTGCGCCGGTGAAGGTGTTTTTGTAGTAAATGCGCACTTTACCCGGCATGAAACGAACGACGGATACTTGCGTTTTCAGCTTGTCGCCAGCTTTTGCCTTGAAGTCTTCTACACGTTTGTTCCAGTCGGCGATGATTTTTTCGCCTTCTGCTTTTTTGTTGACAGCTTCTGCGTACAGCAGGAAGTTTTCTTTCCAGTCGCCGCGCGGTTCTTCTACGAATACGGTCGGCGCGATGGCAGACAGCTGTTGGTAAATTTTCTCATGACGGAATTTCATACCGAGAATCAGGTCCGGTTTCAGAGCAGCAATCGCTTCGAGGTTTGGCTGACTCTCGGTACCTACCAGTTTTGTGCCTTCCAGGTCTTTCGCTACGAAGTCAAAGAATTTCGTCGGGTCGATCGTGGAGCCTACTCCCCCAACCGGTTTGATCCCCAGAGCGATCAGTGTTTCTTCCCCTTGGTTGGTGAGCACCACTACGCGCTGCGGTGTACCTTTGATCGTAGTTTCACCCATTGCATGTTTGACGGTGTAGGATTGGTCAGAGGAACCGGTAGAAGTGCCGGCAGACTGCTCGGCCGGTTTTTGTTCAGCAGGCTTTTGCTCTGTCGCTTGCTGCCCTCCGCCGCCGCAACCGGTCACAATCAGCAGCAGAGCCATCAGAACTGCGAAAAATGCTTTTCCGCCCGTGGTCCGATATGTACGGGAAAACATGATGAGAAGACCCCTTTCTTTTGTGTCCATTGAGAATAAAACTCATTAACAATGACTATCCTACATGCCCGCCTGTGAGAAGTCAACAACAAATTGATAATGAATATCAACATCATTGACACATGGCGTTCCTGCCACTACACTTACATTGTGTAAGCTTTTTCGCGCCTATTAATGAAATCAAAAAGACCAAACCGAAAGATAGGATGTAGTCGAATGAACTCATTACTGTCAAGAAACTATCTTAAAATTATTGGAGTGGCTGCGGCGTTAATCCTGATCACGTACCTGAGCTACGCCAGCCTCGTGTTTGGCGTGATCGACACCAGTTGGCATACCGCCATCGATGCCTATACGCATTTCGACGGCTCGAATGAGCACATCGCGATCAAGGAGCTCCGCGTCCCTCGCGTGCTGAACGCCATCACGGTAGGCTTTTGCCTCGGGATTGCGGGGACGCTTCTGCAATCGCTCACGCGCAATCCGGTAGCGGATGTCGAACTGTTCGGTCTAAACGCCGGCGCCTCCCTCTTCGTCGTGTTCGCCGTTACCTTCGTAGGCATCAACTCCCTTGGCGAATTTACCTGGATCTCGTTTCTCGGCGCTGCCGTCGCCGGATTCATCGTCTACCTGCTCGGCTCGCTGGGCAGAGACGGGCTGACTCCGGTGAAGCTGGTCCTCGCCGGAGCTGCCATCACCGCACTCGCTTCGTCGATCCGCCACGGGATGATGGTGCTGAACGAAAAAGCGACAGATGAGATCCTGTTCTGGCTCTCCGGCTCCGTCGGGGGAAGAAAGCTGGAGTATCTTTCGACCGTCTTTCCGTATATGATCGTCGCCTGGGTCGCTGCCTTCATCCTGGCCCGGCCCATTCAGACGCTGCTCATGGGCGACGACGTAGCCAAAGGGCTCGGCCAGCGCACACTGCTGGTCAAGATCGCTACCGGTGCCGTCATCGTCCTGCTGTCCGGATGCTCCGTAGCCGTCGCCGGTCCAATCGGCTTCGTCGGTCTCGTCACTCCGCATCTGGCGCGTTATCTCGTGGGATTCGACACCCGCTGGATCTTGTTGTACAGCGGATTGCTTGGTGCCATTCTCCTGCTGATAGCGGACATCGCTGCTCGCTTCGTCGCGATGCCTGCTGAAGTGCCCATTGGCGTCATGACCGCCCTGATCGGCATCCCGTTCTTCATCTATGTCGCACGAAAGGGGCTGGATAAAGGATGAAAGACTATTGGTCGCTTCGCGTAGGCAAACGCCTGGCTTCCTTTCAGCTACATAAAAAAACGCTGCTGTTTAGCCTGATTGCGCTCCTGCTGACTTTTGCCGTGGCTGTCGTCAGTCTGGGGATGGGCGAAATGTCCATCAAGCCGCTCGACGTGCTCAAAGTGCTGCTTGGCACCGGAGATGAGCAGAATGCCCTGATTGTCCAGCAGTTCCGCATGCCGCGCATCCTCGTCGCCATTCTGGTCGGCGCCGCGCTCGCGGCGTCTGGGGCGATCATGCAAGGCATCGTCCGCAATCCGTTGGCCGCTCCCGACATCCTTGGCGTCTCTGGCGGCGCTTCGATCGCTGCGGTCGGCTTTTTGCTCCTGTTTGAAACAGCCAGCATCAAATGGCTGCCGCCTACCGCATTCGCGGGTGCCCTCCTCACCACGCTGCTTCTGTACGGGCTGGCCTGGAAAAAGGGCGTCACTCCGCTCCGGCTCGTGATGATCGGCGTCGGAATCAAGATTGCGGCAGGCGCGATCGTTACGATCCTGATCATGTTCAGCCCGTTTCTTTTGCAAAACAAGGCGCTGCTCTGGCTTACCGGAAGCATTTACGGCGTGGACTGGAACGATGTGTTCATGATCCTTCCGTGGGTCGTCATCCTGATTTTCATGGCAGCGCTGCTCTCCCGCCGGGTAAACATCCAGCAGCTCGGGGACGACCTCTCGACGAGTCTGGGAAGCATCCTGCAGCTCGACCGTTTCATCCTGCTGATGATCTGCGCAGCCCTGACCGGAACTGCCGTCTCTGTCGCCGGGGACATCAGCTTCGTCGCCCTGCTCGCGCCGCACATCGCCAAGCAGCTGGTCGGCCCGTCCTTTGGCGGAGCTTTGCCGCTCGCAGCTTCCATCGGCGCCCTGATCGTGCTCGCGGCCGACCTGATCGCCCGCATGGCCTTTACCCCTATCGAAGTTCCCGCAGGCGTCTTTACATCAGCAGTCGGCGCCCCGTTTTTCATTTATCTGCTTTATAAAAACCGAAATCGCTAATGGAAGGAGACGAGATGATCATGCACGCTTTGGAAACCCGTCAGCTCACGTTGTCCTATGGAGAGCGCAACATCATCGAAGGGCTCAATCTGCACATCCCTCGCGGCAAAATTACCGTCTTTATCGGCAGCAACGGCAGCGGGAAATCGACTCTGCTCCGCTCTCTCGCCCGCCTGCTCAAACCAAAGGAAGGCGCGATCCTGCTCGAAGGCGAATCCATCGCCAAGCGCTCGACCAAGGAAGTCGCGAAAAAGCTCGCAATTTTGCCGCAGGGACCTACTGCTCCTGAAGGCTTGACGGTGCTGCAACTGGTCAAACAAGGCCGCTATCCGTACCAAAACTGGCTCCAGCAATGGTCCGAGGAAGACGAGAAAATGGTCAACCGAGCGCTCGAAGCCACACAGCTGACCGCTCTCGCCAATCGGCCGGTCGACTCGCTCTCCGGCGGTCAGCGCCAGCGCGCCTGGATCGCCATGACGCTGGCCCAGGGCACCGAAACCATTTTGCTGGACGAACCGACGACCTATCTCGATATGTCGCACCAGATTGAGATTCTCGATCTGCTGTTCGAGCTGAACGCAGCGGAGCAGCGCACCATCGTCATGGTGCTGCACGATCTGAACCTGGCGTGCCGCTACGCCCACCACATCGTCGCGGTGCACGACACGACCGTCGTGGCAGAAGGCGCTCCCGCCGACGTGCTGACGACCGAACTCGTGCGTACCGTATTCGACATGGATTGCCAAATTACGCTCGATCCCCTGTACGGCACGCCGATGTGCATTCCGTACAGCAAGAGCAAGCTGGCAGCGGCTGTCCCGAAGCGCATATCCGCGCTTCTCTCCTGACAAGGACCCCCTGACTCCACTGCCTTCCCCATACCTAGCGAACCATAAGCGATGACGTTTTTCACAAAAGAAGGGCTGCAGCCACGGTAGAGTACCTCGTGGCTGCAGCCCTTGTCGCATTTGTATGGCCCAGCTTATTTTTTCAGGTTGTAGAAAGCAGCGCGGCCGCCGAAACGGGACGTATCGCCCAGCTCGTCCTCGATGCGCAGCAATTGGTTGTACTTCGCCACACGGTCAGTGCGGGAAGGCGCACCGGTCTTGATTTGACCCGCATTGGTCGCAACTGCGATGTCGGCGATGGTGGAGTCTTCGGTCTCGCCGGAGCGGTGGGAGATCACGGCAGTGTAGCCTGCGCGTTTCGCCATTTCGATCGCTTCAAAGGTCTCGGTCAGCGTACCGATCTGGTTCACTTTCACGAGAATGGAGTTGCCCGTAGCCGCTTCGATTCCGCGTGCCAGACGCTCTGTATTCGTCACGAACAGGTCGTCGCCTACGAGCTGCACTTTGCTGCCCAGTTTGTCCGTCAGCGCCTTCCAGCCATCCCAGTCGTCTTCGGACAAGCCGTCTTCGATGGAGATGATCGGGTATTTGCTCACCAGATCTTCATAGAACGCGATCATTTCTTCGGTCGTTTTGACGACGCCTTCACCCTCGAAGTGGTATTTGCCGTCTTTGAACATTTCTGTCGCCGCTACGTCAAGCGCCAGGAATACGTCTTTGCCTGGCTCGTAGCCGGCAGCCTTGATCGCATCCAGGATCGTAGTGATCGCTTCTTCGTTGGACTTGAGGTTTGGCGCAAAACCGCCCTCATCGCCCACTGCGGTGCTGAGTCCTTTTTGGGAGAGCACTTTTTTCAGGGAGTGGAAGATTTCCGCCCCTGTGCGCAGCGCTTCTTTGAAGGATTCTGCCCCGACAGGCATAACCATGAATTCCTGGATGTCGACGGTGTTGTCTGCGTGCTTGCCGCCGTTGAGGATGTTCATCATCGGAACCGGCAGTGTTCTCGCGTTGAAGCCGCCAAGGTAGTTGTACAGAGGCAGACCCAGGGAATCTGCAGCCGCGCGGGCTACCGCCATGGATACGCCAAGGATCGCATTTGCGCCCAGCTTGCTTTTGTTCGGCGTGCCGTCCAACTGGAGCATCGCCATGTCAACGCCTACTTGATCCAGCGCATCCATGCCGATCAGCTCCGGCGCGATGATTTCGTTTACGTTTTCGACTGCTTTCAGCACGCCTTTGCCCAGGTAGCGGGACTTGTCGCCGTCACGCAGCTCGACTGCCTCATAGGCACCGGTAGATGCACCCGATGGCACGGCAGCGCGGCCCATGGAGCCGTCTTCCAGATATACTTCCACTTCCACGGTAGGGTTGCCACGAGAGTCCATAATTTCGCGTGCGTAGATGTCTGTAATCATCGCCATTTCTCATCCATCTCCTTTTTTCCTGAGCGGGTTCGCCGCCATGATTGATTCATTGATAAAGCCACAGTAGGCACCATTTCAGTTTGTGCCACTGCGGGTTATTTTGCAAGTAATGATTTTCCAGACATTTCTGCAGGTTGCGTCACACCCAAAAGGTCGAGCAGCGTCGGCGAAAGGTCTGCCAAAATACCGTCTTCGCGCAAAGTAACGCCTTCCTTGGTCACGATGACAGGCACCGGATACGTGCTGTGCGACGTGATCGGGCGGCCCTCCGGATCGAGCATCAAATCGGCGTTGCCGTGGTCGGCTGTAATGACTGCCACTCCGCCCTTTTTCGTGATCGCTTCTACCACCCGGCCCAGGCAAGCGTCCACGGTCTCAACGGCTTTGATCGTCGGCTCCATTTTGCCGGAGTGGCCGACCATGTCGCAGTTGGCGAAGTTGAGGATGATCGCGTCGAAGTTGTCCGCTTCGATCTCGGCTACGACCGCATCGGTCACCTCGACCGCGCTCATCTCCGGTTTCAAATCGTAGGTGGCGACTTTCGGCGACGGGATGAGAATGCGCGTCTCGCCCGGAAACTCCTGCTCGCGTCCACCGCTGAAGAAGAACGTAACGTGCGGATACTTCTCCGTCTCGGCGATGCGCAGCTGTTTGAATCCTTGCTGGGACAGCACTTCGCCGAGCGTATTGTCCAGGTTGGCAGGCTTGTAGGCCACATAGCCGTCCACCGACTCGGAGAAATGCGTCAGGCAGACGAAGTGCAGATTGCGCGGATGCTTCTCTCCCCGGTCGAACCCGCGGAAGTCTTCGTTGGTGAACGCCTGCGAGATTTGAATCGCACGGTCCGGCCGGAAGTTGAAAAAGATGATGGCATCGCCGTCTGCAATCGTGGAAACGGGCTTGTCGTTCTCGTCGACCAGCACCGTCGGCATGACGAACTCGTCCATGATCGACTTCTCGTACGATTCCTTCACCGCTGTGATCGGATCGCGGTAAAACGGCGCGTCTGCATACACCATGGCGCGGTACGCCTTTTCGATCCGCTCCCAGCGCTTGTCGCGGTCCATCGCGTAGTAGCGACCCTGCAGAGTTGCGATCCTGCCTACACCGATTTCCGCGATTTTCGCTTGCAACTGCTCGATGTAGCCGACTGCGCTGTCCGGCGATACGTCGCGCCCGTCCAGGAAGCCGTGAATGTAGACGCGGTCAACGTTTTGCCTTTTCGCCATCTCGAGAATCGCGTACAGGTGGGCAATGTGGCTGTGCACGCCGCCGTCAGACAAAAGCCCGAACAGGTGCAGCTGCTTGTTGTTTTCCTTTACATGGCGGAACGCATTCAGCAAGGTCTCGTTTTCAAAAAACTCGCCTTCGCGGATCGCCTTCGTGATTCGGGTCAGGTCCTGATAGACGATGCGGCCTGCTCCGATGTTGAGATGGCCCACCTCGGAGTTGCCCATCTGCCCCTCCGGCAGTCCGACCGCGAGCCCGCTCGCCTCGAGAGTTGCGTGAGGATAGTGATTCCAGTAACGATCAAAGTTCGGTTTGTTCGCTTGCGCCACCGCGTTGCCGTACGTTTCATCGCGCAGGGCAAAGCCATCTACGATCAGCAGCGCAACCGGTTTCGGCCGATTTGCCATCTGTTTCTCCTCCTATTGCTGTGCAGCTCCGTTGACGAGCTGCAAGTAACTGTCTGCAATCAAACTGGCTCCTCCGACCAATGCGCCGTCGATATCCGGCTGGGCCATATAGCTGGCGATGTTCTCCGGCTTGACGCTGCCGCCGTACTGGATGCGGACTTTCGCTGCCGCCTCCTGGCCGAATCGCTCGGCGATGACCTGGCGGATGATCGCGATCGTCTCGTTGGCATCCTCCGCTGTAGACGATTTGCCTGTGCCAATCGCCCAGATCGGTTCGTAGGCGATGACCACATCCGCGAGCTGTGCCGCATCTACGCCTGTGAGAGCTGCCTCTGTCTGCGTGCGAACGACGTCTGCCGTCTCGCCCGCTTCCCGCTGCTCCAGGCTTTCCCCTACGCACACGATCGGCAGAAGTCCGTGCTTCAGAGCTGCCAGCACCTTTTTGTTGACGGTCTCGTCGGTTTCATTGAAATACTGGCGACGCTCGGAGTGGCCGAGGATGACGTACTTTACGCCGATTTCCTTCAGCATGCCCGGGCTGACCTCTCCGGTGAAAGCGCCCTGCTCCTCGTAGTGCATGTTTTGTGCGCCCAACGCGATGCCGCTGCCAGCGAGAAGCTGCCCCAGCGCCGGCAAAGCAGTAAACGGAGCGCACACCACTTTTTCTACCCCGGCAGCTGTGCTGGCCGCCTTGACCTCCTGCGCAAACGCCGTCGCCTCGGCGATCGTTTTGAACATCTTCCAGTTCCCCGCGATAATTGGCGTTCTCAAAAAAGTCTCCCCCTATTCGTGATCAGCGAGCACCGCTACGCCTGGCAGTTCTTTTCCTTCCATGAATTCCAGGGAAGCGCCGCCGCCTGTGGAAATGTGCGTCATTTGTTCGGCTACGCCTGCTTTCTCGACCGCTGCCACCGAGTCGCCGCCGCCGATGATGGTCGTGCCAGAGCATTCTGCCATCGCCTTTGCCACGCCGATCGTCCCTTGCGCAAAGGCGTCCATTTCAAACACGCCCATCGGCCCGTTCCATACGACGGTTTTGGAAGCGACGATTACCTGGTGGTATTGTTCCACGGTTTTCGGACCGATATCGAGTGCCATCCAGCCGTCCGGGATTGCGTCAATAGAGACGGTCTGTTTGTCCGCGTCGGCCGCAAACCGGTCTGCCACCACAACATCGACTGGCATGAGCAGCTGCACGCCACGCTCTTTTGCCTGCGCCATCAAGGTACGCGCGAGATCCAGCTTGTCATCCTCGCACAAGGAAGCACCGATGCCGTAGCCCTGTGCTTTGAGGAACGTATTCGCCATCCCGCCGCCGATGATCAAATGATCGACTTTGGTCAGCAGGTTTTCGATCACGGCGATTTTATCCTTCACCTTCGCGCCGCCGACGATCGCAGTAAACGGACGCTCCGGACGGGACAGAGCGCCGCCCAGGAAACGGATTTCCTTTTCCATCAAAAGGCCTGCGACAGCCGGTATGTACTCGGCAATTCCCGCTGTGGAGGCATGCGCGCGATGGGCTGCGCCAAAGGCATCGTTCACGAACAGATCCGCCAGCGCGGCAAAGCTCTTTGCAAGCTCCGGATCGTTCTTTTCTTCTCCCGCGTGGAAGCGCACGTTTTCCAGCAGGATAACGTCTCCTGCCTGCATTTGCTCCACGGCTGCCACAACTTCCGCTCCGACAGAATCATTCAGCTTTTTCACGTCCTTGCCCAGAAGAGCGGACAGATGAGCAGCGACCGGGGTCAGACGCATCTCTTCCACTACTTGCCCCTTCGGACGGCCAAAATGGCTCGCCAGGATTACTTTTGCCCCTGCTTCTGCCAGGTACTGAATGGTCGGCACGGCAGCGCGGATGCGCGTATCATCGGTAATCACCCCGTCCTGCATGGGCACGTTGAAGTCGACGCGGCAGAAGACGCGCTTGCCTGCCAGCTCAACATCGCGGATAGATTTCTTGTTCATGAACGATCCTCCCAAACAATGGCTTTTTTATTCGGAAACAAATATGGGAAAAGGGAGATCTCTCTCCCTTTATCCACAACAGTTCTATTTTACGTGTTACAGGCCGCGCTGCGCAACATAATGGCACAGGTCTACGACACGATTGGAGTAGCCCCACTCGTTATCGTACCAGGAGACTACTTTCACCATGTTGCCTTCCAGGACCATAGTCGAGAGCGCATCGATGGTGGAGGATGCCGGGTTGCCGTTGTAGTCGGAGGAGACCAATGGAGCTTCGGAGTAGCCAAGGATGCCTTTGAGCGGGCCCTCTGCTGCTTCTTTGAGCGCCTGGTTCACGTCTTCCACGGTTACATCGGTTTTCAGTTCTGCCACCAGGTCGACTACCGATACGTTCGGAGTCGGCACGCGCATGGCAAATCCGTTCAGTTTGCCTTTCAGCTCAGGCAGCACGAGCGCTACTGCTTTCGCTGCTCCTGTGGAGGTCGGAATGATGTTCTCGGCAGCTGCACGGGCACGGCGCAAGTCTTTGTGCGGCAGGTCGAGAATTTGCTGGTCGTTGGTGTAGGAGTGAACCGTCGTCATCAAACCGCGCACGATGCCGAACTTGTCGTGCAGTACTTTCGCGAACGGAGCCAGGCAGTTCGTGGTGCAGGAAGCGTTGGAAATAACGGTGTGTGCCGCAGGATCGTATTTGTCCTCGTTCACGCCCATGACCACAGTGATGTCTTCGTTGGTAGCCGGTGCGGAAATGATGACTTTTTTCGCTCCGCCTTCCAGGTGTTTCGCCGCATCTTCGCGTTTGGTGAAGCGGCCGGTGGATTCCACGACGATCTCAACGCCGTATTCCGCCCATTTCAGTTGAGCCGGGTCGCGCTCCGCGAGCACCTTGATTTCTTTGCCGCCGACGATCAGCGTATTTTCGCCTGCTTGCACATCGAGATCGAGCACGCCGTGAACGGAATCGTATTTCAGCAGGTGCGCCAGCGTTTGTGCATCTGTTAGGTCATTGACAGCGACGATTTCCACATCCGGATTGTTCAGCGCTGCGCGAAACACATTGCGTCCAATGCGACCAAAACCGTTAATTCCAACCTTTACCATAAGAATACCTCCTGCTTATATCGCTTTTTTATTGGAAAGAATTCCTCCTTCCGTCGAAAAGGTACGGGAGGAGAAAATCGTAACAATCGGCAACAGTAAGGAAAAGAACAGAAAGGGCAGCGTCTCCGCCGTCGACACGCCCAGCGTAATCGAGATCACCATCGCCAGCCCGTTCCACGGAATGAGAACAGGCATGACCAGCGTCGAGTCCAGCATCGTCTTGCCCAGCAGCTCGCGTCCTCCCTCCCGCTGCGTAAAGCGGTGGAGCAAGGTCGAGCCAAGGACGAGAATCGGAATCGTCTGATTACAGCTGATGATGACGACCAGCAAGGACAAGGCCGCAGCCTTGGCTACCAGAATCATGCTGTTTTTCGTCGAGCCCATCATTTTATCCACGATGGGAGTCACAAGTTTGGCCTTGTCTAAAATGCCGTTCAAAAAACCTGCCAGGGAGATCAGCAGCAGCACACTCAGAATCGACACCATTCCGCCGCCGTGCACCAGCTCATCCAGGGATGTGCCGGAATGCAGCTCGTAGCCGGTGAAGAGCGAGGTGAAGAACGTGCCCGCATCCAGCGACGTCGTCAAAAGCAAGAGAATCGCACTGGCCGCGATCCCGTAGAGCAAGGCCACGACCGCCTTCACCCGCAAGGAAAAGGAGGCGATGAGGACGAGCAGCGGCAGCATGAGCAGCCAGCTGATCTCGTAGTGGCTCGCCAGAAGCTCCTGATACGCCTGGATCGTATGGCCCGACCCGCCCTCCGTCCGGAAGAGGTCGAAGGCGAGGTACAAGAGCGCGCAAATCCCGACCGTCAGCCAGGCTGGGCGGCGCGTTTTCCTGTCCTGAGCTTCGGTCAACCCGACATTGGACAGGACGAGCAAGCGGCTGCTGGAAATCGGCGAGAATCGTTCGCCGACCATCGCTCCAGAGATCAGCGCTCCTGCGACCATTCCCCCCGGGATGCCGGCCGCATGGGCAATCCCCATCAGCGACAGGCCGATCGTGCTCAAGGTGCCGACAGACGTCCCGAGCAGGTAGCTGACGACAGAGGTCATGAGAAACGCCAGCACGAGCAAATAGTGGACGTTCACGATGGACAACCCGTAGTAGATGATGGCAGGAATCGTTCCGCCCATCATCAAGAGCGGGATCAACAGTCCCACCAAAAACAGGATCATCAGCACCGGCTTCGTCTGCTTGACACCTTCCCAGCCGAATACAAACTGCTGTCTCCAGGAATAGCCAATCCTTTGTACACTAAGCAGTGTGACCAGGATCGCGAAAACAATCCCCAGCGCGAGCGGAAATCCGATCGTCAAGCTGAGCGCGATACCGGCGATCAGCGAGAGAATCGGGAGCATCGCCGCCATAGGCATTACCATCAACTTCCTTCCTTCGTGCAGTCATGTGGACAACAGCGACTTGGCAGCCCCTTCGTCCGTGATAAGTACATTCTGACATGACTGCTTGGCAAAGGAAAGAATTGCTTTTGCCTTGCTTTCGCCTCCTGCGATGGAGAGCACCGTCTCCGCCTTGTGGACTTCTTCCAGCTGCAGCCCGATGGTCGGCATGCGCTGGACGATTTCTCCCGCTTCATTAAAGTAATACCCGAAGGCTTCCGAAACCGCTCCCGCTGCTTCCAGCTCCTGCAGCTCCTCCGGCGAGTAATTTCGCCTTCTTGCCATCGTCAGTGCATCGCCGATCCCATGCAGGACGATCCGGGTATCGCGCAGCAGGGTGAGGACATCCTGCACCTGCGGCTCTTTCACCAACGTCTGCAAGGCTTCCGGATGCAGGCGGTCCGGCACGTGCAACAGGCGGTAGGTGCCGCCAGTCCTGGCTGCCATGGCGGAGGCCAGCGTGTTGGCCTGCAGTTCTACCCGCTCTCCCAATCCGCCGCGGGCCGGGACAAACTGAACGTTGCGAAAAGCTGGGGATGGCGACAGATGTTTGGCAACACTGGCAATGGAGGTGCCGCCTGTGACAGCGACGATATCGCCCTCCTGTACCACCTGCTTGAGCACGCGTGCTCCCACGCGACCCAGCTCTTCCTTCACCCAAGGCGATTGGTCCGCATTGCCCGAAACGACGATGACTTCGGAGATTCCGAGCTTTTGCTGCAGGCGTTCGGCCAGCTCCTTCAAACCGAACAGTTCGCCAAATAGCGGCTCCATCTCATCGAGCACCTGCAAGCCCTCGGCGCTCAGGCTCATGCCCGCCGCCGTCACGTGAAGCAGCCCGTTTTCCTTCAGCAGCTCCACCTCTGCCCGCAAGATCCGCTCCGTCGTGTCCATGGCCTGGGCCAGGCCCCTTCTGCCGATCGGCTGCAGATGATAGATCGAGCGCAGCAGCATGTAGCGCTCGCGCAACACGTGAATCAGGTCAGGAAGCAGCTTTTGTTGCAACTCAATTAGTCGGCGCATGTACCTTCTTCCTCATTTGATATGAATGGCTTTGTTTTTTTCGGGACGTTTTCTGTCCCTCTATATACATTTTTTGTCCCGCTTGGTGCAAAAAAAAGAAAAACTTGTTACAACTCGAATGTAACATATCCGTCAAAAAGTTGCAAGGCCTCCCCACGCCCCTTTTGACGCGGGTAGCCTGTTTACCTGCCGATGCGTCTGCTCAGCTCCTGCCGCAGCTCCTCGTAGGTCACGACATGGGTGACCGAACGAAACACGATCTCGCCGTCGATCGCCACTACGGGGATGACCAGCATCATTTCCTCGTGCAGCACCGGATCGCTCTCGATATCGACGAGCTGCAAACAAAGAAGGAACTCCTCCGCCAAGGCGCGGATGACGAGCTCCACCTCTTCGCACAGATGGCATTTCTTTCGCCCGTACAGGACGATCTCCAAAACTGGCTTCGTCTCCAATCATTAAAACCTCTTTCGCTTCGCCGAGGACGGGATCATCATCTCTTCCCGGTACTTCGCAACCGTCCGGCGGGAAATTTCGATGCCTTCCGCCTGCAGCATTTCTCCAATCTTCTGGTCAGACAGAGGGGCTTTGCGGTCCTCCTGCTCAATCAACGCCTTGATCCGGCGCTTTACGCTCTCCGACGATGTTGCCGCGCCGTTTGCCGTTGACAAGGCAGAGGTAAAGAAATACTTCAGTTCAAAGATGCCCCTTGGCGTCTGGACATACTTGTTGCTCGTCGCCCGGCTGATCGTGGACTCGTGCAGGTTCACCCGTTCCGCGATCTCCTTTTGCGTCATCGGTTTGAGGTAGTGGATGCCGCGCTCGAAAAAGTCTCGCTGCAGCTCCACGATGGCCTGCGTTACCCGCATCAGCGTCAGACGGCGCTGCTCCAGGCTTTTCGCCAGCCACATCGCCGCATTCAGCTTCTCGTGGATGAATTGCCTTGCCTCCTCCTGACTCTTCTGCTGGCTCAGCATTTTCTCGTAAAAGCTGTTGATTTTCAGACGCGGTGTAGCGACGTCGTTGACCAGAACGACGTACTCGTCGCCGACCTTTTCCACGGCCACGTCAGGGACGACGTAACGCGTCTCGGCGCGGGAATAGGCCGCTCCCGGGCGCGGGTTGAGCGTACGGACCAGATCTGCCATGGCCTGCACATTCTGCGGCGTGCAACCGACCTTTTCGGCGATGCGCTGATAGCGGTTGTCCGCCAGGTCCTGCAGGTGGTAGCGGACGACCTGTACGATCTTCTCATCGTCCAGCGCCAGATGCTCCAGCTGCAGTAGCAAACATTCCTCCAGGTTGCGCGCCGCGACGCCGACCGGATCAAAATGCTGCAAGATCGTCAGCACGTCTTCGATTTCCGCAAGCTCCGCCCCCAGCCTGGCGCTCGCCTCCTCCAGCGTGACCTCCAGATACCCTTTTTCGTCCAGGTTGCCGATGAGGAACAGCGCGATTTTCTTTTGCAAAGGAGTGAAGCCTTTGACGTAGCCGAGCTGACGCTCCAGATGTTCGTACAGCGTATCCGACCCTTTATGGACAAAATCAAGCGGATTGTAAGTGCTTTCATTTTTGGACGCAGTATATTCACCTGTAGCCCGGTTCCCTACAATTTCTTTCCAGTCAATTTCCGGCGTCGGCTTTTCCACTTTGGCTGTGGCAATTTCCTTCGGCGCTTCGAGGTCAATGACCGGATTTTCGGTTGCCTGCTCCTGCAAATAAGAGATCAGGTCGACGGCCGAATACTGCAATATGGTAATCGCCTGACGCAACTCCGGCGTCATCACCAGCTTCAGCGTCTGCTCTTGAAACAACCCCAGTCCCATGTTCATGAAGCTCGCCCCTTTCCTCTCCCGTACTTACTCCTGCTGTTCTCTCTCTTCCTATTATCATTATATTCGTTCTTCCTTGCAATTTTCCTGCCAATAAATGAATGACGGGCGGAAAAAATGAACCACAAACATTTTTTTGTTTGCATTTTCCCCGCCGAATGGCTTATAATATGAAAGTGTCACCATTCTATATCATACGCCTGTAGCTCAGTGGATAGAGCAATGGTCTCCGGAACCATGTGCGGGGGTTCGATTCCCTTCAGGCGTACCATACTTTACAAGCAAAGCAGCGATCCCTCTTGTCATCCAGGGATCGCTGCTTTGCTTTTGCGTATAGCGTCCATAGCTTGAATTGCTCGATTTTATACATTTGGAAAATTCACCATTTTTAAGTGGTGCAGATTCCAGTAGATCGGCTTTTGATCGGCGGTAATCAGCTCAACAATGTTATTTTCGATGCCTCGTAACAAGCCAATTTTTTCAGGATTGCTTCCCAGGTCAAAGACGACGATTTTTCCCTCCATTTTCTTGAGTTGTTCTTCAAATGTACGAGCCAATTTTACTGAGGAGGGATTCAAGGGAAGAGTTGCTTTGTCGAGGGTATAAGGCGTTTTGTTTTCGGGATAAGGAATGAGCCATTTTAGATGAAACAAAGGCACGTATTGGGTTTTATGAACCGGGGAATAGAAGCTGAAATAGTCAGACAGTACACTTGTGACATAGCCATGGATTGACTGGTTGCCAGCCACAAATATTTGCACAAGCATCCCTTTTGATTCCATTAATACTTTTCGGTAAGACAAATCATTATCCAAATTCGTTTGCTCATACATCGCATTCGAGATTTGAGCTTCCGGCGAAACCAGCCGGATATTTTGAACATGGCCGGCCGGGATATAGACATAGTCAACACCATCGTGGATCACAAGCACGTCGAGTCCGTAATCGATCAAAATTCCCAGGCGGTCAATCGGACCTGATATTTTTAGCTGTACCGTTTTTCCCACTAATGAATCCAAATAACTCACAACTGGTCAATCCCCCTTTTCATCCATGATTAAAACACTACATATTTCGTCCACAAGTACAGCATTTGCAGACTCAAAATTAGACTGACTGGTATAACAGACAGCGTCACTCGCAAATATTTACCCCAATTCATCGGAATCTTGTACTGTCGCAGTGTATGGAGCCATAGCAGGGAAGCCAGTGTACCCATAGGCAGGATTAAGGAACCGATGTCCGCTCCAATTACATTTGCCAAATAGGCAACTTGCATCGTTTGCAGGCCAAGGCCCATCTCTTTTATGGAGATTGTGCCGATCATGACGGAAGGAAGGTTATTGCATATATTGGACAGGATGGTGAGCAAAAGGCCCATGATGAATATGGCATACAATGGATCTTGGGCTGCCGTATCTCCGAGTGTGTTTACGATGACGGACGTCATGCCGATATTGTGCAGACCAAAAATGATCACGTACATGCTGAATGCGAACAACAAGATATGCCATGGACTTTTTTTGAGGATATCCATGGGACCGATTTTTTTCTGATGCCAGCGAATCACAATTAACAAAACGGCACCTATGACGGCAGGCCATTCAGTGGAAATTCCAAAGGGGGCCAGGGCAAAGAAGCTGATGCGTGTCAGCACGACCACCCCGATGCACAGGCGAAACATTTTCCAGTCTATAGCCGCTTGTCCCATCGCTTTTGTACCCAACGGATGCGGCATCCGTTTCGTTGACATTTGGAATGCCAGGGACTTTGCATCGCCTCTTTCCAATATATTGCCGAAATCGGCCGGGATATCTTTTCTGAAATACAGGAACAACCCTGCTGCGATACATACGATTCCAGCCATGGAAGGTACGAACATCATACTGGCGTAAGCGTTCAAATCCAGGCCCACGATCTTCAGAGCAATCAGGTTAGCCAGGTTGCTAACACCAATCGGAGCGCTAGCGGCAGTCGCTACTAGCGCTCCCGAGATCAGGAAAGGGATTTGCTGATGGGGTTTCAGTCGCAGGAATGACAGCGTTTGTATAATGATCGGTGTTGTAATGAGTATGCTCCCATCGTTGTTGAAAAAAAGAGTCATGAGAAAACAAAGCAGATTAATGTACCAAAACAGCAAAATCCCAGAGCCTTTGGATTTGATCGCCAAATTTATTGCTGCCCACCGGAAGAATCCAACACTTTCCAGTACGATCGACATCACAATCGTCGAAAGAATCGTTATAGATGCTCCGGTCACTGTTTCAAATATGGTGAATACGTCAGCAAGTGGCACAAGCCCCATCAACAAAATGGTACCAGCCGCTATAGTCGTCGGGATGGACTCATTGATTCCAAATGGTCTCCACAGGATGCAAAGAACTGTAACGACGAAGATCGAGATCATGATGACTGCCGGTACGCTAATCATTGGTATTCGCCATACTTTTCGCTGTATTCATCATGATGTGGTGGCGAAGAAAAACGGCTTCATTTTGCTTGGGGATTGTCATATAGATTACAGATTGAGGAGTGTAAGTCTGGATTGGTTTTGGCTTGGAAACTTGTGCGAAATCCTCTTGCGCATCCAGTGAGGTTGGGGGCTTTAAAAGCATATACATCAAAATACCGCTTGCCATGACGATGATGAAGCTGATGATCACTTACTTGCCCTCCCTTCCAATGTTCTGTGCGAATAGCCACAACGTATGAATGGGGCCAGCCATATCCTTCCATTAAGATTTTTGGTAGTAAAGTACCATCGCTTCGTAATCAATTTTCTGGCCGCTGCAGTCTTTCGCGGTTTTACCGTGGCCCATTGTCTTTTCGTTGTGAAAGTTGGTTTGTTCATTTGCAGTCTGTTTTTCGTTTTGATAAAACGGATGCGCTTTGATTTCCGGTAAGTTTTCCTGAATTTGGGAACAAAGGTCGCAGTCCTATTTCTTGCTTGTTTAGCCGGCGGCAGTTTTTGGGGAGTAGAGTTGGCAGCAGCTGATGCGGCATCCGTTGGTTGAGAATCCTGGTCTTCTGTGTTGGATGCCGATTGCCAGGTGTTGAGTGGCTGTTCTGTCGGATTTGACTTTGCAGGGATAGTTACTTGATCCGGTACCGTTGTTGGAGCTGGTACGGCAATTGGTGAAGGTATTACAGTTTGTTCGGGGGTTGTTGTATGCGGCGGTGAGGTCACGTGATCAGATGCTGTTATTTGTGCTGCAGGGGGAGGCACCAGCTCTGGTCCCGTCAGAAGATGGGCAGAATTCACAGGCTCCGTTACTGATTCTGATGTTTTGCCTTCCGATTCGTCCAACTTGACATGCTTTTCCGAAGGCTGACTTTTTTCTTCAGACTTTGAAACGGCTGCTGTCTTTTGCTCCTTCTTGCTGCGATCATGGCAAATGTCTTTGATATGAAAAACGGGGACCCTTATAAATTCATGTCCGTTAACAAGATCAACATGGTTGTCGAGACACCTGGTCAAAATGCCTCTGATCCTTTCAGGTCCGTTCTGGTTGATGAGTACGAAGCGGTACTTCATTTTTTCGAGGAGGTCTGCGAAGTTTTCCGCATCCATATAAGCATCGAGAGGGGAACAGGACGTATGGATCGGTAAGTTGCGGGTGGTATCAATTGCTATACTTTTCACCTGGTGCGTCTGAAGATACAGGCATTGATCGTCAGATTGCAGTGCGAGGTAATCATCCTTCACAGCCAATAATCTGCCTTGATGTGATGATCCGGCAGAATGTATGCGAACCATTCTTCCCGTCATCCCTTTAAAGGAATCGGGATCGGTAACTTTCATGCTGTCTCCCTCCAATCATCACGAATGGACAGTACTACCACATACATATGCAATGAGATAAACGAAGTATAGGAAAAGCGCCGTTCCTACCAAAAAATCCGCAAAGGTTTAAGCTGCTTGCAGAAGTAACAAAAATAGCCGTATAAACGGCGATTTTTGTTCGATAACTACTTGTTATCTTCGTTCTTGTTGTTCTCTTTGTTGTTATCTTTGTTCTTGTCCTTTTCCTGTTCGTTGTTCTTTTTCAAGCCATAGCTAATGTTGCGGATATGGTAAGTCAATACTTTGACTACTTCATTACCTGAAATTACAGTCACATGAGTATCTGTGGCATCAATCAACACGCCTTCTACTTTTTCAGGGCCGCCACGGTTAATTTGAACCCAATGAAGCCGCATTTCTTTTAAGACAGAGTTAAAATTATCAGCCTCAATATGCTTGGGGATATATGTTTGTACCTCGTTCGGATCTTCGGCATCAGCCAAATTACGGGTGTCCAGGGTCAAGCTTTTCACATGTTCAATTCTGTAGTAGAGCATCCCATCGTTTTCATTATAGACGACGAAGTGATCGTCCTTTGTTGCGATGAGCTTGCCGGTTCTTGATTCAGGTCCGCCCCTATCCACTCGAATAGATCTGCCTAAAAGTGCATCCAGAATAGCTTTATCCATGTTTTCTCCCTTCCTTTATTAAAGGTATATGCTTCTTACAAGATTCACTTTTTCTTGTGGCCGTGCTTCTCTTTACCACCAGAGCTTTGCTTCTTTTCGTTAGATTCAGCTTTTTTCGGTGGCTCATGGTTTGGCTCGGCGGCCTCGGCTTTTTTCTTGTCATGGCCGCGATCGTCTTTGCCGTCGGAATCTTGTTTCTTTTTATCATGTTCGCCTTTTTCCGGTTTCAGGTGTTGCGGTTCCTTGTCCTCAGCTTTTTTCTTGTCATGCCCTTGAGCGTCTTTACCCTCTGCATCCTGTGGCTTTTTCTCAGATTTCGCTTCTTCTTGCAAGTGTTTTTCTTTATTTTTGGGGTCCTCGTGTTTCTTGTCTTTCCCTGGCATCTAACATCACCTCCCACTTGCCTTGCTAATCCAATGTATGACCTCGAATAAGACAAAGTATAAGCAAATGCCATAAGAAATAAGACTATTTTTACCCGAGAAGGCATGCAAGGCGGCGAACAGGAAGGGCGCGAATCTACTTGTCGCCACGACAAAAAAGCCTGCAGCTCCGTCATTTCGTACGGCTGCAGGCTTCGCTAACGTTTCCGTTATTGATCCAGTTCTTTTTGCATCCATTCTTGTTGCGGCATCGGATCGATCGGATCAGGTTTACGGGAGTACGCCTTATTCGTAACCCAAATGGTGCTCCCGATAATAATGACGAATGTAATGGCAAGCGCAATGATAAAACCCGTTGACATCCTGAAACCCCCTGTCTCTCCACATCTCCATTCATTATAACTGATTTGGCCCGCTCTGTGAGAAAATCATTTTGCCAAACCCGGGAAATTCCCAAGCGACGACACGGCTCCTGCGGCAAGAAAAACAAGGCAACGGTCGTCCCAATCAAGCTGCCGATTGCCAAAGAGCAAAATGGGTCATCCTAATAGGGCAAGATGCTACAGGCTATAGGAGGTGTCACATGGATTTCACCCGAATGAGCACAAGCGAATTCGTCGCCAAGATTCACGAGGCCCAGGCGAAGGATCGCAAAAACAGGCAGCATCAGGGATATAATCATCCCGAAAAGCGATTGCCGAGCAAGCAGGGCATCTCGTAACAAGCTGAAGCCCACCCGGGAGTCATGCTCCAGCGGGTGGGCTTCTCATGTGAATACCGTTATTGCGGGTCCTGCCTGTTCAAATTGCGGTCTCGCTCGGACTTTTGACTCTGGCTTTTTTGCGACTTGCTGCTCTGGCCTTTGTTGTTGCCATATTGGGTATCGCGATTGTTTGACATGCAGATCCCTTCCTTTTGTTCAGGATGTTATGCCAAACATAGTATGTCCCAAATGGCCGCTCCTTACTGCCGCTTACTTCACTTCGCCGATGAATACTTTTTGGCCGTTCTCGTACTTGTACACGTACACGGAAGCGAATGTGTTGTCGCCTTTGTCGTCGAACGTCACGTTTACGAATTTCCCTTTGTAATCTTTGGTATTGTGTACAGCATTCAGCACTTGTTCACGAGTAGGCTTTTTGCCGCCGTTTGCCTTGATCGCTTCTTCCAGGCCATGCAGCATGACGCCCATGGAATCATAGCCGAAGGAAGTGAAGATCCCTACTTTATTGCCGGTAGCAGCTTCAAAATCAGAAATCCATTTTTTGCCTTCCTCCGTAGCCCCCACGTCACCTACCGTGGAAGTGAATACGACGTTGTTGGCATTTTCCGTACCGGCGATTTTCACCAGGTCAGCAGAGTCGTAGCCGTCTCCGCCCATAAAGACGCCTTTGAAGCCTTTTTCGCGGGCTTGTTTCACAATGATGCCGGCGTCCGAATAGTATCCGCCGAAGTATACCATTTCCGGGTTGGCCGCGACGATCTGGTTGATGACGGCGCTGTAGTCTTTCTCGCCAGCGGTTACGCCCTCGAAGCCCAGAATTTTCACGCCGTCTTTTTCAAATTGCTTTTTCACTTCTTCAGCCAAGCCTTGTCCATAGGCTTGCTTGTCATGCATCAGAAAAGCGGTCTTGATGCCCAACTGGTTTTTCGCGTAAATGGCCGCCTTGGAGCCTTGCTGGTCGTCACGCGCGCAAATGCGGTGTACGATCTTTTTGCCTTGCTCGGTCAGGTCGGAGCCTGTCGCGGATGGAGAAACCATCACCAGGTTTTCCTGCTCGTATTGGGCAGCTGCCGTGATCGAAGCACCTGTAGTCGCATGTCCCACTACCCCTACTACGTCAGGGTTGGAGATCAGCATTTGCGCTACTGCTACCCCTTGTTTCGGGTCAGCCTGGTCATCCTGTGCGGAGAGCTCTACATCGAAGCCCAGCTTTTTGAAGTCTTCCAGTTTTTCTTTCAGAGCGTATTCAGCACCGGCTTTTGCCGTGCTTCCGTAGTCCGAGTATTGACCAGACATCGGGCCGACTACCCCAATGACGAGCTTTTCCAATTTTCCGTTAGCAGCTCCACCGTTGCCGCCGCTTTGTTCCGAAGTTCCGCCTTGCTGCGGAGCGGCGTTCTGTCCGCCCCCACATCCTGCGAGAAGCGACCCCAGTGCAAACGTAGCCGCGAGAATTGACAGTGTCTTCTGTTTTTTCATAACATGCATCCCCTTTTTATTTATGAGCAAACTGTGGCCTACTCCTATCATTCTAAAATAAATTAGAAAATTTGCAACAGAAATAATAATATTTACTTTCCGTATAAATATTCACGATATAGAAACCAGGGAAAAAAGCCGCTCCCAATGCGGTTGCGGCTTTTTTCCGGAAAATACATCTATTCTTTGTATTTACGCGAATACGCTTTGCAAATAACATAAATCGCTGCTGCCACAAAGGCAATGATCATCCCTGCAGTGGCAACCGAGCTTCCTGGCATGTTTGATCTCCTCTCCGTTGCGCTAACTTTGCCCCTATTATACGGGAAGCAAAGAGGCGGTTACAACGGACAATCCGCGCCAGTCTAAGACTTGACTTCGATCTGCAGGTTGTAGGTCAGATGCTTGGCGTCGTAGGTAACTTTGGCTCCCAGCTCGGATGCGATGTACGCGAGCGGAACCAGCACAGCGCCAGTCGTCACGCGCGGAGGGTAGGGCACGCGGGTCTCCTTGCCATTTTTGTAGGCAAAGGTGCTGTTTGGGTACATCCGCAGCGCGTATTTGTTGTCTTTGGCGACCAACAGAGATTTGCTCATCGAATCCCAGGCAGCAGTGCCTCCCAGTGCGATTGCCAGCGTGCTTGCATTCACATACGCCACACCATTTTCCGTCACGATGTCTTGCGGAAATGGAAGCTCCTTGCCATTCAGATTCACTTTGATTTTCTGCTGCTGAACAGGCGCCGATTGGGCAAATGCGGCAGTCGCCGCCGCGCTTCCCGTCAGGAGAGTCGCTGTCAACAACAGAGCAGAAAACTTGCGAAGCATAAAAACACCCCTTGTTTGCTAGTGAATAATTACCAAATTTGCAAATTCGACACTCATGATTGTATTCCTTCTCTTTCTTCCACTCTTTTCCTAGTCAGAAGAAACGCCGTTTAAGCCCAAACTATAACTAATGAAAGCAGCTGAAGAAAACTTTTTTCAGGCAAGTAACATATCCCGCGAACAAATGTTTTTGTGCACAATCTGTTGATAATTCTGTGGATAATTCCTGCAAGCGAGGGACTTATGGCAAAAGAACGATTTTTTCTCATTTATCAGGAAGCGAGTGACGAAGAATGTCTGCTGACCATTCAGCCTTACACAGACGAACAGGCGCTTGCGGAAGCGATTAATCAGTTGCAGGGCAGGCAGGTCGAGGAATATACAATTATTCGGGGGAAAAAGATGTCGGCAAAGCTCCGGCTCGCAGTCGAGCTGACCGAAGCGGAAGATCCGGAATAATTGTTTTCTTTGCCGAGTAGTTTTAAGTGGAGGGTTGTTGGTAACCATGGAAGTGAGGGCGTGCAGTTATGTGTTTGACCTTCATTGACCTTTTGTGTATGATATTCTTACAAAGAGAGGAGGAAGACTAGATGCACATGAATTTGATCCCGACTGTCATTGAACAGACCAACCGCGGTGAACGTGCTTACGATATTTACTCGCGACTGCTCAAGGACCGCATCATCTTTCTGGGGACTCCCATCAACGATACCGTAGCGAATATTGTGGTGGCACAGTTGTTGTTCCTTCAGGCGGAAGATCCGGACAAAGACATTTATCTGTACATAAATAGCCCGGGTGGGTCCATTACAGCCGGTATGGCCATTTACGATACGATGAATTTCATCAAGCCTGACGTTTCCACAATTTGCATTGGCATGGCAGCGTCCATGGGTGCCTTCTTGCTGGCAGCCGGTGCAAAAGGCAAACGCTTTGCGCTTCCGAACAGCGAAGTGATGATTCACCAGCCATTGGGCGGCGCACAAGGCCAGGCGAGCGACATCGAAATCGCCGCCAAGCGCATCCTGAAAATGCGCGACCACCTGAACCGGATTCTCTCCGAGCGCACCGGCCAGCCTTTGGAGCGCATCGAGAAAGACACGGATCGCGACAACTTCCTCACAGCGGCACAAGCTGTCGAGTACGGATTGATCGACAAAGTGATTACATCCGAGCCGTCCTCCAAAAAGTAAACGATGCCTGACGAAGCAAACACCCGACCACTGCGGCCGGGTGTTTTGTCGTCTTCTACAGCTCTCGCTTTTCCTCCAGCTGCCCTACTTGCACCCGCAAGCTGCTGGCAGGATTTCGTTCCGTATGGATACGAGCTGTCTGCGTCGACTCGTCCAGCTCGTCGATCCACACATTGTCCCCTTTATAGTGGACGATGAATTTTTCATCAGAGCTCACAATTTCCTTTGCGCGTGCCAAATCCATGCTGCCCCTCCTCCTTACCTTTCATCATCCACGTTTGCTTCATCTGCACCCGCATTGGCCTGTGCAGCGTTGCTCGCGCCCATCATCGTGTGGACGGTCGTTTCCTCAATCAGCCCGTTTTGATCTGACACTTGCCCTCCACCCAGGCCTTCGTTTACCATGCGGTCGATATCCATGTCGTACACATCGCGGCCTTCGTGGCAACTGTCGCAGTTCGTCTCGCGATTGCTCATGTGTGCATTTTCCTCCTCTCGGGTTTTACATCGATTAGCATTTCCCATCGAAGGAGAAACATGATGGCTTTCGGAAAGCGGACAGTGCCAAAAAAAGACACCTTCCACCGGGAAAGTGTCTTTGGTCTTGCTCCTATTCTTCCTTGCTCACCAGATTGGCAAGGCTGGTTACTGCCTGGGAGGCATCCGGCCCTTCTGCCAAAATGGTTATTTCCGTTCCAGAGCTGATCGCGAGGCTCATGATGCCCATGATGCTTTTCGCATTGACTTTTTTGGTATCCTTTTCCACGAACACTTCTGAAACAAAACGGTTGGCTTCTTGTACGAAAAAGGCTGCCGGACGAGCCTGCAAACCAGTCTTCAATTGAACCACAACCTGCTGTTGAACCATGACTGAACCTCCTTGCGCCAATGACTATTATCCTTAAGTATATCATGCATCTACATCGAAATATTTTGTTTTTCTCGTATTTTGTCAGCGATTTCATTAATTTTTCGCAGGCGGTGATTGACTCCCGATTTGCTGACAACTCCGCTCGGCAGCATCTCTCCCAATTCCTTCAGGTTCATATCGGGGTGAGCCACCCTTAGTTCAGCCACTTCCCGCAAACGTCTGGGCAAGTTTTCCAGGCCGATTTCCTGATCGATGAGCTGAATATTTTCCAGTTGCTGCGTGGCTGCATTCACCGTCTTGTTGATGTTGGCGATCTCGCAGTTGTGCAGACGGTTCACCGAGTTGCGCATATCTTTGACGATGCGTACGTCCTCAAAATAGAGCAAGGCCTGGTGAGCCCCGATCAGACTGAGGAACTCTGTGATCTTTTCGCCTTCTTTAATGTAGAACACATACCCTTTTTTCCGCTCGATGCACTTGGCATTTAGTTTATACCGATTGGCGATCTTGGTCAATGCTTCGCAAAAATCCTGGTAGGACGTAAAAATCTCCAGATGGTAGCTGGACGCTTCGGGGTGATTGACAGAGCCCCCGGCCAAAAAGGCGCCGCGCAAATACGCTGCGCGGCAGCATGACTTTTTCACGAGGTCTGGCGCGATTCCCGCCACGAACGAGAGGCTCTGGTCCATGATCCCGAGCTCCTGCAGAATTTCATTCGCCTTGTTGGGGATTCTCACGATGTAGACGTTGTTTTTCTTCAGGCGCATCTTTTTCCGGACGAGCAACTCGGCGTGAATCTGGAACAACCTTTTGATCAAGGTGTAAATCCGTCTGGCAATCGCCGCATTCTCCGTAGTGACATCGAGCACCAACCGTCCGGCGCCGAACTGGAGGCTGCCGTTCATGCGCAGCAAGGCAGACAGCTCCGCCCTGCTGCAGCAGTCAGCCCCCTCCTGCATCGTTAATTCTTTTTTGGTCTGCGCGGCGAATGACATCGGTCCTCACTCCTTCTCTAACTTCAGCACCTTTCGCCTGCGCTTGACGAGTGCAACTACCTGTTTGCTGACCGCGCGTGCATCGTGCCGCAGGTAACCGTCCTCGAATGTGACCAAGGGCTTCGCGACGATCTGCAGCCCCAGTTGTCGCAGCTTTTTCAGATCACATGGGACAGGAGCTGCTCCCTTTTCCGCGTACTTCTCTAATACATGGTGGGGCAGCTCTGCTGAATTGACAATGATCGTATCCAAAAATGGTTCATGGACGTGCTCATACATCACATTCACATGCCTGGAAGCGGTGAATCCGTCCGTTTCTCCCGGCTGTGTCATGACATTGCAGATGTAAATTTTCGGAGCTGTCGAGCGTTTGATGGCGTCGAACAGTCCGCGCACCAGCAGATTCGGCAGAATGCTGGTGTACAAGCTTCCCGGTCCGATCAAGATGGCATCCGCCTCTGCGATCGCGGCCAAGGCGTCATCCAGCGGAACAGCGTCTTCCGGATCGAGAAAGACGCGCTTGATTTCCTTGCCGGTCAGCGGAATTTGCGACTCTCCCATGACGAGGGAGCCGTCCTTCATCTCCGCTACCAGCCGAATGGACTGGGTAGACGCCGGCAGCACATCGCCGCGAACGGCCAGTACGCCGCTCAACGTCTTGACGGCCGTGACGAAATCACCTGTTATTTCATTCATCGCTGCAAGTAGTAGATTTCCCAGATTATGCCCGGCTAATCCAGTTCCTTGCGAAAAGCGGTACTGCATCACCTTTTCCATCAATGGCTCCGTATCCGCCAGCGCAGTCAGTACGTTACGAATATCTCCCGGAGGAAGCATATCCATTTCTTCACGCAGCCGACCAGAGCTTCCCCCGTCATCAGCTACGGTCACAATTGCGGTAATATGCACAGGCTCGTGTTTCAATCCTCGTAACAAAACGGACAGACCCGTTCCTCCGCCGATTACGACAATACGCAACTGCCTTGCTTGCAGCCTCCCCATTCCCTTAGTCGGCATATGTCACCTCATTATCCCTATTACCCAAAAACACGCTGCCTGGCCTTTGCAGGGAATCCATCCCCTTATTCTTTTCCTGCCATCCTATGCTCACTTGTTCTTTTCCATGTCTCGGTGGCTGACGCGCACCGTAAAATCTTTGCCGAACGTCGCGCCCAAATGCTCGGCAATGGCGACGGAGCGGTGTTTTCCGCCCGTACAACCCACTCCGATCACGAGCTGGCTTTTGCCCTCCCGCTGGTAATGCGGCAGCGTGTATGCCAAAAAGTCCGTCAGCTTTTCCACAAACTCCTGGGTCTCCTTGTGCTTCATGACGTACTCCGCCACCTCCGGGTCACAACCGGTTTTCGGACGCAGCTCATCCACGTAATGCGGATTGGGCAGGAAGCGGACGTCAAACATCAAGTCGGCGTCGATCGGAGTCCCGTATTTGAAGCCGAAAGAAAGGACGTTAATCGTAAGGGGCGACCCTTGCTGTCCGTATTGGCTGATGATTTTTTCCCGCAGCTGGGCCGGTTTCATCTGACTCGTATCGATAATCTGATGCGCCCACCCTTTTATCTCCTGCAGCAGGCGGCGTTCAGCGTGTATCCCTTCCAGGGGTGAACCGTTTGGCGACAAAGGATGACGACGGCGCGTTTCCTTGTAACGGGACACCAGCGTCGTATCATTCGCATCGAGATAAAGAATATGGTACGAAAGCCCGTTCATCTGGTTCAACGTCTCGATCGTCGCAGACAGGCTCTCAAAAAACTCGCGCCCGCGCAAATCGATCACCAGTGCAACCCGCTCAATACTGCCACCGGACTGTTTGATCAGCTCGGCAAACTTCGGAATCAGTACAGGCGGCAGGTTGTCTACACAAAAGTAGCCCAAATCCTCCAAGCTTTGTACAGCCACCGTCTTTCCGGCACCTGACATCCCCGTAATGATCAGCAGATTAATGGCCTTATCGTTTCCCAATTCTGTCACACAACTCGCCTCCTACGATTCTGACAATAGCATACCATATTGCCCGGCATATTCGCACCCTTTTACATGCAACCCCTGTTTTCCCGAGCCGAGGTACAAGCCCTGAACAAAAAAAGATGCGTGACTGAATGCCAGTCACGCAACAACTGTCTATATGGATAAGGGGGTCAATTCATTGTCTTTATCTTACATCCCAAATATTTCACTTATGTTACAACCAGGTTAAGAGATTGTGACATTTTGTTCCTTTAATGCTTCGTTCAGCTCTTCCACGTAATGTTGAGCAGATTGGGCAGCGATGGAACCGTCACCGGTAGCGGTCACCACTTGACGCAGCATTTTTTCGCGGACGTCACCAGCGGCGAATACGCCTTTGACTTTGGTGTGCATTTTTTCATCGGTCAGCACGTAGCCTGCTTCATTCGTAATTCCCAGCGAGCGCACGCTCTCGGTCAACGGGTCCATGCCAACGTATATAAACACGCCGTCGGTCGCAAATTCGCGCTGCTCGCCTGTTTTGATGTTTTCCAGCAGGACCGATTGGACTTTGCCTTCGCCGCGGATTTCTTTGACGGTTGTATCCCAGATGACTTCGATCTTTTCATTTTCAAACGCGCGTTTTTGCAAGATTTTTTGGGCGCGGAACTGATCGCGGCGGTGAATGATCGTCACTTTGGACGCAAAGCGTGTCAGGAATACCGCTTCTTCTACTGCAGAGTCGCCTCCGCCTACGACCACGAGCTCTTTGTTGCGGAAGAAGGCGCCGTCACACACTGCGCAATACGATACGCCGCGGCCGGACAGCTCTTTCTCGCCGGGTACGCCCAGGAGGCGGTGTTCTGCCCCTGTCGCGATGATGACGGATTTGGCCAGGTATTCCTTGTCGCCTGTGATCACACGTTTGTACGGTGCCTCGTCGCGAACTTCCTTGATTTCGCCGTACTCGTATTCCGCGCCGAACTGCTGCGCATGCTCAAACATTTTGGTGGACAGGTCTGGACCGAGAATGGACGTGAACCCCGGGTAGTTCTCGATTTCTTCGGTATTCGCCATTTGGCCGCCAGGAATCCCTCTCTCCAGCATCAAGGTACTCATGTTCGCACGGGAAGTGTATACGGCAGCCGTCATACCAGCGGGACCGGCACCGGCGATAATGACATCGTAAATTTTTTGCTCACTCATATGGAAAGCCTCCTTCACTCCAGCAGGATTGTCCTCGTAAAACGGCCGCTCCGCGAATGCGTTGGGAGCAACCAGCCAAGCCCTCTTGTTTAGATTAATTATAATGTAATAATCTATTTAAAATCAAGCATCAGCAGCACTTTTACGCATTTGGCGACGGTAGAGACTGACACCCCGTACTTTTGCGCCAGAGAAGCCTGTGATTGCTTCTCGCCGGTAACGGTTCCGTATACATATTCTAATGCGGCAACCCATGCGAATGTTTTCCGCACCTGTACTTGGCTTTTGGCAAACTCCTGGTGCTCCTGCCAGAACTGCAGGCACCAATTTCCGGCTGCTGCGCGCCCGTCCTGGATCATGAAGAGGCGAATGGCTTCTTCTACACTTTCCGCCCCCTGCTGGTGAGCGATGGAACTGGCTGCAGACTTCTGCGCATTATCCGGCATGGCGGCCCCCATGTCTGCCAGCGCGAGCAAGGCCAGCTTTTGCAGCTGCTGGTTGTCGGTCGAATGGTAAAACTGGCGGACCGCTGTCTCCGCTTCGTCATCGCCGATCAGCGACAGCGTCTGCAGCACGGCAAACTTCACTTCGTCCCGGCCATGCTGCAGCGCCCACAGCAAGGAGGCCCGGATCATCGGATCGTTCTTGAAATCCTCCACGCCACTAAACGATGCCTTTTCCCAGGAGACCTCTTTTTGCGGCGGGTTGTATTGGTAAGGGATCGGTTTTATAGTCTCCCCTTCTCGTTCGTTTTTTACCATCTGGATGTACTGGTCGGCTACGCCGGCTTCCGGGTCCATTTGCTTCGCTTTTTGCCACCAGCGCAGTGCCTGGTCTTTACGCCCGCTCAAGTACGCCGAGATGGCTGCGTAATGGTAGGTGCACGCCTCGTGGGGTCGGCCGGATTTCAGCATCCGTTGGTAGTGGGCGTAAGCCTCGTCGTGCTGGCCGAGCACGCCCATCGTCGTCGCCAGCTTGTAGGTGTTCTCCGGATGGAACGGAACGACTTTTTTCAGCATGTCCATCAGCACAATCAGCTCAGACGTACGGTTGTGATGCGACAGCAGCACCGCCAGATTGCAGAGCGCATGCAGGTTGCCCTGTTCCTTCTCCAGCGTCTGTTCGATCGTGCTCATGGCTTTCTGGAAGTCCCCTACGTAATAGTAGGCGAGCGACAGATTGTTCCAGGCTGGCAGAAAAGACGGATCGGTCTCCACGATCTCTTTCAGAATATCCAACGCTTCCAGGAAGCGTCCTTCCTCCAGGCTGCGTCGTGCGCGCTCGTGCTTGCTATAGACATCTTCCTTTTCACCGGGGAGGAAATGGCGGGGAGGCATATCCAGTTCAAAATAGATGTAGTCCAGCAGTTCCTCGGCGTCCGCCCGATATATCCCCTTGCTGTCTTCCTGGAGATAGCGAATCGCCATTTCTTCTGCCATCTGGTAGTCTTCCAGGTTGGCGTAGTTGTTGGCCATGTAATAATACACTTCGTACATGGATGTATCCCATTTTTCTATTACCTCATAGAGGACATCATTCGATGCTTCAAACTGACCCGTCTCTGCCAGCGCACTTGCCAGATGGCAGTAGCACTCTGCATTGGTAGGTTCGAGCTCGATCGCCCGACGGAAGGAGCGCAACGCTTTTTCGTAGTCGTACCGATTCAAAAAGCGCGTGCCACGATCCACAAAAAAAGCGGCATCTTGCTTGAAATCAACGACAGTCGTTTTCTTCAGAATACTTTTGTTATGTTTCATAGAACCTCCAACATCGTAGGAGCAGCACTCCAAGTATCGTACCAGATGCGCTCGCGCCCTACAAGCTGACTCGTCTTGTAAATGTTCTGTGTGCAGAAGCAGGAAAACACCACTGGCTACATAGCAAGTGGTGTTTACGGACAATAATGGAGCGGACGACGGGTCTCGAACCCGCGACCTTCGCCTTGGCAAGGCGACGCTCTACCAATTGAGCTACGTCCGCACATCTTAACATGTTTTCAGCTGTTTTGGTTTTGTAAAAACTGGTGAGCCATGAAGGACTCGAACCTTCGACCCTCTGATTAAAAGTCAGATGCTCTACCA
Source organism: Brevibacillus sp. GCM10020057 (assembly GCF_042683565.1). Lineage (NCBI taxonomy): Bacteria > Bacillati > Bacillota > Bacilli > Caryophanales > Paenibacillaceae > Brevibacillus > Brevibacillus sp. GCM10020057. The sequence continues at coordinate 46,672 of NZ_JBHUJW010000042.1, forward strand.
ACTGAGCTAATGGCTCGCACATGGTGGCTCGGGACGGAATCGAACCGCCGACACGAGGATTTTCAGTCCTCTGCTCTACCGACTGAGCTACCGAGCCATGATTTGCGTGCTTATTTTCCCTCTCTGATTCCCGCCTTGGGTAAACCTGTTACAGGTGAGAGGCCTGCGCTATTTTAGAAATGGCGGAGCTGACGGGACTCGAACCCGCGACCTCCGGTGTGACAGACCGGCGTGAACTCCAACTTCACCACAGCTCCATGTGAAAAAATTCATTCCTTGAAAACTGGATCTGCATGCTTGCCAAGGGTGTGTGGATAAGTCCTCGACCGATTAGTATTCGTCAGCTCCACGCGTTGCCGCGCTTCCACACCGAACCTATCAACCTCA